>NZ_JAJDNQ010000115.1 GCF_022340605.1 Thiohalocapsa sp.
TGCCCGATACAGCAGCCGCGGTTGCCCCGTGTCGCTGAATGCCGTGCGCGAATGCAGCACGTTGTTGCAGATGATCCCCCAGCCGGGCTCCAGGCGCAGGCGCAGCACCGGGGTGTCCGCGGCCGCGAGGACCTCCCGCAGCGCGGCCACGGCGGCCCGCGTCGCGGGGTCGTCCCGCCACTGGATGTTGCGCTTGCGGTCCGTATAGCGCATCGCCAGCCGGCCGCGCACGCCGCTGCGGAACACCGGGCCGGTGCTCGCCGGACGCAGGACCTCACCATCGACGACATGCGGCGGAACAGTCATGGCTTGGGTGTGCATCAATGCGTGAATGTGGGCGGGGTCGCGATCGCGCAGGCGGATGTAGACGATCTCCGGGTCCAGCAGGGCATTCTCGCCACCATCCGCGGCGGCGTGCACGCAGTGCAGGATGAAAGCGTTGATCTGCCGTTGCGGGCTGTTGTAGTAGCCGTCGGTGTGCCAGGCAATGGGCCTGTCGGTGTATGGAATGAACCCGCCGTGTAGGGCGTCGGTGCGGATGGTGACGGCGGTGATGGCGTCCTCATCGGCGCCCGGGTTCCGGTCCAGACGGTGCAGCCCGAAGCGTTGGCCGAGCAGCCGCAGGATCTCCTTATCTGGATCATCGCCCGCCGAAGAGCGATACACGGCCATGTTCCAGCGCCGGCACCGCTCCAGGATGGCCGCCGCTTCGGTGTTGCCGAGGCGCCGTGGATCGCCGATTTCCACGACCAGGTCTGCCATTGACGTGGGCAGATCGGTGAGCTTGGCGTCGCGCCAGCTGCGGTAGGCGTCGTCGTTGGTCAGAGACAGCGGCGTGACGTGGCGGGGCATGGTGTGGGCGTGAGGCGGCGTTGGGGGCATGCCGGTGCGGTGAGTCATTCTACGCGCCCGGAGAGGGGGCGAAACCTCGAAATGGCATCAATTGGGCGCCCGGCGACGCATATAATCTGAGGCGAGCCCCAACTATTGAAGGAGGTGGTGATGTCGGACAACCCCTACCGGCACCTGCTGCTTGCCGTGGACTTCGCGCCGGAGTCCGAGGTCGTCGTGCAGCGCGCCGTCGCCATGCGCGAGCGCTTCGGCGCCCGGTTGACGCTGCTGAACGTCGTTGAGTACGTGCCACCCGAAACCGAGCTGGCGGGCGGCGCCTTCATGGCGGAGCCGATGCTGCCGTCGGACCTGGACCTCGAGCGCGAGCTGGTGGACGTCGCCCGGCAGGAGCTGGACGCACTGGGTGCGCGCATCGGCGTGCCGCCCGAGGACCGCATCGTAGAGTTCGGCCCCACCGGTCGCAGCATCGAGCACGTCGCCAAGGATCTCGCCGTGGATTTGATTATCGTCGGTGCCCGGGATCACACCTGGCTCGGCAACCTGTTCGGCTCCATCTCCCGCTCGCTGCTGCGGCACGAGGTGTGCGACCTGCTGGCGGTCCGCATCGCCGAGAAGGAGCAGCAAGATTAGCCTGGATGCGATTGCAGGGGCGGAGAAATCCTTCTCTAGCCCCGAGTACCCGTTTCAGGCAATTTTGCAGGGCGCCAACCCGGGTGGGACCGGAGCCGAGAAACCAGGTCGAAGTCTCTGCTCGTGGTCATGGTCGGATACTCGACCACGACAACGACGGCGACGGCGACGGCGACGTTAGGTGAAACGCTGGGCTAGCCCCTAGCCCCTAGCCCCTAGCCCCTAGCCCCTTATTAGTGTTGGTGCGGCACGCGGCATTCCACCACGGTGCCGCCGCTGGCGGCGTCCTGCACGGTGCAGGTGCCGCCGAGCATGCCGGCACGGTAAGCCATCAGACGCAGGCCAAGTCCGCGCTTGGCGCCGGGCGGTATGCCCTGGCCGTCGTCGCGCACGCGCAGCACGACCACCGTGTCGTCCACCTCCAGGTCGATGTCCACCCGCCTGGCCTGGGCGTGGCGCATGGCGTTGCTGACCGCCTCCTGGGCGATGCGGTAGAGGTGTGCCGCCTGCTGCTCGCTCAGCGCAACGTTGCGGCCGGTGTGTGCGAATCGGCAGGGAATGCCGGATGCGCGCTCCATGCCGGTGGCGAGCTCGCTCAGCGCGTTCTCCAGCCCCGGTGCCGAGACTTCCGCGGACAGTCCGCGGGCGATAGTACGGCAGGTGTCCAGGGCATGGCGCAGGTACTCTTCGATCTGGGCAAAGGCCTCCGGCGTTGCCGGTATCCGGCGGTCCTCCAGCTGCCGGCGGATACTGTGGGAGAGCATCAGGAGCGCGGTCAGCTCTTGGCCGAGGCCATCGTGGATCTCGCGGCCAAGCTCCTCCTGCTGGCGGGTGCTGAGCTCGATGACGTCGCGCTCCAGGCGTCGCTGATCGCTCAGGTCACGCCCCACGACCACCCAAAGTCCCTGCTCCTCGACAAAACGCGCGGACAGCTCCAGCGGGAAGGTGTCGCCGCTCGCCCTGCGCGCTTGCAGCGTGCGCCGCTGTTGGGTGTCCTGTGCCGCCAGAGGGTCCGGCGGCGCGCCATTCGCGCGTGCGAAGAGCCCGCGTAGCGGGGTGCCTGTCACGGCCTCCGCGGTGCAGCGGAACATGGCTTCGGCGGCGGGGTTGAAGGTCAGGATGCGGCCGTCGGTGTCGGCGGTGATAATCGCCTCGGCCGCCGCTTCCAGCACCGAGCGCAGCCGCGTCTCGCGTTCCGACAGCGCCCGCTGCGCCGACTTGAGGTCGCTCATGTCCAGCATGCAGCCGAGCACGCGCGTGAGCCGGCCGGTGGCGTCGCGGTCCAGCGCGCCGCGCTCCAATACGGGCACGTATTGACCGTCTGCGCGGCGGTAGCGGTATTCGGCCTGCCAGCCCTCGGCGGCCTCGTCGATGGCCTGCTGCAAGCGTGCCTGTGCCGCGACGCGGTCGTGCGGGTGAATGCGCTCGGCCCACCATTCGGCGAGCGGCTTACGCAGCGGCGTGGGCTTGCCGAACTGGCGATCGTACTCGTCGCTCCACCAGAGCCGCTCCTGGGCGATGTCGTACTCCCAGACGGCCTCGTGCACCAGCCGCAGCGCCCGGCGCAGGCGTTGCTCGCTGTCCGCGAGCCGGCGCTCCAGGGCCTTCTGGGCGCTGAGGTCCAGGATCATCACCAGTACTCGCTCCAGGGATTCCTCGCTCCCGGGGACGAGCGCGAACTGGCACAACACCGGCAGCAGTTGGCCCGATGCGGTGCGGAGCTCGTCCTCGCACTGGGCGACACGCTGGCCGGCGGCGAAGGCCGCCAGCACGGTGCCGAGCTGTCCGGCGCAGCAGGCGCGCGGCAGCGCGAGGGGTACGGCTTCGTCGTCCGGCATGCCCAGCAGGGCGCGCGCGGCACGGTTGACCGCGGTCATGCGGATACCCTCGCGGCAGGCGGCGAGGGTCTCCGGTTGGGTGGTGAAGAAGGCCGGGTCCGCTGCCGCCTGACCGACACCGCGTAACACCTCGGCCGCGGCGGACCAGTCCTGCTCCACCATCCGGATGGGGGCGTCCTCGAAGCGGCGGCGATAATGGCGCTCACTGGCACGCAGCCTGGCCTCTGCTGCACTGGCGGCGGTGATGTCCGTCAGCGTGAGGACCACGCCCTCGATGCGGTCGTCCTGGCTGCGGTAGGGGAGAATCCGCCGCAGATAGCGCCGGCCGGCGTCACCGCCGACCTGCCGCTCCACCGGGGACAAGCTCTCCAGTACGGCGCCACAGTCTGCGAGCAGGTGCGGGTCGTCCACGTGCACCCGCAACTCCGCCAGTGGTCGGCCGTGGTCCGTCGGGCGCAGGTTCAAGAGCTCCCGGCACGCCGGCGTGAACAGCTTGATCCGCAGCTCCCGGTCCAGGAACACGGTGGCGGCATTGGTGGCGGCGAGCAGGTTGCCGACGTCGGCGTTGCGCCGCTCCAGCTCGCCCACTTTCTCGTGCATTTGGCTGTTGACGGTCGCGAGCTCTTCGTTCAGCGATTGCAGCTCCTCCTTGGATGTCTGCAGCTCCTCATTGGTGGACTGCAACTCCTCGTTGATGGAGACGACCTCTTCATTCGCGGCGATGAGCCGCTCGTTCGCGCTCTGCAGCTCCTCGATGGTGCTGCGCAGGTCGTCGCGGGTGGCGCGCAGCTCCAGCTCCAACTGCTCCGCGGCGGTGAGCACCGGGCCCTGGCTCGCCTCGATCGCCTGCGCTGCCTCGGCTTTCGCGGCGGGGCCGCGGTCGCGGAAGGTGACCAGCAGCAACTGCTCGCCGCGCCGGCTCTCGCGCACCGGGTGCACCAGGATCTCCACCGGCACCCGACTGCTACCGCGCAGTACGTTGGCGTTGCTTACCCGCGCCGGGCGTCTCTCACGCAGGGACGACTGGCAGGCGTCGCGTACGGGCGACAGCAGCCCCTTGCGCAGCATCTCCAGCAGCACGCGGGTGGGCTCGCCGCTCGGCAGCTCCAGGTAGTCCGCCGTTGGGCCATGGAAATAGAGGATCTCGTAAGCGCCGTTGATCATCACGGCGGCGGGGGCGTAGAGCTCGCACAGCGCCCGCCGGGCGATATCCTGAGAGCCGGTCGCAACACCGAAGCCCGGCATCGGCGGTAGTTCTGGAGAGGGCGCGGCCAGCCGCGGATCGTGGCGTGGCATGGTGATGAGGTCGCCGCGACTGGGACCGACACGCTGGAAGATGCGCCAGCGCTTGGAGATGGTTTTAAACATGTCGCTGCGGTTGCCCACGGCCTCGATGTTGCCGAGGAGCAGGTAGCCGTCCGGGCGCAGGGCGAAGTGGAACCGTGCGATCGCCTGTTCCTGCGCACCTGGCTTCAAGTAGATGAGCACATTGCGGCATGTGATGAGGTCGATGTGAGAGAAAGGGACATCACGTAGCAGATTCTGCACTGCAAAAACCAGCACGTCCCGCAGCGCCTTGCTGACTTGCTGGCGGCCGTCGCCGAGGCTGGTGAAAAAGCGTTCCCGGCGCTCGCTGCTCAGCCCGTGCATGGCCGACTCGGGGTAGATGCCCTGGCGGGCGCGCTCCAGCGCCTGCCGGTCGATGTCGGTGGCGAACACCTGCACGTTGGCGGCGCGGCCGGCCTTGTTGAAGGCCTCCAGCACCAGCATGGCGACGCTGTACGCCTCCTCGCCGCTGCCACAGCCCGGCACCCAGAGGCGCATCGGCGCCTCGCCGCGATGGTGCTCCACCAAGGGCTCGATGACGCGCTGGTTGAGCGCGTCGAAGGCCTCTGGGTCTCGGAAGAAGCCGGTGGCCCCGATCATCAGGTCCTGGCAAAGCTCCTCCAGCTTCCGGGGCTCGCGGCGCAGCAGTCCCAGGTAGGCCTCGATGTCACCCATGCCGAGCTGGTCCATGCACCGGCGGATGCGCCGGCTCACGACGCTGGGGCGATGGTCGCGGAAGTCGCAGCCGGTGCGAATCCTGAGCAGCGTCAGGATACGGCGCAGCGCGCCCTGCTCGGCCGGCTGCGGGGAGCGCTCCGCATGCGCGATGTCGCCGCCCGCGGGCTGGGCATGTTCCATCAGGGCGGCTGGGATCTGTGCCGGCGGCAGGGCCAGGTCGACCAGACCGGCGTCGATGGCCGCCTGGGGCATGGCCGCGTACTCCGCCGTCGCGGGCAGCTGCACCACGCTCAAGCCGCCGGCGTCGACGATGGCCCGCAGCCCCTTGACGCCCGACTCGCCGGTGCCGGAGAGCACCACGCCGAGGGCAGTGGGGCCGAGGTCGTCCGCGAGCGAGATCAGGAGGCCGTCCAGGGCCGTGCTGGACGGTTCGGTGGCGCGCAGTTGCTCGACATGGATACGCCCGCCGTGCAGGGTCAGGCGCTCGCCCGGACGCGCCAGGTAGATGTGGTCCGGCTCCGGCTCGGCGTCGGCGACGGCCGCGAGCACCGGAATGGGCGCGTGCCGGCCCAGCAGCTCCACGAGCATGCTGGGCTCGTCGGGCGCGAGGTGCGGCATGACCAGGTAGGCGAGTCCGCTGGCTGGCGGCACTGCCGCGAATAGCTCCTCCAGCGCGCGCAAGCCGCCGGCGGAGCAGACGATGCCCACCACCGGCGCCTTGGCCTCGTGTGCGCGGGGTCCGCCGTTGGGTGCGGACTGGGCAGTGGTGCGGCCAGCGTCTTGCTCGGGCTGCGCGGGTGAGGCCGGGTCGCCCGCAGCAGCGCTGGCAACGGGTGCCGGAGCTGGGCCGGCGATCAACGCCGGGGCAGCGGATGAGGGACAGTTGCCGCCTGTAGCCGGCGGCTCGGGGGTCGACATGCGTTGGCGTCCTGCGATGGGTTAATTGCATGCGCGCCGCGGTGATCGCGGGCGCGTATGCGCGTTGCAGGTTGCCTCAGCTCGCTATCGGTCAGCGCCAGGCGGGCCGAACGTCGGCGAGGGTCCTGGCGTATCTAGCCTGAGAAGTATCCCGGCTCGCAGTAGCTGCCGAGCCGCTGCGACCGAGCCGCTGCCACTGGGGCAGCTAGCGCCGCTCAAGGTCACGGCGGCGCGGGTGGCGGCGTCAGGCCTGCTCCATGTGCCACTGCACCGCGTGGCGCACCAGTTCGCCACCGGTGGCGAGCTGCAGCTTGCGCTTGATCTTCTCGCGGTGCGTCTCGACGGTCTTGACGCTCAAGTGCAGCCGCTCGGCGATTTTCGAGGTGGACAGCCCCTGGCCGATGAGGCCGAAGACCTCCAGCTCGCGGTCGCTCAGGTCCTCGATGCTCGATGCGCCGCCGTCCTTCTTCTTGGCGAAGCCGTTGATGACGCGCTCCACCATCTTCTCGCTGAGATAGATGCGGCCGGCCAGCACCTGGCGAATCGCCTCCAGCACCTGCTCGGTGACCTGGTGCTTGTTCACGTAGCCGCGAGCGCCGGCGTTGATGGCGCGCTCGGCGAACAGCGACTCGTCGTGCATCGAGCACACCAGCATCTTGAGATCCGGGTTGTGCACCTTCAGCCGCTTGATCAGTTCGATGCCGTTGCCGTCGTCAAGGGAGATGTCGACGAGCACCAGATCGGGAGCCTCCGCCCGTGCCACCTCAACGGCGTCGCGGACGTTGCTGACCTCGGCGCAGATGGTGAGATCAGGTTCTGCATCGATGAGGCTGCGCAGGCCGGCTCGCACCAGCGGGTGGTCATCGACGATGAGAATGCGACTTTGTTGGTTGAACATGGACTTCGTAGCTCCTCGCGTGTCTGTCTTGCTATCGCCGTTCTGCGCGTCAGTCTCAGGCGGGCTCATGCGCATGGGCTCAACCCGTGCAGGGTTTGCCGCTTCCGAGGCTGCGGCTATGTGCCTGCCACGTCGTTATGCCCTGCGGACTCTGGTGTGCGTCACGTGCGGGCTCGTTCGGTCGGGCAGTGCCAGCGGTCTCGGTCGCGGGCATGCGGCGGCGGCGTGGTCAGCTCGGCTTTGCGTGATTGCCTGCGCTTGATTGCTCGCGGGTCGCAATGTGTACGCGTCTGCATGGAACCTCCGGGGATGCCGAGTCCAGGCAGGCGCCCGACTGCGCGGTCGGGATTTGCCGATCGTCCAAGACCACTGTCTATGAAGCCGCAATCGCTGAAGTGTGACAAGGATTAAACTCCTGTTTGTGCACGATTCGCTGACAGGCGGGAAGGTTCGAGCCCTGAACGGCAAGGAATATCTCGGCGCCCGGAGTATGCCCAGCCTTGACCCCAGCACGCCTTCAGCCAATGCCTCATGTCGTACCTAAAGCATAGCTCCGATAATCAGTTCAAGCGCGTGTTTGACGCGAACTGAAGCGCGCATCGGGTTCCTGCTCGGAGCCGTCCGGAGACGTCGTCTCCGGAACCGCTGCCCCCACTGGCGTACACGAAGGGGGACTTGCCGATCACTCGTAACCCATGCGTCTTCTGTGCCGAATAGAGGTGAAGCATGCACAATCTCAAGCCTGACCGATCGGCTGCCGCGAAGATCCCGGCCCGGGCGCACCCCGGGATACGTTCTGGAGCACATCCGGGGACACATCCGGAGGAGCATCCCGGTGCCGTAACGGCGCCGAGGCCCGACACCGAGGCGGCCGCGCGCCGGCTCCGGGAGTGTCACCGTTGCCGCGTTGCCGATCGCGCCTATTTCCTGGCCGAGGCGCGTGGCTTCGCGCCGGGCCATGAACTGGACGACTGGCTGGCCGCGGAGCGGGTGGAAGACGCCTTGGAGCGGCCCATCTAAGGCGCCGGCCACACACGGTCCGGCCTTCCACCACGAATGACTTCTCATACGGGCGCCTCGATCAACGGGCGGAAATGACGGGATTCTCCAAAAGACCGATGCCGTCGATGTGCGCCTGTACGTGGTCACCGTCGGCGAGGAACACGGGCGGCTGCCGCGCGACGCCGACACCCGGCGGGGTGCCGGTGAGGATCAGGGTGCCGGGCAGCAGCGTCGTGTCCCGACTCAGGAACGCGATCAGTTCGGCGACCGAGAAGATCATGTCGCCGGTGTTGCCCGCTTGCATCTCACGGCCGTTCAGCAGGCAGCGGATGGCGAGCGCCTGTGGATCGGGAATCTCGTCCGCGGTGACCAG
>NZ_JAJDNQ010000149.1 GCF_022340605.1 Thiohalocapsa sp.
GATCACCTTGTTGATGCCGCCACCGGCCATGCGCGTCTCCGTGGGTTCCCCGCTCTGGGTCTGCTGGACAGATGCTGATGCGTGCGACCCGCACCCGCACGCCTGTCACCGCCGACCGGTCCGACCATGGGGATGGGTCAGGCCCCCGTCGCGGCAGCATCTAATCTTGCCCAATCCACGCGACCATTGTCCACCTTCAGGTGGGCCACGCCCTCATCCACCGCGATCACGGCCTCCTCCACGCCCGGCACAGCCAGCAATCGCTCACGCAGCCCCGGCAGCGCCGCCGCCGGCAACTCGCCGACCGGCAGCATGTGCGCCGCGAGCTGCCCCGGCGTCCGCAGGGTCGCCGCCACCAGCAGCCACAGGGTGGCCGCGCCGGCGCCCACCAGATAGACCGCTTCCGGGCCGAAGCGCTCGTGCGCCAGGCCGCCCAGCACACCGCCGAGGAAGGCGCCGATGAACTGCGAGCTGGAGAAGACCCCCATGGCCGTGCCCTTGGCGCCGGCGCCGGCCACCTTGGAGACCAGCGACGGCAGGACCGCCTCCAGCAGGTTGAAGACCGTAAACATCACGGTCAGCATCAGCGCCAGCCCCCACAACGAGGTGTGCAGCAGCGCAAAGCCCAGCAGCGCCGCGATCAGCGCCGCCGCCGAGCCCACCAGCACGATCCGCACCTGCCCGCCGCGCTCCGCGGCGATGATGAAGGGCACCATCAGCACGATGGCCGCCAGCACCACCGGCAGATACACCAGCCAGTGCCGTGCGGCCGGCAACCCCGCGTCGATGAGCGACAGCGGCAACACCACGAACAGGCTCACCATGGTCAGGTGGAGCAGGAAAATGCCGGCATCCAGGCGCAACAGGCTGCCATTGCGCAGCACGCCGCCGATCTGGCCGAGCACCGGCTGGGCGTCGCGGTGGGTCGCCGAGCTCGATGGCGACGGCACCACCCAGGCCAGCAGCGCCATACCGAGCAGCGCGAAGCCACCCGTGAGCCAGAAAATGCCGGATACCCCGATCAGTTCCCCGAGCACCGGCCCCAGCACCAAGGCCGCGGCGAAGGACAGCGCCACGCTGATGCCGATGGCGGCCATGGCCCGGGTGCGCACCGACTCGCGGGTCAGGTCCGCCGTGAGCGCGGTGATAGCCGCGGCCACCGCGCCACTGCCCTGCAGGGCGCGGCCCACGATGACCCAATGAATGGACCCGGCGGTGGCGGCGATGACGCTGCCCAGTGCAAACAGCACCAGTCCGACGTAGATCACCGGCTTGCGGCCGATGCGGTCCGACAACAGCCCGAACGGGATCTGCAACAGCGCCTGCGTCAGGCCATAGGCACCAATGGCAAGCCCCACCAGCAACGGCGTCGCGCCGGCGAGGTCGTGCGCATACAGCGCGAACACCGGCAGGATCATGAACAGCCCGAGCATTCGCAGCGCGAAGATGGAGGCCAGGCCGGCCGCCGCGCGGCGTTCCTGGGAGCTCAGGGGCGGGATCGCGGAATGGCCGGGATCGGACTGGGACAACTTGGGCACCTCGATGTGGATGGAAAGATCAGGATGCCGATGGCCGCAACCGGCGCGGGGGACCGGGCGCGGGGACATCCCGCAGCGGGCTAGTATGTTATCAGCTCTTCGCTACGCCGCTCTGTTACGAGCCGTTCAGCAGTAGCACGGCCACACACGCACGACCGAGTCGAAATGCGAGTCACCGCGGGTGGCCGGCGCGAAATCGAAATCGGGATCGGGATCGGGATCGGGATCGGGATCGGGATAGATGTCGATCCCAAACAGGGGCGGGATCGATGTCGATCCCACACAGGGAGTGTTTAGCCATTGCCACTGAAGGTGAAAAACACTGTGAGACTCTGAAAGTCGTACACTTCGTAGTAACAAAATTCCAGTCCCTGCAGGCTAGCCATGCCGCAGTAGACCAGTCGCCGCCATAACTGGTGAGATCCCTGGCAGCCCGTCTCAGCCAATTTTGCAGGCCGCCAACCCGGGTTGGGCCGAAGCCGAGGAACCTGGTCGAAGCCTCTGCTCGTGGTCGTGGTCGTGGTCGTGGTCGTGGTCGGACGCTCGACGACAACGACAACGACGACGACGACGACGTTTAGGAGGAAGGCTGCACTATCGCCGCGGCGGAATGCCGCGATTGGCCAGCCGGTCGGCACGCTCATTGTCCGGATGCCCGCTGTGGCCCTTGACCCATTGCCAGCGCACGCGGTGGCGCGCCACGGCCTGATCCAACCGCTCCCAGAGGTCCTGGTTCTTGACCGGCGTGCGCTCCCGGGTCTGCCAACCGTTGCGCTTCCAGCGTGGCATCCAGCGCTCGACGCCATCGCGCACGTAGCGCGAGTCCACGCTCAGGATCACGTCCGACGGCCGCGTCAGTGCCTCCAGCGCCTGGATCACGGCCATCAACTCCATGCGGTTGTTGGTGGTGTGGGGCTCGCCACCGCAGAGTTCCTTCTCGTGGCCGCCCCAGCGCAGCAGCACCCCCCAGCCGCCCGGCCCCGGATTACCCTTGCAGGCGCCGTCGGTGTAGATCTCCACCGCGCGCGCGCCGCCGTTGCCGCCGCCATCACTCGCCACGGGCGCGCCTCACGGTCGGCTCGACCGGCCGGCCCGGCAGCAGGGGCGGCGTCGTCCAGGCCGGACGCAGCGGCGTGCGTGCCGGCACCCGCTTGACCGCCCGCACCGCAAAGACCCCACCCAACATCGGCCACCAGCGCCGGCCGGCCAGCTCCAGCCAGTCCAACTGGTGGGCCAGCGCCCGGCGCAGTGGCGGGCGGAACACCAGCATCTCGCGCGTCTCCTGTGTGAACCCCAGCAGCTTGAGCCAATCGCCGATGCGAAATGGCGTGAGCTGCGTGCCGCACCAGGGCACACGCCGCCGCTGCCGGAGCCGCGGCCACCACCGCATCAGGCCCCAGGTGCTGAGCGGATTGAAGCAGAACAGGATCAACCGACCCTCGGGAATCAGCACGCGGTCCACCTCGCGCAGCATACGCGGCACCTCGGCACAGAAATCCAGCGTATGAGGCAACAGCACGACGTCGACACTGGCGGTCTCCAGCGGCAGCTCGAACGGCAATGCGCGTATGCCGGCGCCATCGACAACGTCGGCATCGACGCCCTGCCCCAGCACCACGCGCTGGCGAATGCGGCAGGTGGCGATGGCGTCCACGAATTGGGTCTGGGCACCGAACTGAATCAGGTAGTGCCCGAAGGCGTCGGCGAGCAGGCGCTCCAGACAGATCGCCTCCGCGTGCGCCACGTAGCGCCCGACAGGCGTCCGATACCAGTGGCCGAGCTTGGTCAGCGGATCGGCCTCTTGCGGCGTACAGGGTCTCATTCAGCACCCTCGCTGGCAGACCGGACATGCGGTCCAATCGACGACCGGTGGACGCACAGGACGACCGGTACCCCAATGGCGTTTGTAGGCATGGCTTTTACTAGGGTAATCCCGTACACTCGCGCTCGCGGAAAAACAATAACTAAGAAAACTAACCTCTCAATACGCTCAAGTATTCGCCATGCTCGGACCAATTCAAGCCAACGGAATCGCCGTCGCCGCGTCAACAGCGCGCACACGTCTCCTCCGCCGCGCACCACTGCCTCTGCTGCTGTTGCTGCTGCCGGCACTCGCCTGCCTGCTCCCCGGCTGCGCCTCCGATCCCGGGTCAGAGCGGCTGAGCGGCGTCCAGCCCTATTCCGTGTCCGCCCGAGAATACGGCTATGTCCGCCCCGCCGCCGATGTCCAGATGGTCGGCCGCGGTGGCCGCGGCGCGTACGCCGGTCGTAACGCCGACAACCTCTGGGAGCGGGTGCGCCGCGGACCGAGCCTGGGCATCCGCCACCACGCCCGGGTTGACCGCATGGCGGCCGGCATGGCCACCAATCCCACGTATCTTACCGACCTCAACCGCCGCGCGCGTCCCTACCTGCACCTGATCGTCGAGGAACTGGAGCGCGCCCGCATGCCGACCGCGCTGGCCCTGCTGCCGGAGATCGAGAGCCGCTACAACCCCCGCGCCATCTCGCCGAAGGCCGCCTCCGGCATGTGGCAGTTCATGCCCTACACCGGCCGCCAGATGGGCCTCACCCAGAACGGCAGCTACGACGGCCGCAACGACATCCTCGCCTCCACCCGCGGTGCCATCCGTTACCTCAGGGAGCTGAACGCGGAGATGGGTGGCGACTGGGCGCTGACGCTGGCCTCCTACAACTGCGGTCCGGCCCGCGTACGCCGGGCCATGCGCGCCAACGGCACCAGGGACTTCTGGTCGCTCACCACCCTGCCCGCCGAGACCAGGAACTACGTGCCCAAGCTGCTGGCGGTGCTGGAACTGGTCGACAGCCCGGAGCGCTACGGCCAACGCCTGCCCAAGCTGCCGAACGCCCCGGCGCTGGAAGTGGTCTACGCCAACACGCCGATGAGCCTCACGGAGATCGCCCGCCACAGCGGCGTATCCGTGGCGCAGTTGCGCGCGCTGAACCCCGGCCTCAAGCTCGGCCGCACGCCGGCCGCCGGGCCGCACCGTGTGCTGGTGCCCGTCGGCAAGGGCGACGATCTGCGCAAGGCACTGTCGAAGGCCGGCAAGCTCGGGCGGCCGAGCATCGCCGACAGCTCGCTCGCGCGCAGCGGCAACAGCTGAGCCCCCGCGCGCACCGCGGGGTGCCCCCGCTTGGCCTCTGCTTCAACCCGCGCCGCGATCGAGGCCGCCCCAATGCCCGCCGGGGCGCCGCTGCCCATCGACCCGGCAATGCCGCGGCTGCTGCATGCGCTGGCGGCCGGCCACGCCGTGCTCACCGCCCCCACCGGCTCCGGCAAGACCACCCGCGTGCCGCTGGCGTTGCTGGACGCGCCCTGGCTCGTGGGCCAGACCATGCTGATGCTGGAGCCGCGCCGCCCGGCCGCGCGCATGGCCGCCGCGCGCATGGCGGCGGTGCTCGGTGAGGCGGTCGGCGAGCGCGTCGGCCACCAGGTGCGCTTCGAGCGGCGCATCGGACCACGCACCCGCATCCAGGTCCTCACGGAAGGCATACTCACCCGCCGCATCCAGTCCGACCCTGAGCTTGCGGGTGTCGGGCTCCTGATCTTCGACGAGTTCCACGAGCGCAGCCTCAACGCCGACCTCGGCCTCGCGCTGGCGCTGGACGCCGCCGCGCTGCGCGAAGACCTGCGCATCCTGGTGATGTCGGCGACCCTGGATGCCGCCGGCATCGCCGCGCTGCTCGGCGGTGACGGTCCCCCTGTCCCCGTCGTTGAGGGCGTCGGCCGCGGCCATCCGGTGCACATCCGCCACCTGGAGCGCACACCGCGGGACGCCGTCGCCGCCGTCGCGCCCGCCATCCGCGCCGCGCTCGCCGAGCACGCGGGCGACATCCTCGCCTTCCTGCCCGGCGTCGGCGAGATCAACCGCGTAGCCACAGCCCTCGGCGAGCTGCCGGGCATTCAGGTGCTGCCGCTGCACGGCAGCCTGTCGCTGGCCGAGCAGGAGCGAGCCCTACGCCCCGTACCCGATGGGCCAAGGCGGGTGGTGCTGGCTACGGACCTCGCCGAGACCTCGCTCACCATTGAAGGCATCGGCGTGGTAGTGGACACGGGCCTCACCCGCAAGCCCCGCTTCGAGGCCGGTCCCGGCATGACGCGGCTCGTGACCCAGCCCATCGCACGTGCATCCGCCGAGCAGCGCGCCGGCCGCGCCGGCCGCCTCGGTCCGGGCCACTGCATCCGGCTCTGGACCGGGGCCGAGCACCGCTGCCGCCCCGCCCAGCGGCCGGCGGAAATACTGGACGCCGATCTGGCCCCATTGATGCTGGAGCTCGCCCTCTGGGGGGTGTCAGACCCCAATGCCGTCAAATGGCTGGACCCGCCGCCGGCACCCGCTTGGTCTCGCGGCATCGCATTGCTCAAGGACTTGGGCGCGCTGGACGCCACCGGCACCATTGCGCCGCTCGGGAGGCGCATGGCCGCGCTGCCGGCGCATCCCAGACTCGCGGCCATGCTCTGCCGCGCTCCAACGCCGGCGCGCGCGCTGGCGTGCGACCTCGCGGCGCTGCTCTCCGAGCGCGACCCGTGGAGCGGTGGCGATGGTCTGCCACGGCCGGTGGACCTCCAACCGAGGCTTGCGGCGCTGGCGGCGCATCGGGAACGCGCGGGCCGGCAGGCGACCACGGGCTTCGACCCACGGCGCCTTGCCGCAGTCGCCCGCGCCGCGGAGCAACTCCGGCACCTGCTGCCGAAGGAGGCCGGCGGCAGCGACACCGCGCCCACCTACGCCCCCGGCGTGCTGGCGCTCGCATACCCGGACCGCATCGGTCAGAACCGCGGGCGCGACGGCCGTTTCCTGCTCGCGTCCGGTGCAGGTGCGGCGCTGCCGCCGGACGACCCGCTGGCCGCGGCCCCCTACATCGTCATCGCCGACCTCGATGTGGCGGCGGGCGACCACCGCATCCGCACCGCGCTGGCCACCAGCCAGGCAGAGCTGGAAAGCCTCTTCGACAATCGCATCGAGACCCGTCAGATGCTCGCATGGGACCAGGCCCGCGCCGCCGTCACCGCCCGCAGCGAGACTCGCCTCGGCGCCCTGGTACTGAGCACCCGACCCGCCGCCATCGAAGACGAGTCGGCCGCGTTGGGCCTGCTGCTGGCGTCAGTGGCGAAGGATCTGCCAGCGGCACTGAACTGGACGCCGGCGGCGCGCCAGCTCCAGGCCCGGGTCGCACTGGCGCGGCGGCTGGAGCCCGACGGCGACTGGCCGGACCTGTCCGACGCGGCGCTGGCAGCCGCCCTGCCGGATTGGCTCGGCCCGTGGCTCGCCGGCAAGACCCGGCTTGCGGACGCTCGCGCACTGGACCTGCCGGCGGTCTTCCGCGGCCTGCTCGGATGGGACCGCGGAGCGCGCCTCGACAGCCTCGCACCTTGCAGGCTCGCCACGCCCGCCGGGACGGAGCGCCCCATCGACTACGCCGACAGATCAGGAGAGCCCGTACTGAAGGCGCCCATCCAGGAGCTCTTCGGCGCGGCCGAGACGCCGGCCATCTGGCATGGGCGCCAGCCGCTCACCCTGCACCTGCTCTCCCCCGCGGGCCGGCCGCTGCAGGTGACCCGCGACCTCGCCGGCTTCTGGCGTGGCGCCTACGCAGAGGTGCGCAAAGAGATGCGCGGCCGCTATCCGAAGCACCACTGGCCGGAGGACCCCGCCGCCTCACCGGCGGTCAAGGGTGGGCTCAAGCGGCATCTCGGGTGATCGCGCCAGACACACGGCGAGGCGCCCGGCCGATGCATGCACAGCCCTCCGCGCTCGATACAAGCGCACCATCGCGGCGCGGACGCCGCTCCCACAGCCGCACGGCCGTAGCCAGAGGGCCGTCGTGGGAGCGCCGTCTTCGGCGCGATACGGCGCTTGCACAGCCCTCCGCGCTCGATACAAGCGCACCATCGCGGCGCGGACGCCGCTCCCACAGCCGCATCGCTCTAGCGGGAGCACCGTCGTGCGATGGCGCGTTGCGGCTGCTCAGGCACCGGCGCCGACTTCACTCGCCACCGGCGCGTCGAGTTGCGAGCAGAGCCCCGGCGGCATGCCGCCGTCGGTGGGCGGATCGGCGTCGATGATGCGGTTGCGACCATTGCGCTTGGCCTGATAGAGGGCTTGGTCGGCGCGCTGAAGCAACTGCA
>NZ_JAJDNQ010000152.1 GCF_022340605.1 Thiohalocapsa sp.
GCCCGATCAGTGACCCGTTCAAAAGGGGATTGAGACGGGCTCGGTCAACTCGAAGGACAGCGATTCTATACGCCCGATCAGTGACCCGTTCAAAAGGGGATTGAGACGCTCGACGATCCTCCAGGCGATGCTCTCGGGTGCCCCGCCCGATCAGTGACCCGTTCAAAAGGGGATTGAGACCTATCGGGCGGGGCGTTTTGCCCTCCCAATGGCGCCCGATCAGCGGCCCGCCCATTAGGGGATCGGGACGGTTCATCGGCCTTGATCATAACCTCGACCATCTCGTGTCGAAGGCGGCGGAACGCAGAGCGTCTGCCCTTGCTCCCATGCTGGAGCGACCGGGCGACTAGTGCTCGCACCGCCGAAATCGAGCGCATCGTAGGTCGGATTAGCGATGGCACAGGCCGACCATCAACGGCTGACCGACGCCTAGCGTCGGGTACGCTGCGCTAAACCGACTCCCATAGCGGCCGCTTCGGGCGCGCCGGCGTGGGAGCGCCGCGCCGGGTCTGGTCGGCAAAGCGCCACCAGCCGCTTCGGGCGCGCCGGCGTGGGAGCGCCACTGCCTGTTGTGGCGCGACGACGGCTGGGAGGTTGCCTGCCGTCAGGCGGTTACTCGGGGCGTGGTGTGCTGCCTTGCCACCGGTCGCGGCACCAAGCGTGCCGCTCCCACAGGAGCTGCTACACCCAATACTTGTCCAATCTCCGTCGCACACCCAATCGAAGCCGCCCAGCGCCGCGGTGCGGTTGCGGCAGGCGCCGTGTCGGGTTTTGTTGCTCAGCGCGGTCCGCCGAGGGTTCTTCCCCAGTCCGAGAGACGACGTAGGGGGGCGCCGGCGGTGGACCGGGGTCGCGGCATCCGGGCCGGACCATCGGGTTGGCTTGGTCTGCGGCCAGCACGGGGCTCGGGTCAGGAAATGCAAACGCGGCTTTGCGGCGACGGCGGCGGAATGAGCGGAGGGCGGCGAGCGCGGGCGGCTGTGCTCCGGCTCCGCGGCAATGTGGGGCCTGCCCAATGTGGGGCCTGCCGTCCATGGCTTGTGGGTGGTGGCGGAGCGACCGGGCCTTTGGGGCGCTGGCGCTGTAGCGGCCCGGCTGCCGGGACGCCGGTGCTGGCTTAGAGCTGCTTGCAGGACTCCAGCACGACGGGCTGCTTGGTGCGGCCGCTGCGGCTGCCTTGGGCGGCCATGGCCTCGACCACGTCCATGCCGCTGGTGACCTTGCCGAAGACGACGTGCTTGCCGTTGAGCCAGGGGGTGGGCACGAGGGTGATGAAGAACTGGGAGCCGTTGGTGTCCGGTCCGGCGTTGGCCATGGACAGGAGCCCGGCCTGGGTGTGCTCGAGCTGGAAGTTTTCGTCCGGGAAGGTCTCGCCGTAGACGGACCTGCCGCCGGTGCCGTTGCCGTTGGTGAAGTCGCCGCCCTGGATCATGAAGCCAGGGATGATGCGGTGGAAGGGGCTGCCGGCATACGAGAGGTCGGCGCCGCGCTCGCCGGTGCAGAGGGCGCGGAAGTTTTCGGCCGTCTTGGGCGTGACGTCCTGGAACAGTTCCACCTCGATGGTGCCGGCGGGCTCGCCGCCGATGCTCACGTCCATGGCGACGCGCGGGTTGTCGGCGGCCACGGCGCCCGTGGCGGCGGCGGTGGCGACGGCGAACAAGGTGCTCAGCAGCAGGGTCTTGGCGGTTGCAGCTCGCATGATGGGCTCCTCTGGTTGTGATAGGCGTGCCAGGGGACGGCGCGGTTGACGCGGCCCGGTGCGCCTGGCGTGGTCGGCGGCGCGCATTGTAGCGGGGTGGCGGGGCATCGACGGCGGCGCGATTTCGACGCCCATGCCGGATCGGGTTAGAATCCCGCGATCCGTCGGCATTGGCCCGATGACACCAGCAGACTATGCCCCAGGGTCTATTCCCACCGGGGGCACCCTCAGCGAGCACACGATGCCAATCGAGACCGATACCTCGCCGTCGTCATTCGCGCTGAAGCAATGGCAGTTCTACCTGCTCACGGGCATCAGCGCCGTGGCACTGGGGCTGGTGTTCGTCACCACCACGCTGTCGGCCAATATCGGCAGCATGCGCAGGCAACTGGACGAGCGTCAGAAGTTCATCAACGAGAGCATCGTGCTCAGCAAGCTGAACGTGCAGTTGGCGCAGGTGCTGGCGAACCTCGCTGTGGCCACCCACGATGACGAGCTCAAGCGCGTGCTCTGGGATAACGGCATCACCTTCTCCACCGACGCGCCCACGGGCAACAACAAGGCGGCGCTGACGCCCGGCTCCGCGGCCGGGTCCGGCCTGCGCAAGGCTGCCACCAAGGGGGCTGACTGACATGGCCACTACCACGCACCGGCTAGGGAAAAGGACACTCACTCGGCTGCGCGAGCGCTTCACCGGCGACAAGCCCACCAGCGCTTTCCTGCCCATCCTGCTGGTGACCTGCGCCATCACCGGCCTGTTGCTGTTCCAGGCGACGCAGTTGTCCAAGGATCGCAGCGCCCTCGTCGATCTGCGTGCCGGCCAGAAGCCGGCCTACAAGGAGGCGCAGCGGCTGCAAGACCAGCTCGAGGGCATTGCGGCGGATACGGCGGTGCTCGCCGGGAAGGGCAACGGCAACGCCATCCTGATCGTCGAAGCGCTGCGCTCGCGCGGCATCACTATCGATCCCGACAAGCGCTGAGCTTGTGGGAGCGCCGTCCCCGGCGCGATGCGCGTTGGCACGGTCGAGCGCGGCGGGGACGCCGCTCCCACGGGGCGGGCTCACGGCGCCGACAGCGACGGCGGCGCTCGCACGAGCTGGCTACTCGCCAGCCGCCGCTTGCCGCTCGGCCAGGCTCGCGTAGCCGGTGAGGTCCGCCGGCGGCGGGAAGCGCTTCAGCAGCCCGTCCGGCACCTCGCCGCGCCCGGCCTGATAGAGCGCGCCGGACTCCAGCATGATCAGCGCCATCACCGTCAGCAGCAGCGGCACCACGCCGATGCGCGCCCAGATGGCGGCGCCCATGTTCTGCGAGGTCACCTTGCCGCGCTCCATGGCCTGCATGGCCGGTGGCAGATCGGCGATGCGCGCCTCGAAGGCGGCGGTGTCACCGTCGCCCCCCAGAAACGCCAGGCTGACCACCCCGGCGGTGACCACGTAGGCGAGCAACAGGACGCGCCAGCGCGCGGCGGTGAGCCGCCAATGCACGGCCGCGAACCAAGGGCCACCGCGTGCCGCGCGCGCCGCGCGCACCCAGGTGAAGGCCATCACCGCCAGCGACAACGCCAGGGGCAACGCCACCGCGGGCCACTTGAGCCGCGCGACAAGCGAGTCCGGCGCCGCCATTGACCCCGCCAGCAGGGCCACGCCGATGAGCAGGTTGAACAGCAGCAGGTTGATCATGGCCAGCTCGTGCGGCGCCTTGCCGCGGCGGCGCTGGCTCTCGTCGACGGCGTAGAACATGGCGGGGCACTCCGGCAGGAATCGTGTCCGGCATTGTCAGCGACGCCCCTTGCAGGGGCAACCGGCGCCCCGTCGGCACTTGTGACTACCGGCGGGCGGCAACATACTGCGGACGACCTTGGCACGCACGAGCGGAGAGACGCGGCAATGGCAGACGGCATCCTGGTGGGCAAGGGCGAGGCGCGCGCGGTGCTGATCCGCCCGGACATGGCGAACCGCCACGGCCTGGTGGCGGGCGCCACGGGCACCGGCAAGACGGTGACACTGCAGCGCCTCGCCGAGCGCTTCAGCCACATCGGCGTGCCGGTGTTCGTCGCGGACGTGAAGGGCGACCTCGCCGGCATCAGCCAGGCCGGCGGCGGCAATGCCAAGGTGGCCGAGCGCGTGGCGGAGATGGATCTCGCGGCCGACGAGGGCTTCGCCTACGCGCCCTGCCCCGTCACCTGCTGGGACCTCTACGGCGAACAGGGCCACCCGGTGCGCACCACCATCAGCGAGATGGGGCCGCTGCTGCTCGCCCGGCTGCTGGAGCTGAACGACGTCCAGGAGGGCGTGCTCAACATCTGCTTCCGCGTCGCCGACGACAACGGTCTGCTGCTGCTGGATCTGAAGGACCTGCGCGCCATGCTGAACCATGTCGCCGAGAACGCGGCGTCGCTGAAGACCACCTTCGGCAATGTGTCGCCGGCTTCCGTCGGAGCCATCCAGCGCCGCCTGCTGACGCTGGAGCAGCAGGGCGGCGACCTGCTGTTCGGCGAGCCGGCGCTGGACCTCGGCGACCTGATGCGGCGCAACGCCGCCGGCCACGGCATGGTCAACGTGCTCGCGGCCGACAAGCTCATCCAGAGTCCGCAGCTCTATGCCACCTTCCTGCTCTGGCTGCTGTCGGAGCTGTTCGAGCAGTTGCCCGAGCTGGGCGACCCGGCCAAGCCGGAGCTGGTGTTCTTCTTCGACGAGGCGCACCTGCTCTTCGACGACGCGCCCAAGGTGCTCATCGACAAGGTGGAGCAGGTGGTGCGGCTGATCCGCTCCAAGGGTGTGGGCGTCTACTTTGTGACGCAGAACCCGATGGACGTGCCGGACGAGGTCCTGGGCCAGCTCGGCAACCGGGTGCAGCACGCGCTGCGCGCCTACACGCCCAAGGACCAAAGGGCGGTGCGCGCGGCGGCGCAGACCTTCCGCCAGAACCCGGATCTCGACACCGAGGGCGCCATCACCGCACTCGGCGTCGGCGAGGCGCTCGCCTCCACGCTGGATGAGGACGGCATCCCCGGCGTCGTCGAGCGCATCAAGGTAGCGCCGCCCGGCAGCCGGCTCGGGCCCATCACCACCAGCGAGCGCCAGACGCTGCTGGCGACCTCGCCCGTGGCCGGGGTCTACGAGCAGACGATCGACCGCGCCTCCGCCTACGAGACCCTCAAGCTCATGGCCGACCAGGCGGCGCTCGCCGCCGAGGCCACGGCGGCGGAATCGCGGCCGGAGCGCACCCGCGGCGGCCACCGCGGCAACCGGCAGACGCCGCTGGAGGCGTTCGCGGCCAGCGCCATGCGCGCGCTCGGCACCCAGCTCGGCCGCCAGCTCGCGCGCGGCGCGCTCGGCTCGCTGTTGGGCGGGCCGCGGCGGCGTTGAGGGCAATTCGTGGATTGCGCCGCGAGGCCATGGAAGCATTCGCTGTAGGTCGGGTTAGCGCAGCGTAACCCGACCTCTCATAACGGCAGCTCCGGGCGCGCCGGTGTGGGAGCGCCACTGCCTTTTGTGGCGCGACGACGGCTGGGCGGTTGCCTGCCGCTTGGTAGTTGCGCGGGGCGTGGTGGGCTGCTCTGGCGCCGGTCGCGGCACCGAGAGTGCCGCTCCCACAAGATCTGCGTCCCATAACGGCAGCTCCGGGCGCGCCGGTGTGGGAGCGCCACTGCCTTTTGTGGCGCAACGACGGCTGGGCGGTTGCCTGCCGCTTGGTAGTTGCGCGGGGCGTGGTGGGCTGCTCTGGCGCCGGTCGCGGCACCGAGAGTGCCGCTCCCACAAGATCTGCGTCCCATAACGGCGGCTCCGGGCGCGCCGGTGTGGGAGCGCCACTGCCTTTTGTGGCGCGACGACGGCTGGGCGGTTGCCTGCCGCCTGGTAGTTGCGCGGGGCGTGGTGGGCTGCTCTGGCGCCGGTCGCGGCACCGAGGGTGCCGCTCCCACCAGAGCAGCTACGATCCTTCGCGTCTTGCCCTTCGCGGCTTCGTGGCTTCGCGTGACACCCTTTTTCCCGGGTCTTCGCGTGACACCAGACCCGCAATGGAGGGCGCGCAAGCTCACCCGGACGGCATGCCCCGATGCAGCCGCGTGGCCTGAATGCGCCGGTCGATGTGCTCGGTGAGCCGGGCATAGGCGGCGCTCGACGGCGTGCCGATGGTGCGCTCGAGGACGGCTTCCTGCATCCCCTCCGGCAGACCGCTCGGGTCCGGCATGATGTCCGCCTCGGTGAGCCCGGCGCGGGCCATGCGGCGCACGTAGTCGCCGCCGGCGGCCGAGCCGGTGGCCAGCTCCGCCAGGCGGATGCCGGCGCGGTTGGCGAGCATGTCCACGAAGCTGAAGCCGCTGCCGCCGTCGGCATCGGACAGCTCCTTGGCAAGCCCCACCATCTGCGCCAGCCGGCTGCCGCCCTCGGCCGCCGTCACCGCCGACACGGTGAAGTGCTGCGCCAGGTCGTGGCGCCCGCGCAGCACCACCTGATGTAGCGCGGGCGTGGCACTGCCTGCCAGCGGCAAGCGGCGGCCGTTCACGTAGACGGCGAGCACCA
>NZ_JAJDNQ010000158.1 GCF_022340605.1 Thiohalocapsa sp.
TCGATCAGCTCCGGGGCGATGGCGCCGCAGTTGACGGTGATCATGGGCCGGTCGCTGCGCGGGCCGGCCTGGTGGATGGCGCGGGCGAACAGTTCCTTGCCGGTGCCGGATTCGCCCTCGATGAGCACCGGGATGCGGCGCGGCGCGACCCGGCGGGCGCGGGCGACGACGCGCTGCATGACGGGGCTCCGGTGGATGATGGCGTCGAAGGCTGGGGCGGCGGGCGGGAGGCCTGCGGTCAGTCGGGTCAGCTCGGCATCCGGGCGGCGTAGCAGGTCCGGCAGGAAGTCGGCGCTGAGCTGGAACGGGATCGAGACGGTCTGCACCCCGTGCTCTTTGGACGACTCGATCAGCTCGGCCGGGACGCGGGTCTTGGCGAGGATGATCCAGACCGCGGCCATGGCCGGCGTGCCGGGGCTCAGATGAAAGGTCAGGTGCTCGGGCGGGATGGTGCCGTCGGCGAGGATCTCTTCGGTGAGGGCGCGAGCTTGGCGATAGATGGCCTCGAAGTCCGTCGGGCTCGGCAGCGTGACTGGGTGGGGCTGGATGTGGGCGTCGGCGCGGGCGCGGAGCCAGTCCAAATAGGGTTCCGTCGCGGCAGGCGGATAGTCGCAGAGCAGCTCCAGCCGGGCGAACCGGTTGGTAGCCAGGGCCTGGGCGATGGGGCCGATGCCGACTCGGGCCTCTTCATCGACGGCCCGGAGGTCGGTGCGGCCAAGCCAGCAGATCAGGATGCGATCCATGGCGGCATCTTAGCGGTTGCGACCATGCTGATCCGCCCTCTCCTTCTTGCGCAGAACCCTGCGGTGCCGCTCGGCGACTCGGCGCAGTGTCTTGGCTGCACCGCTCGGCCAACGCCGGCCTTTACGGATAGGGAATCCAAGCCACCCCGAGCGTCCAGGTAGGCTCAGAAGAGGGCGTTAGCGCGGGCGGGATGTGCGGTCAACACGGGCAAGAAGCAAGAGGCGCGCCGTCAGGCGCAGGCCTCGACGCGGAAGCAACCGACGCCTCGCGAGCCGGTTCTCGTACCAAGCGCGCAGACGTTGTGGCGAACCATGCACCTGGACTTCAGCGTCCAAAAGCAGTTGCACGCGACAACGATGGATGTGCAGCCGTCTCTGTTGAAACGTGACGCCGGTAAGATCCGACGGGTTGAACAGGCCGCCGACCTGGCAGCCGTCCTGGATCTCACGCCGGCTGCAGGCGGCTTGGCTGAGTATGTCTGGCTTGAGCGGATGACGGAGCTCGGTCCGAGCGCCGCTCCGGAGATCGTCGCGCGCGGGTGCACAGCGATTGGATGCGCTCGCAGCGGCAGTCACGCGCGGGCATCCAGGAGCGGTTCATCGACGCTCTGCGGTGGTTCGGGGACGCCGGAGCCGAGGCGCTGATCGATTGTTGGGACGCGTTAGATGACGAGCAGCTGATCGAGTTGCCGATGCTCGATAAGGATGCGCTTCGCTTATCCACCCTACTTCCTCGACGTTTCGGTTGTTTTCGAACCGTTCCTTAGGGTGGCAGGAGCTTGATGGCAGCAATGGTGAGGGCGTCGGCTGCCATGATGGTGCTGAAGGTCTAGACCATGAAACGGTCCATGCGTCGGGCTTGCTCGTCTACGCGCTTGTCGACTTGCTCGAAGCGCTTGTCCACGTGCTCGAAGCGCTTGCCGACCTCGTCGAAGCGCCGCTCCATTTGCGCGAAGTGTTGGTCCATCTGCGTCGAGATGCCCTGAATCAGCTCGCGCTGGCGCTTGAGGTCCTCTTCGACCCGCACCATCCGCGCGCGCAGCTCGATCTCGTACACCGCCGGCGGCTAAGCGAGGGACTGCTCGGCGAGCCACTCGGCCAGGTGGTCTTTGATGAACCGGATGTCTTCGCCGGCGAGGGCCATGGCATTGCGGTGAACGGCTTGGCTCGTGGCCAGTATAGCAATGCGTGTCGGAGCTCAAGCCGTGGCCAGGGCAGCCTGAAGGGCTTCCAGCAGGGCCGCGTTCTCGTCGGGCGTGCCGACGGTGATGCGCAGGCAGTCGGCGAGGAACGGGTGGGCGCCGTCGAGCATCTTGATGAGCACGCCGCGCTCCAGCAGACCCTGGAAGATGGCGCCGGCGCGGCCCGGGGCGGTGCGCACGAGGATGAAGTTGGCGTCGCTCGGGTAGGGGGTGATGCCGTCGAGGTTTGCGAGGGCATCGAAGAGCGTGGCGCGCTCGGTGCGGATGGCAGCGGTCTGCTCGTCGAGGGCGGCGCGGTGGCGCAGCGCGAAGGCGGCGCTGGCCTGGGTGAGGACGTTGATGTTGTAGGGGAGCCGGACCTTGTCGATCTCGGTCAGCCAGTCGGTTGGGCCGGCGAGGTAGCCTAGGCGCAGGCCGGCGAGGCCCATCTTGGAGACGGTGCGCATCACCAGGAGGTTCGGCCACTGGCCCAGCCGGGGCAGGAAGCTGTGGTCGGTGAAGGGGGCGTAGGCCTCGTCGACGATGACCAGCCCGGGGTTGGCCTCGATGATGCGGGCGATGGCGCCGGCATCGAACAGGTTGCCGGTGGGGTTGTTGGGATAGGCGATGAAGGTCAGCGCCGGCTGCTCGCGCTCGATCGCGCTGAGGGTGGCGTCGAGGTCCAGCGCGAAGGTCTCGGGCTGGAGCGGTACGCCGACGTAGTCCAGGCCGGCGAACAGCGCGATCATCCGGTACATGACGAAGCCCGGGTCCAGCGACAGGACCTTGCGGCCGGGCCGGGAGACCGCCAGCGCCAGCATCTGGATCAGCTCGTCGGAGCCGTTGCCGAGCAGCAGCGCCGAGCCCTCGGGGATGCCCATGGCCCGGCGCAGCGCGGCTTGCAGGTGGCGGCCCTGCGGGTCGGGGTAGCGGTGCAGCTCCGCGTCGCGGAGCGTGGCGAGCCAGTCGTTCCGCAGCGCCTCGGGCCACGCGTAGGGATTTTCCATGGCGTCGAGTTTGATGAGCCCGACGGCGTCCGGCACGTGATAGGCGCTGAGCGCCTGGATGTCTTCGCGGATGAGGTCGGCGGGTGAGGTGCTCATGTCTGGGGCTACTGAACGGAATTATTTTGGGGCCGCTGCGAGACCGTGATTGTATTGCTCGCAACGCCGAAAACGAGCGGATCGTAGGTCGGGTTAGCGATAGCGTAACCCGACAATCAACGGCTTACTCGCGCCCTGACTGGCGCCCATCGTCGGGTTACGCTGCGCTAACTCGACCTGCCATACAGAACGTCGGGCCTCCTGGCGTCGGCCCGACCTACGATGCTGAATGTCGGGCCTCTTGGCGTCGGCCCGACCTACGACGGCTCCGCACTCCGCATTCGGCTACTCGCCGCGATATTCCGCCGAGCGCGCATGCGCCGTCAGCCCCTCGCCGCGGGCGAGCACCGACGCGGTTTTGGCCAGCGCGGCGGAGCCGGCGGCGGAGGCCATGATGAGGCTGGAGCGCTTCTGGAAGTCGTAGACGCCGAGCGGCGAGGAAAACCGCGCGGTGCCCGAGGTGGGCAGCACGTGGTTGGGGCCGGCGCAGTAGTCGCCCAGGGCCTCGGCGGTGTGGCGGCCCATGAAGATGGCGCCGGCGTTGCGGATCTTCGCGGCCAGGGCCTCAGGGTCGGCGACGGAGAGCTCCAGGTGCTCGGGGGCGATGCGGTTGGCGACGCTGGCGGCGTCGTCCATGTCGCGGGCCAGGATCAGCGCGCCGCGGTCCGCGAGCGCGGTGGCGATGATGTCGCGGCGCTCCATGGTGGGGAGCAGCTTGTCGATGCTGGCGGCGACGCGGTCTAAGTAATCGGCGTCCCAGGCGACCAGGATGGACTGGGCATCCTCGTCGTGCTCGGCCTGGCTGAACAGGTCCATGGCGATCCAGTCCGGGTCCGTGTCGCCGTCGCAGAGGACCAGGATCTCCGACGGGCCGGCCACCATGTCGATGCCCACCTGGCCGAACACGGCGCGCTTGGCGGTGGCGACGTAGATGTTGCCGGGGCCGACGATCTTGTCGCAGGCGGGGACGCTCTCGGTGCCGTAGGCGAGTGCCGCCACGGCCTGGGCGCCGCCGATGGCGAAAGCCCGGTCCACGCCGGCAATGTGCGCGGCGGCGAGCACCAACTCGTTCAGCTCGCCGTCGGGCGTCGGCACCACCATCACCAGCTCCGGCACGCCGGCCACCTTCGCGGGGATGGCGTTCATGAGCACCGACGACGGATAGGCTGCCTTGCCGCCCGGCACGTAGAGGCCGACGCGGTCCAGTGGCGTGACCTTCTGCCCGAGCAAGGTGCCGTCGGGCTCGCGATAGTCCCAGCTCTGCATCTTCTGGTGCTCGGCGTAGGCGCGGATGCGCCCGGCGGCGGTCTCCAGCGCGTCGCGCTGCACCAGCGGGATCATCTCGGCGGCGTGGGCGAGGCGGGCGGCCGGGATCGCGAGCGCCGCGGCGTCCGCCGGCTGCCAGCGGTCGAAACGGGCGGTGTACTCCAGCAGCGCGGCGTCGCCGCGGGCGCGGACGGCGTCGATGATGTCCTCGACCGTGCGCTGCACGTCGCGGTTGGACACGGACTCCCAGGCCAGCAGCGTGTCCAGGCGGGCGGCGAAGTCGGCGTCAGCGGTGCTGAGGCGGGCGATGTCGGGCATGGCGGTGCTCCGGTGCGTGGTGCGGTGCGTGGTGCAGTGGCGATGGTGCTTGCGATTTGGCTGCTTGGCTCAGGCGGCTTGCTTGTCGCCGACGGCGGCGCGCAGCGCCTCCAGCAGGGCCGTGACGCGGGCGTGCTTCATTTTCCACGACGCCTTGTTCACCACTAGCCGCGAGCTGATGTCGCAGATGTGCTCCAGGGGCACCAGGCCATTGGCCTTCAGCGTGTTGCCGCTCTCTACCAGGTCCACGATGAGGTCCGCGAGGCCCACCAGCGGTGCCAGCTCCATGGAGCCGTAGAGCTTGATGATCTCCACCTGCTGGCCCTTGGCGGCGAAGTGGCGCTCTGCGCAGTGGACGTACTTGGTGGCGATGCGCTGGCGGCGGCGGTCGGTGCGCCCGTCCAGCAGGGCGTCGGGCTTGCCCGCCACCATCATGCGGCAGCGGGCGATGCCGAGATCCAGCGGCTCGTAGAGGCCGTCGCCGCCGTGCTCCAGCAGCACGTCCTTGCCGGCGATGCCGAGGTCCGCGGCGCCGTATTCCACGTAGGTAGGCACGTCGCTGGCGCGGATGATGACGAGCTTCACCCGCGGGTCGTTGGTCTCGAGGATCAGCTTGCGGCTCTTCTCCGGGTCCTCGCTGGCGTGGATGCCGGCCGCGGCCAGCAGTGGTACGCCCTGCTCGAAGATGCGGCCTTTGGAGAGGGCGATGGTGAGGGTGTCGTTTGACATGGGGGAGCGGAGTGGATGTTCAGGCGCGAGTGGGGAGGCAACGATGGTTGCCTAGAGTAGGGAGTACGTCGTGTGAAGTGCGAAGTGCGTGGTGCCGTTGGCTGTTGGGTCAAGCTGCGTTGCTGGTTCCTGGTTCCGCGACGTGAGGATTGAGCGACCGGTCTTGGATCGATCCTTGGGCGTGTCGCCCTGCAGGGCGACACTCCGGCCGACGCCTGCTGCAACAGTGCGTAAGTTCCGAGACTGTCTCGGGTCGTCGTCGTTGTCGTTGTCGAGTAGCCGATCACGATCACGATCACGACCAGAGACTTCGAGCCGGTTCCTCGGCTTCGACCTCACCCGGGTTGACGCCTGCAAAATTGGCTGAAACGGCGTACTAGCCCCTAGCTCCTGATTCAAGCATGGACGCGCCGGATCACCCCGCCCAGCGCGGAGAACTTCTCTTCGATGTGATCATAGCCGCGGTCGATGTGGTAGATGCGGTCCACCAGGGTGTCGCCCTCCGCCACTAGCCCTGACAGTACCAGGCTCGCGGACGCGCGCAAATCGGTGGCCATGACCGGTGCGGCGGTGAGCCGCTCTACGCCGCGGCAGATGGCGGTGTTGCCCTCGATGTGGATGTCCGCCCCCATGCGCTGCATCTCCAGCACATGCATGAAGCGGTTCTCGAACACGGTCTCAGTGACGATGCCGGTGCCGTCGGCGATGCTGTTCAGCGCACAGAACTGCGCCTGCATGTCGGTTGGGAAGGCCGGGTGCGGCGCGGTGTAGACGTTCACGGCACGCGGGCGCCGGCCGGTCATGTCCACCTCGATCCAGTTCTCACTCGTGGCGACGGTAGCGCCGCACTCGCGCAGCTTGCCGAGGACAGCTTCGAGCAGCTCGGCGCGGGTGTCGCGCACGCGCACCCGCCCGCTGGTCATGGCCGCCGCGACCAGGTAGGTGCCGGTCTCGATGCGGTCCGGCAGCACGCTGTACTCGCAGCCCGTGAGGTGGTCCACACCATCGATGATGATGGTGTCGGTGCCGGCGCCCTGGATGCGGGCGCCCATCTTGTTCAGAAAATTGGCCAGGTCTTCCACCTCGGGCTCGCGGGCGGCATTCTCCAGCACCGTGCGGCCCTCGGCCAGGGTGGCGGCCATGAGCAGGTTCTCGGTGCCGGTGACCGTGACGATGTCCATGAAGTAGCGTGTGCCTTTGAGGCGCCGCGCACGCGCGTTGACATAGCCATTCTCCACGCTGATGTCCGCGCCCATGGCGCGCATCCCGTCGATGTGCAGATTGACCGGCCGCGCGCCGATGGCGCAGCCGCCCGGCAGCGACACCTGCGCCTCGCCGAAGCGTGCCAAGAGTGGCCCCAGCACCAGGATGGACGCGCGCATGGTCCGCACCAGGTCATACGGCGCCTCGCAGCGCGTCACGTCGCTGGTGTCCACGTCGATCTGCATGCGCTCGTCCACGGTCAGGCGCGCGCCCATGCGCCCGAGCAACTCCATTGTGGTGGTGATGTCGCGCAGGTGCGGCACGTTGGCGAGCAGGCATTCCCCCTCGGCGGCGAGCAAGGTCGCGGCCATGATCGGCAGCGCCGCGTTCTTGGCGCCCGAGGCGCGTACTTCGCCCTCGAGGCGGTTGCCGCCGGTGATCAGCAGTTTGTCCATGGTGGATTGGGACCTGGGATGGGGGAAGTGCCGGACGGCTGCCAGCCGCGGGGCAGGTGGCCGCCAGCAGCCGGATGCGCGCGGGCGTCAGATGTGCCCGCTGGCGTCGGCGGCGCCATCGTCGCTCGCCGTTGCGGCGATATCGGCGAGGCCGAGTAGACCGTCGACGTTCGACAGTGCGGCCAGGCGGTGCAGGCTGGGGGGTACATTGAGCAGGGTCAGGTAATTGTCGCAGGCGCGAAGCCTGGCCTGCCATTCCAGCAGCAGCGCCACGGCGGCACTGTTCGCGCGGCCGACGCCGCCGAGGTCGAGCGACAGATGACCGGCCTCGGCTGCCGGCGGTGCCTGCGCCGCCAAGTCGGCGACCTGGGCCAGGCCCAGGTCGCCGTCGACGCGCCAGCGGCCGGCGCCGACCCGGATGAGCCTGGCTGCAACCACCGGCGTCGTCGTGCTGCCGGCCGCGTCGGTCGTCATGCGTGGGCGGCTGGGCTCAGGCGCCCGCAGCTTTGGATTCCAGCTCCCGAATCAGACCGTCGATGCCGGACCGGGCGATGGTGGCGCGGAACTGGCCGCGGTAATTGGAGATCATGCTGACGTTGTCGATGACGAGGTCGTACACCTGCCAACTGCCTGCTTGCTTGTGCATGCGGTAGTCGATGGGGATCGGCGGACCGCCGCCACCGGTCACCTCCGTGGGCACGATCACGGTCCCCGGGCGGGTGCCCGGCCGAGATGGCTTGAAGACGACGTTCTCGCCGGAGTACTTCGCGAGCGACTTGGCGTAGGTGCTCACCAGCAGCGCGCGGAACGCCGAAACGAGCTGGCGGCGCTGCGTCGAGGTCGCCTTGTTCCAGTCGCGGCCCACCGCGGAGCGGGTAATGAGCTCGAAGTCGAAGTGCGGCGCCAACTTGGTGCCGACGAGGTTGTAGATAGCCGACGGATTGGCGTCCAGTTGTCCGCGGCGGCTGTCCAGCGTGCGCAGCGTGTCCTCGGCGGTGCGCTTGACCAGTGCCTCGGCGTCGGCATCGGCACCCGCCAGTGCCGGCAGTGCCACGAGCGCCGTCAGCAGCAATGCTGCCGCGGCCTGCCACGAAATCCTGATGCTCATGATGCTCATTGCGAACCCTCCTGAGCTTTGCTGAAGAGAAATTGTCCGACCATCTGCTCGAGCACCAGTGCCGACTGGGTGTGCTCGATTTGATCGCCGTCGTGCAGATAGTCCGGGCTGCCCCCGGGGTCGAGCCCGACATACTGCTCGCCGAGCAACCCTGCCGTATAGATATTGGCGAAGGTGTCCGTGGGCAGGCGATCGTAGGCGGCGTCGATGCGCATGGTCACCACGGCCTGATAGGCGTCCTGGTCGAAGCCGATGGCTTCCACCCGCCCCAGGCGCACGCCGGCCATGCTCACCGGCGCCCGCACCTTCAGGCTGCCGATATTATCGAACCGCGCGGTCAGCGCGTAGCCGTTGCCGTCGCCGCCGGCGCTCAGGTTGCTGACCCGCATGGACAGGAAAAACAGCGCTACGAAGCCGGCCGCCATGAAGGCGCCCACCAGAATTTCCATCGTGCGCGTCGTGCCCATTGGTCAGCCCCCGAACATCAAAGCCGTCAAGATGAAGTCCAGCCCCAGCACGGCCAATGCCGCGTGGACCACGGAGCGGGTGGTCGCGCGGCTCACGCCTGCCGAGGTGGGTGTGGCGTCATAGCCCTGGAACAGCGCGATCCAGGTCACGACCACGCCGAACACGAGGCTCTTGATGACGCCGTTGACCACGTCCTCGCGGAAGTCCAGCTTCGCCTGCATCTGGCTCCAGAAGGCACCGTCGTCGACGCCGAGCAACCCGACGCCGACAAACCAGCCGCCGAGCACGCCGAGCGCGCTGAACATGGCCGCCAGCAGCGGCATGGCGAGAAAGCCGCCGAAGAAGCGCGGCGTGAGGATGCGGCGCACCGGGTCCACGGCCATCATCTCCAGCGCCGAGAGCTGCTCGGTGGCCTTCATCAGGCCGATCTCGGCGGTGAGTGCCGAGCCTGCCCGGCCCGCCACCAGCAGGGCCGCCACCACCGGCCCCAGCTCGCGCACCAGGGATGCGGCGACCATGATGCCAAGGCTTTCCGAGGCGCCGAACTGAGCCAGTACATAATAGCCTTGCAGGCTCAGCACCATGCCGACGAATAGTCCGGAAACGGCGATGATCAGCACCGACAGCACGCCGATGTTGTAGACCTGCGCCAACAGCAGCCGCGGTCGCGGTGCCAACTCCCGCAGGCCGCCGAGCATGGCCACCAGCAGCAGGCTGGCCCGGCCGAGGCCGGCAATGGCGCCGATGCCGGAGCGCCCCAGCCGCGCCAGCGCTTCGGTCAGCATGGGCGCTTGTCTCCGGTGGCGAGCAACTCGTCGGCCAGGGGTGCGGCGGGGTGGTGAAAATGCACCGGGCCGTCCGGTTGGCCGTCCAGGAATTGCCGCGCCCGCGGACTCCCGTCCGCGGTCACCTCGGTCGGTGTGCCTTGGCAGATCACGCGGCCGCCGGCGATGACATAGACGTAGTCCGCGATGCTCAACGTCTCCGGCACATCGTGCGAGACGATGATGCTGCTGGAGCCGCCGGCGTCGTTGAGGTGGCGCACGAGGCTCACCAGTACGCCCATGGAGATGGGGTCCTGGCCGGTGAAGGGCTCATCGTACATCACCATCATCGGGTCCAGCGCTACCGCCCGGGCCAGTGCCACGCGCCGCGCCATGCCGCCGGAGAGCTGGCTCGGCATCAGTGCCGCCGCACCGCGCAGGCCGACGGCCTCCAGTTTCAAGAGCACCAGCCGCCTGAGCAACGACTTCGGCAGCCGCGCATGCTCGCGCAGCGGGAAGGCGACGTTGTCGAATACCGACAGGTCGCCCAGCAACGCGCCGCTCTGGAACAGCATGCCCATGCGCGTGCGCAGGGCGTACAGGTCACGGCGGCTCAGGCGATGCACGTCCGCCCCGTCCACCTCGACGGTACCCGCCTGCGGCCGGAGCTGCCCGCTGATGAGCTTGAGCAGCGTCGTCTTGCCGGTGCCTGACGGACCCATAATGGCGGTGACGGCACCGCGGCAGATGTCGATGTCGACGCCGTCGAAAATGACCTTGTCACCGCGGGCGAAGCGCAAGCCCCGGATGCGGACCAGCGGCATCGTGGGCGACATCGCGCCGCCCTTGCACTCGCCTGCATTGGCATTGATGCCGATCGGTGGCGGCGCGGTGTGCTCGGTAACGGCGGCTACTCCGGGGAGGCCTTTCCCCATGCGGTGGTCTCCCTGATGGCGGGGGAAATGGCCGGCAATTGTCTGGTCGGCAGGGTTTGAGCGTCAAGCACGGGCAAAGTTTCCGTCTAGCCGCGGCTTGGCGACAGCTCCGCGAAACCGAGCAGTGCGGCGAGTTGGCGCCACTGCGCGAGTTGCGCGCTGCCGGGCCGTGGCAGTACTGCCAGCGTTGCCGATGCCGCCGCCACGGACCGCCGCAGCCAGTCGGCGGCGCCGCGCGGATCATCGAGCAGCGCGGGCGGGCAATGCAGGGCCTGTCCGACCCGGTGCGCTTCTTTGCCGGGTGCCGCCGTCGCGAGCAGTGCGCCGGGCTCGGCCGGCGTGGCGCCCCAGCGGACCCAGGCGACGAGATTGTCGCGAAGGACGGCGCTTGCCGATGCCACCCCGGCGTCCGTCGCGGCCGCGTCGCTCGGCCATTCCAAGAAGAAGCCAAAGCGCCCGTGCACGTCCTCGCGCCAGCTCCGCAGCATCTCCGCGGTTGCCCTGCCCCAGACCGCGCGGGGCACATAGACGCCGGCGTGCTCGTTGGCGAAATAGCCGAGCCGCCAGTCCTCCGGCAGGTCGTGCGGGTAGTAGCTCGCGGCGTCGGCCAGCGAACACCAGTCTGCCGGAACGATGGTCACGGCCGGAGCCGTCGTGCTGCTGCTTTGCATGGTCGCCATGGCGCGTGGGGGAGACTCGCGGCCGCGAATGCGGGGGCGCGGGCGCGGAGTCGGGCGAAGGCTATGTTACGCTTTCTGCACCATGCAGCACCAAGCCGTGCCCGATCCGGGTGATACCGATGCAGGACGTTCTCGAGCGCGCGAAGCACATCCGACTCGTCATCTTCGACGTGGACGGCGTACTCACCGACGGCAGTCTCTACCTGGGCGACGACGGGCAGGAGTACAAGGCATTCAATTCCCGCGACGGGCACGGCATGGCCATGTTGCGCGACAGCGGCGTGACGCTCGCCGTCATCACCGGGCGCCGCTCGGAGGTGGTCCGCATCCGCATGCAGAGCCTCGGTATCGAGCACGTTCATCAGGGTTGCCGGGACAAGCTGCCGGTGTTCATCGAGCTCGCGGCGGAGCTCGGTATCGAGTATCGCCAGGTCGCCTACGCGGGCGACGACCTGATGGACATACCGGTCATGCGCCGCGTGGGCCTTGCGGTGGCCGTTGCCGATGCCCATCCCGTGGTACGGGAGAACGCGCATTGGTGCACGCCGAGCCCGGGCGGACGTGGCGCGGCGCGTGATCTCTGCGAGCTGATTCTGCGCGCCCAGGGCAAGCTCGACGGTCTGCTTGCAGTCTACGTCGGCGCGGGTGACGCGGTGCCGTGATGCTCTCGAAGCGGGAGGTCGGCATCGCCCTGCTGTTGGCCACGGCCGGCCTCGCCGCCTGGTGGTACCGTGACACGCATCGCCCGGAGGTGGCCCCCGAGGGCCCGCGGCACGGTCGCCCGGACTATGTCGTGGAGCAGATCGCGGCGGTGACTATGTCCGACGCCGGCCGTCCGCTGCGGCGCTTGCGCTCCCCGGAGCTGCGGCACTATCCGGGCAATGCGGGCAGCGAGCTGGATGCGCCCGTGCTTACCTTGGTCGAGCCGGACGGGCCGGATTGGGTGATTCGCGCCGAGCGCGCCTGGATCGCGGCGGAAGACTCGGAGGCGCTGCTGGAGGGCCGCGTGCTCGCCGAGCGGGCGGCGGCGCCCGATTCGCCTCCCGTGCGCATTCGCACGAGCGAGTTGCTGGTGCTCAACGACATGGGCTACGCGGAAACGGACCGCTTCGTCGAGCTGGACCGGGGCAAGGACTGGCTCACCGCCGTGAATGGCATGCAGCTCTGGTTCGAGCACCCGATGCGCAGCCGCTACTTCGGCCGCGTGCGCCAGCGCATGCGTCTGGCCGCGCCGAAGCCGGCGGCGCCAGGTGGCGCCTCGGGCGCATCCGGCGCGGAACCCTAAGTGAAGCGCCGATTTTGGCCAGGGCCGATCCTGGCCAGGAAGGCCAAGCATCGGCATCTCCTTGGGATCACGCCGATTATTTGCCCTGATTTCCCAGCCCTTTTCTCGGCCGTGATTGCGAGCATGGGACGGCCAATCATCGACTTCTCCTTCGATCGACTCGGATAATGCGATGGCAGACAGTTCGCGAACACCGCGCACTCTCCGGCGCCGCCCGTCGTGGCCGGCGGCGCCGCTCGCGCTGCTCCAGCTGGCGCTGTGCTGGGCGCTGCCCGCGCTGCCCGCTCTGGCGCTGGAATCCGACAGCGCGCAGCCCATGTTCGTCGAGGCAGACGCGGCGGAGCTCGACGAGAAGCAATCCATCAGCCTCTACCTCGGCAACGTCGAGGTGCAGCAGGGCAGCATGCGCATCTTTGCGGACGAGGTGCTGGTGCATCACAAGCCGAACCGGCAGCCGCAGAAGATCATCGCCATCGGCAACCCGGTGCGCTTTCGCCAGCTGTTGGACGACAATCCCGAAGAAGTCCGCGCCAAGGCGCAGCGCATGGAGTATGAGGCGGACCGCGAAGAGATCACTCTCATCGACAACGCCGAGCTGATCCAGGGCGACGACCGCTTCGCGAGCGACCGCATCGTCTACAACCGCGCCACCGACCGGCTTACGGCGGGCACCAGCGCGCGCGGGCGCCAGCGGGTCAAGATCCGCATCGAGCCCCAGGGCGAGAGCGACAAAGGTCGCAAACGGCAATGACGACCCTGTGGGCCGAGGGCCTGGCGAAGAGCTATCGGCGTCGGCGGGTCGTGGACGACGTCACGCTCGGCGTGGACGCGGGCGACGTTGTGGGCCTGCTTGGGCCCAATGGCGCCGGCAAGACGACCAGCTTTTACATGATCGTCGGCCTGGTGCCCGCCGATGCCGGGCGCATCCTGCTGGACGGCGAAGACATCACGCTGCGCCCCATGCACGCCCGCGCCCGCCGCGGGCTGAGTTACCTGGCGCAGGAGCCGTCGGTGTTCCGCAAGCTCACCGCCCGCGAGAACTTGCTTGCGGTGCTGGAGGCGCGTGGCGACCTTGATCGCGGCGAGCGTCTCGTGCGCTGCGACCAACTCCTGGGCGAGCTGGGTATCGCGCACGTGGCCGACTCGCTGGCGATGAGTCTCTCCGGCGGCGAGCGCCGGCGCCTGGAGATCGCCCGGGCGCTGGCGGTGGAGCCTAAGGTGATGCTCCTCGACGAGCCCTTCGCGGGTGTCGATCCCATCGCGGTTGGCGACATCAAGTCGATCATCACCCACCTGCGCCGGCGGCGCATCGGCATCCTGATCACCGATCACAACGTTCGTGAGACCCTGGATATCTGCGATCGCGCGTACATCATCAGTGAGGGCAGCGTCATCGCCGAGGGCACCCCGGACGAGCTGCTGCGCAACGCCCGGGTACGTGCCGTGTATCTGGGCGAAGACTTCCGCCTTTGAGCCGTTTCCCGGCAGGCGTCTTTCGTCGGCGGCACGGCCTCGAGTTGCTGATGCGCTGCCGTCCCGTGCGCCGAATCAGGGCCAAATCAGGGCCGAATCCACGCCCAATCAGGGCCAAAATCGGCGTGGAAATGGGTCTTGCAGACGTCGGGCGGCGAGCAGTTTCTTGTTTCATTACAGTAATTTACGCAACGGAGCCGGGGGGTAACCCGTGCCGCAGGGGGCTCGCCTAAGAGCCGGCGTTGCGCTGATGCACAGGCCCTGACGGGCGTCACGCCCCTGTCACATTGCCGCTGGACGGGGCCGCGGGGCTGCGCCAATATCGTCGCCTGCATTTGGTCTAGAATCAAAAACAGTACTCAATTTTCGTACCACCCCGCACCGGGTGCGATGAAACAGACTATCCAACTCCGCCTTGGCCAGCAGCTGACGATGACGCCGCAGCTGCAGCAGGCGATCAAGCTGCTCCAGCTGTCCACCCTCGACCTCCAGCGCGAGATCCAGGAAGCCCTCGAATCCAACCTCATGCTGGAGTCGGCTGATGAGGCGGAGGCGGAGGTGGAAGCGTCGGAGCTGGACTCCGGCCGCCGTGCCCTCGATGCCGACGTGGACAACGAGGTGCGCCCGGAGCAGTCGTCCATGCCCGAGGAACTGCCGGTGGACAGCTCCTGGGGCGACACCTTCGACAGCTACATCGCCACCGCGGGCGGCGGTGCGGGCGGCGAGGGCGGCGCCGATCTCGATCCCTTCGCGCAGCATTCCCGCCCGCAGACTCTGCATGACCACCTCGAATGGCAGCTCAACCTGGCCAGGCTGGCGCCGCGCGACCGGGTCATAGCGGATGCCCTGCTCGATGCCATCGATGCGAACGGGTATCTGCGTTGCGACGTCGACGAGGTGGTGGAGGCGATGGCGGACCCGGATGCCCCAGGGGATGCGCCTGGGGACGCGCCAGGCGATACCCTGGGCGAGGACGCCGTGGAGCGCGAAGAGGTCGAGGCGGTGCTGCACCGCATTCAGGCCTTCGATCCGCCCGGTATCGGTGCGCGCTCGCTGCGCGAGTGCCTGCTGCTGCAACTGCGTGCGCTGCCGGACGATCAGCCGCATCGTGCCGACGCCATCGCCATCTGCGACAATCACTTCGCCGCCTTGTCGCGCAACGACCTGGACGACCTGCGTCGGCACACCAAGCTGGCGCCGGATGCCCTGCGTGACGCCCTGGCGCTGATTCGCTCCATGCATCCGCGGCCGGGCTCGCTGGTGGCCGACATTCGCCCGGAATACGTCATCCCCGACGTCGTGGTGGCCAAGCGCAACGGTATCTGGACGGTGGAGCTGAATCCCGAAACTACGCCTAGACTGAGAGTGAACCCGGGCTATCTGAAGCTGATCCGCCGGGCCGACGACGGGCCGGACAATACGTGCCTGAAGACGCATCTGCAGGAGGCCCGTTGGTTCATCAAGAGCTTGGCGAGCCGGAACGACACGGTGTTGCGGGTGGCAGCGAAGATCGTCGAATTGCAGCAGAATTTCTTCGAGTACGGCGAGGAGGCCATGAAGCCACTGGTGCTGCGTGACGTGGCGGACTCGCTGGAGCTGCACGAGTCGACGGTGTCGCGGGTGACGACGCAGAAGTACATGCACACCCCGCGCGGCACCTTCGAGTTCAAGTACTTCTTCTCGAGCCATGTGAACACGGCGTCCGGCGGTGAGTGCTCATCGACGGCCATCCGCGCGTTCATCCGCAAGCTCGTCGCCGCCGAGACGCCGAGCAAGCCGCTCAGCGACAATAAGATTGCAGGTATCCTGACGGAGCAAGGCATCAACGTCGCGCGGCGCACCGTGGCCAAGTACCGAGAGGCGATGGGGATACCCCCGTCGAACGAGCGCAAGCGCCTGGCCTGAGCATGCGGCTTCGTCGCCTTGCGGCGCTGCCGCTCGCTGCCACGGTCCACCGGCGCTTGCCTACACTGGAGTGACGCTATGCAAATCAACCTGACCGGCCATCATGTCGATATCACCGAGCCGCTGAAGGGCTACGTCGACAGCAAGTTCGACCGCCTGGCGCGTCATTTCGACGACGTGATCAACGTCCATGTCATCCTCAGTGTCGAGAAGCTGCGGCAGAAAGCGGAGGCGACCATTCATGTCAACGGCGCCAACGTCTTCGCCGATGCGGTACACGAGGACATGTACGCGGCCATCGACGGGTTGATCGACAAGCTCGACCGGCAGGTCATCAAGTACAAGGAGAAGCGTCAGAGCCATCGTGGCAACGGCGCGACCAAAGCGGCCGTCGAGGAGCCGCCAGACGCGGAGCAGCAATCCTGACCGGACCGTCGCCGGCCCCGGCCGGGTCGCGCCTACACCGGAGCCAGGCATCGCCTGCTCCGGTTTTTTCCTTTGTCCGGCGCTACCGCCGGCATCCGTGGGCCGCGGCCGGAGATCGGCTGGCTCGACCATCAGCAACATCCAGAGAACGAGCACGCGTGGAGTTCTAGGGCCATGGTTCCTGCCGACCTGATCACGGAATCAAGGGTGCTGAGCCGCTGTGAAGCGGCGAGCAAGAAGCGCCTGCTGGAAACTCTGGCGGAGCTGCTCGCCGACGGCGACAGCATGCTCTCCAGCACGGCCGTATTCGACCGGCTGCTCGAGCGCGAGCGGCTCGGCAGCACCGGCCTGGGGCAGGGGATTGCCCTGCCGCATGCGCGCGTGCGCGGTATCCAGACGCCCATCGGTGCGTTCGTACAGCTGCAAGGCCCGGTTGCCTTCGATGCCATCGATGACAAGCCGGTGGACCTCGCCTTCGGCCTGCTGGTGCCGGATGCCACCGACGAGCAGCACCTGCAACTGCTCGCCACCCTCGCGGCGGCCTTCGACGATGCGGCCATCCGTGACGCCCTGCGTGCGGCGCGCGGCGATCACGAACTGCTCACGGTCTTTCGCGACCGTGTCTTTGCCCCCGCGTGATCCCGGCGGCGCCAAGGAGACGAGCGGCATGAACCCCGTGCATTCGCTGCAGGGCCTGGTGGAGCACATCGGCCCGCGCCTCAAGCTGCGCTGGCTGACGCCGCCACCGGCGGAGTGCTTTCCACTGGTCAAGGAAGTCGGCGGGCCGATGACGGCGCAGAGTCTGGTGGGGTCGCTCAACTGTATCCATCCCAATCGGTTGCAGGTGCTGGGGCAGGCGGAGATCCTGCACCTGGCCGATCTCAGTGCGCCGGCCTACGACGAAACCGTCGAGCGCCTGTTCTCGGCGCGGCCTGCCGCAGTGATTTTCGCGTCGGATATCACGCCGGACCCAGTGTTTTTCGACTACGCGGCACGCACCGGCACGCCGCTGCTGGGCTCCTCGGCGCGTGACGCCGAGATCGTCGATCGGTTGCAGTACTTTCTGACCCATGCGCTGGCGGAGCGCACCACCGTGCACGGCGTGCTGCTGGAGGTGCTGGGTCTCGGCGTCCTGTTGACCGGCGACCCCGGTGTCGGCAAGAGCGAGCTGGCATTGGAAATGATCGCCCGCGGCCACCGGCTCATCGCCGATGACGCCCCTGAGCTCGCGCGCATCGCCCCGGAGGTGCTGGAAGGCAGTTGCCCTGCGCTGCTGCGGGACTTTCTGGAGGTGCGTGGCCTCGGCGTGCTCAACGTGCGTGCCATGTTCGGCGAGGGGGCCGTGCGTCAGCATGAGACGCTGAACCTGATCGTGCACATGCGTTGCTTCGACAACGAGGGCCTGGCGAGCATCGACCGGCTGCGCGGCAGCCTCTCCACCCGCACCATCCTCGGCGTCGCGGTGCCGGAGATCACGCTCCCGGTGGCGCCCGGGCGCAACCTCGCGGTGCTGCTGGAGACGGCCGTGCGCAACCAGATCCTGCGCATCCGCGGCTATGACGCAGGGGTGGACCTCGAAGACCGCCAAGCGCGTGCCATCGCTGGCGCCGGCCGCTGAGTCACGGCCCCGCCAGCCGCGCCAGTCTTCATCGACGAGCCAGCAAGAGCAGCCCGGGAGAGCCTCTATGCACCTCCTCATCGTCAGCGGCCTGTCGGGGGCCGGAAAGAGCGTTGCGCTACGCACACTCGAGGACATCGGCTACTACTGCATCGATAATCTGCCGCTGTTCCTGCTGCGCGAGCTCGCGCTCGGTTTGCAGCGCACGCGTCTGGGCGCGACTGGTGAGACGCGCAACGGCGCTGCCGTCGGCATCGACGCGCGCAACCAGCCGGAGTTTCTCGCCGACCTGCCGCGGCTGGTCGAAGAGCTGCGCAATCAGGGCATTGACTGCCGCGTCATCTTTCTGCACTCCGACACCCACACGCTCATCCGCCGCTTCAGCGAGACGCGGCGCAAGCATCCGCTCACCGGCAGCGGGCTTTCTCTCGCCGAGGCCATCGTGCGCGAGCGCGAGCTGCTGGAGCCGCTGGGCAAGGTCGCCGAGATCCGCCTCGATACCACGCACACCAACGTGCACGAGCTGCGCGACCTGATCCGTGAGCGTCTTTCCGGCGCGGTGCAGGCTTCGGTCTTGTTGCAGTCCTTCGGCTTCAAGAATGGCGTGCCGGACGGCGTTGATTTCGTCTTCGACGTCCGTTGCCTGCCGAACCCGCACTGGCAGGAAGACCTGCGCCCGCTCACGGGGCGGGACGCGCCCGTGATTGAGTTTCTGGAGCGTGCGCCGGAAGTCGCGCAGATGTGCGCCGACCTGCAGCAGTTCCTGGACCGCTGGATTCCGCGCTTCGAGACCGATGGGCGCAGCTATCTGACCATTGCCGTCGGCTGCACCGGCGGGCGCCACCGCTCCGTGTACCTGGTCGAGTCCCTCGCCCGGCATCTGCGCGCCAAGGGGCATCGCGTGCTGTTGCGACACCGGGAGCTGCCGTGAGCGTCGGCCTGTTGCTCATCACCCATGCTGGCATCGGCGCGGAGCTGCTGGAGGCCGCGACACGCATGCTGGGCGCCTGTCCCCTGCGCGCCAAGGCCCTATCGGTGGAGAACGGCGATGATCCGGCGCTGATGGCCCGACGGGCGCGGACCTACACCGAGGAGCTGGATACCGGCGATGGTGTGCTGGTGCTGACGGACTTGTTCGGCTCGACCCCGGCGAACATCGCTTCCGGCCTATGCGACGCCGGTCATATACGCATTCTGAGCGGGGTCAATCTGCCAATGCTGGTACGGGTGCTGAATTACGCGCAACTGTCCCTCGACGACTTGGTGGACAAGGCCCTGAGCGGCGCCCGGGAGGGCGTGCTGCTGTGTCCCGCCGCCGGCTGCGTCGCGACGCCCGACGTCGCGCATGGGCAGCGCCACTGATCCGCCTGACTCGTCCGCGACCCACGACCACATCGGTGCCTATGCTGATCAGAGAGCTCGACATCATCAATCGCCTCGGCTTGCACGCACGCGCGGCGGCGAAGTTCGTCACCACGGCCGGCGGCTTCGCCAGCGATATCGCCGTCGAGCGTAACGGCCGGCGCGTCAATGGCAAGAGCATCATGGGCATCATGACGCTCGCTGCGGCCCGCGGCACGAGCATCCGGCTGGAGGTGCAAGGCGCGGACGAGGAGGCCGCCATGGCCGCGTTGGCGCAGCTGGTCGCCGACCGCTTCGGGGAAGGGGAATGACGCTGTCGCTGCACGGTGTGGGCATCGACGGCTCGCGGCCCGTCGCGATCGGCGAGGCCTTCATGCTCAATCGTGAGCCGTCGCTGGTGCCGGCGCAGATTCCCGCACATCAGGTGCAGGTGGAGCTGGACCGGCTCGACGCGGCGCTGGCCTGCGCGCGGCGTCACCTGGAGGAGGTGCGGCGGCAAATCCCCGCGGGCACGCCCAAGCACATCGCGGAGTTCATCGACGCGCACCTGCTGATGCTGGCGGATTCCGCGCTCGTGGATGCGACGCGGGATCTGATCCGCGAGCGCTCCGTCAACGCTAGCTGGGCGCTGCAGTCGCAGCGCGATACGCTGGTGGAAGTCTTCGACCGCATGGAAGACGCCTATCTGCGCACCCGCCGCGACGATGTCGACCACGTGGTGCGGCAGATCCAATTGTTCCTCGACCCGGCAACCGACGCCGACCTGCTGGGGGACGCCGATGTGGCCGGGCGTGTCATCGTCGCCGAGGACCTGACCCCGGCGGACACCATCCTGCTGCGTCACCGCGGGGTGGCCGCCTTCGTCATCGAGCACGGCGGTCCCATGTCGCACACGGCCATTCTCGCCCGCAGCCTCGACATCCCCGCGGTGATGGGCGTGCACCGGGCCGTGCAGCGGCTGCGCCAGGGCGAGCTCCTGGTCGTGGACGCCGAGACTGGCACGGTGCTGACCGAGCTGGAGCCGGCCATCCTGGAGCACTACCGTGCGCGTCTCGCCAACTTCGATGCCCATCGGCGCGAGCTTCGCCGGCTGGTGCGTGAGCCGTCCGCGACCCGCGACGGCGTGCCCGTGGTGCTGCTCGCCAACCTGGAACTGCCCGAGGACGTGGCCGCCGCCCGTGACAACGGCGCCGCCGGTGTCGGTCTGTATCGCACCGAGTTCCTGTACATGAACCGCGATGCGCTGCCGGACGAGGAGGAACATCTCGAAACCTATCTCGGCATCATCCGCGGCCTCGATGGCATTCCGCTCACTATTCGCACCCTGGACCTGGGGGCGGACAAGCAGATTCCCGATACCAGCTTCCACCCGGCCCGCAGCAATCCGGCGCTCGGGCTGCGCGCCATCCGGCTGTGTCTGCAGGAGCCGGCACTGTTCTTGCCGCAGCTGCGGGCCATCCTGCGCGCGTCGGCCTATGGGCCCGTGCGCATCATGATCCCGATGATCTCCTGCATGGCGGAGGTGAATGCGGTGCTCGGGCTGATCGCCGAGGCGCGTCGGGAGATGCGCCGCGAGCGTGTGGCATTCGACCCACTGATGCCCGTCGGCGGGATGATCGAGGTGCCCGCCGCGGCGCTCATGGCCGGTGCCTTGGCACGCCGGCTGGACTTCCTGTCCATCGGCACTAATGACCTGATCCAGTACACGCTCGCCATCGACCGCGTCGATGATACCGTGAGCTATCTCTACGATCCGCTCCACCCGGCGGTCATCAGGCTGATCAAGCACGTCATCGACGCCGCCGCCAGCACGCGCACCCGGGTCAGCATGTGCGGCGAGATGGCCGGCGATCCGCGCTACACACCCCTGTTGCTCGGGCTCGGCCTACGCGAGCTCAGCATGCAGCCTGGCTCCCTGCTGGAGGTCAAGGACCGGGTGCGCCGCTGCGATCTCGGTGCGCTGGCGCGCACCGTCGCCGATGTCGTCGATCACATCGACGAAATGCCCGCCCAGGTGCTGCTCGATAAACTGGAAGCCTGCGTCGAGCCCTGATCCGTTTCCCCGACTCCCTGGCCGGCCCCGGTGACGCTCGTCTCCGGTAACTTGCTGCGACCTTCAGTCGTAGGCTGCTACACTGCGCGGTCGCTCGCGCCGGTGCCCGTAATCCGGCCGCATTTCCGTCCGTCGCAGCCCTCGGAGCCCTGATGAACGCCGAAGTCGGATCCGCCGCGGAGGTCGATCGCCTCGATGCCTTGCACGCGGTGCTGGACTCCGGCTCCGTGGTCAAGGCCAAGCGCATGCTCAACGCGCTGCATCCGGCGGAGATGGCCCATGTGCTCGAATCGCTGCCACCGCAGCAGCGCAAGCTCGTGTGGAGCATGGTGGACGACGAGTCCGAGGGCGAGGTGTTGCTGTACCTCAACGACGACCTGCGCGAAGAGCTGCTGCGCGATATGGCGCCCGCCCGCATCCTGGCCGCCGCAGAGGGATTGGAGACCGACGACCTTGCAGACCTGGTGCAGGACCTGCCGGCCACCATCACCCGCGAGGTGCTCAACTCCCTCGACGAGCAGCGCCGCGAGCGGCTGGAGACGGCGCTTGCCTTTCCAGAAGATACCGCTGGCGGCCTGATGAACACGGATACGGTCACCGTGCGCCCGGAGGTGACCCTGGACGTCGTCATGCGCTATCTGCGTCGCCTCAAGGAGGGTCTGCCGGACCTGACCGACAACCTCATCGTGGTCAACCGCGAGGGCCGCTATCTGGGCGTGCTGTATCTGACCGATCTGCTCACCAATGATCCGGACGACTCGGTGGCGGAGGTCATGACCTTGCAGGTGCAGCCCATGCTCGCCACCCTTGACGCCCGGGACGTGGCAAACCGCTTCGCGCAACTGGATCTCGTATCCGCCCCGGTCGTGGATGAAGACGGAGATGTGCTTGGACGTATCACGGTCGACGATGTCATGGACCTGATTCGCGAGGAGGCCGAGCATCAATTCCTGGGCCAGGCCGGTCTCAGCGAAACCGAAGACATGTTCGCCCCCGTGCTGCTCAGTGCGCGGCGGCGTGCCCTCTGGCTCGGCGTGAACCTGTTGACGGCCTTTCTCGCGGCGTGGGTCATCGGCCGCTTCGAGGCGACGATACAAAAGGTGGTGGCGCTGGCTGTGCTCATGCCCGTGGTGGCCAGCATGGGCGGGATCGCCGGTACCCAAACTCTGACCCTGGCGATTCGCGGCATCGCAACCGGCCATCTCAGCGCGAAGAACATGCGCTGGCTGTTGAGCAAGGAGATGGCCGTCTCGGTGATCAACAGCGCCGTCTGGGCGCTTGTGGTTGCGGTCATTGCGTGGGTGTGGTTTGGCAGTACCAACATAGCCCTGATCATCGCTGCCGCCATCACCATCAACCTGCTTGTCGCGACGCTATCCGGTGCGCTCCTGCCACTGCTGCTCGAACGCCTGGGCATTGATCCGGCACTTGCCGGTGGCGTCATCCTCACCACGGTGACGGACGTGGTGGGCTTTCTCGCCTTTCTTGGATTGGCGACACTCTTCCTGCTCTAGGGCGGAACCTCTCCAACGCCGGTCGAGACAAATGTCATTTGCCGGCGATGCGGCGCTGAGCCCAAACGTACAGAGCACGCATTGAAGGAGGGATTGCGCTGAGCACCGGCCGCGCAAAGCTTCCTGCCCGCTTGCCGCACACGGCCCTTGTGCTAGTGACGCCCGACATGCCGACGGCACGTGAGTGCCCAGCATTTTATTGCAAATCTGGCGCAGCCTATTGACTTTTCTATTCGCTGCTATAAAGTTTCGAGAAAGGCGCGGGGCGTCTACACTTTGTCCACCGCGCCGCGGCAGACCGGGAACCGGCGTTGCAGCGATCGTGGTGTTTAGTGACAGGGGCTGATGGCGTTGTCGACGTCATTGCTGGCGGGACTCTGGCAATTGAGGATGACTCCTCAGGTTGCTCGCCAGGATGTTCCTCGGGATGTTCCCCAGGATGTTCGCTAGTGTGCTTCCCTGTCGGCGGCGGCCTGCCGTGGCAGACCCATGTGGCTTCGTCACCCGAGCCCCGCCGCCTTTTGCTGAGCGTCGCCGCTGCAACCGGTTCTACACCGGCATTGGGTGCTTGGTGCGAATAGCATCTTGGCTCTCGTTGCGGCGTTGTTGGCGAGTTGACTCCGCCACGTTCGATGACATCGGGCCGTGACGGTTTTTTTGAGCAGAAACTTTAGAATCCCGGAGGTTTTCCTTGGATTACAAGACCCTGAGCGTCGATGAGTTGCAAGCCCAGTTGCAAGAGGTTGAGCAGAGCAAGGCCAATCTGGAGAAAGCCCTGTATCAGCGCTGGAACGAGGCCAAGTCCGAGCTGGCGCAGGAGATCCGCGACATGATCACGAGTCGCGGCTACGACATGGACGAGATCCTGGATCTGGTGACACCGAAGCGTCGTCGCGCGTCGCCGATGAAGAAGGGCAATCGCAACTATACCCGTTACGTCGATCCGGAAAACCCGGACAATGTCTACGTGCGCGGGGTGCTGCCCAAGTGGATGAAGGAAAAGATGATCGCGCAAGGCTATGATCCGTCCGTCAAGGACGATCGCGAGGCGTTCAAGGTCAATTACCTGCAGGCGCTCAGCGATTGAGGCAACCGCTGCCGCGGTGATCTCGTTCCGCGGCAACGATGGCCGGGGCGGCATGCGGAGCTTTCGCGCCGGTATTGTGATCCGGTTCTCGCTTTTTCGCGCCGCCCCGCTGCCCTCGGTCCGCATCGGTTAAGCCGGTCATATCCATTAGGGGCGGCACCCACGGCTGTTGGAGCCAAGCCGGCCTCGTCCCCATGTTGTTGCTCGCAAGCGTGGCAGACAGTCACTGCCGCGTCCGAGACAACGAGAGACAGATCCCATGGAGACAGAAGCAGTCGCAGCCCTCATCCGTGCCGGCCTGCCCGGCGCCGAGGTCACGGTTACCGGGGATGGTGCCCACTTCGACGCCATCGTCGTCAGCGAGGCGTTCGACGGCCTCACGCCCATCAAGAAGCAACGCCTGGTGATGGATACCGTCCGGGCGCAGATCGCCAGCGGCGAGCTGCATGCGCTGTCCATTAAGGCGCTGACACCGGCGCAAGCGGCCGGCTGACCGGACGACCCTCGCACGGATTGACGCAACGGGCAAGGGCAACAGGCGCAACGAATAGTCCGGCGTGCTCGTCGTGGCGTGGCGCCCCTGGTGCGAATCGTTCAGCCTTCGCTGCGCGTAGCGCGGCGGATGCTCGCTGTTCACGCCCAAGACGCTACCGGCTGGCGCCAAGCCCGTGTCAGGGCAACCGCGGCCAGTGGCCGGGTGCCGTCGGTTTCAGGCGGAGCCCAGCACGCGCGTGTCGCGCTGCGGGTCTTCCCGGCGCAAGCGGCTGGCCGGCGGAAAGCGGCAAGTGAAGCAGGTGCCCCGTCCCGGGTCGCTGGCGATGCTGAGCTCGGCATCGTGCCGGTTCAGCACGTGCTTGACGATGGCGAGCCCGAGCCCGGTGCCGCCGGAGGCCCGCGAGCGTGCCTTGTCGATGCGGTAGAAGCGCTCGGTGATGCGCGGAATGTGCTCGGGGGCGATGCCCGGGCCGTCGTCGCTGACGCGCAGCACTGGCCCACCCGGCTCGTCGCGCCAAGCGATGCGCACGTGGCTGCCGGCAGGGGTGTGCTTGACGGCGTTGAACACCAGGTTGGACACCGCGCTGCGCAGCTCCGACTGGTTGCCGATCAGCATCAGGTCCGCGTCCACGTCCAGCGCAATCTCGTGGTTGCCGTCGCTTAGGGTGCGGGCATCGGCCACCACCTGCTCGATCTCCTGCGGCAGGTTGACCGGTGCCAGGTTACTCGCCGTGTCGTCCATCTCCAGCCGCGACAGGGTCAGCAGGTCTTCGATGATGGAGCGCATGCGGTTGGTCTGCCGCTCCATCAGCGACAGCGGCCTGCGGTGGGGCTCCGCCGTCAACGCGGAGTTCAGCAGGTTCTCGACGAAGCCCGCGATCACCGTCAGCGGCGTGCGCAGCTCGTGGGAGGCGTTGGCGACGAAGTCGCGCCGGATCATGTTTAAGTGGAAGATCTTGGTAATGTCCCTGCCCACCACCAGCCGCTGGCGCTTGCGCTCGCCGAAGGGGGCGATGCGGATGGACAGCATGATGGACTGGTTCTGCTCCGCCGCCACCTCCAGCGGGCGGGTGTAGTCGCCGCCGTCCAGGTAATCGGCGAGCCCGCGCTGCTCGCAGACCTCGGTGAGTAGCTTGCCCTCGTGATCGGGCCACTGCACGCCGAGCAGCGTCTCGGCGGCGGGGTTGGCCCACTCGATCTGCTGGCTCTTGTTCAGCACCACGAGGGCGTCCGGCACCGAGTTGGCGGCCTCACGGAAGCGGCGCTGGAAGCGGAGCTGACGCTTGCGCCCCTTGCGCGCGCGCTGCTGGTAGCGGCCCACGGCACGGTAGACCTCGCCCCAGAGTCCGGCCGGGAACGGCGGGGCCAGTCGATGCTGACGTTGAATGAAGCGCGTCAGCCGCCACAGGAAATAGAGCTGGCGCAGCAGGTACAGGCTCAGCACCAGCAGCACCGCACCCGCGAGCGGCAGGCCAGCGAGCCACAACAGGCCCGTGGCCACCGCACCCGTCAGCACCAGCGCAAGCTCGAAGCCGATGGCACCAGGCCGCACGTCAGCGCCGCCGCTTCAGGCGCTGCGGTCGGTGGGCCGCGCTCACTTGCCCGAGAACCGATAGCCGACGCCGCGCACGGTTTGCAACAGGTGCTCGTGTCCGGTCTGGGCCAGCGCCTTGCGCAGTCGGCGTACGTGCACGTCCACGGTGCGCTCCTCCACGTAGACCCGGTCGCCCCAGACCTGGTCTAAGAGCTGTGAGCGGCTGAAGGCGCGATCGGCGTGGGTCATGAAGAAATGTAGCAGCCGGTACTCGGTGGGGGCGATGTCGATGGCCGTGCCGTTGGCGCTGACGCGGTGGCTCACGTTGTCGATGACAAGTCCGCCGATCTCGATCTCGTCGGCGACCTCGCCCGGCTTGGCGCGGCGCAGCACGGCGTTGACGCGCGCCACCATCTCCCGCGGCGAAAAAGGCTTGGTGATGTAGTCGTCGGCGCCGGTGTCGAGCCCCTTGACCCGGTCTTCTTCCTCGCCGCGCGCCGAGATCATGATGATGGGCATACCGCGTGTCTTGGGGCTTTGCTTGAGCTGTTCGGCCAGCTCCAGCCCGGAGCGGCCCGGCAGCATCCAGTCCAGTAGCACGAGGTCGGGGCTCTCGCCCAGCAGCTTGCGCGCCTCGTCCGCGTGGCCGGCTTCCAGCGCGCGAAAGCCGCTCTCTTCCAGCGCGAAGCGGATCACTTCGCGGATGTCCGGCTCGTCGTCCACGATGAGTACAGTGGCCATGTCGCTCCCATGCAGCTCGTTGCGGCTAACTGGCGGATTCTATTGTTGGATCGTTACGGATAAGTTACCTGACGCAGGGTATTGTCAAGCTGCTCAGGGGGTATCACGATAGTCGATGCCGCGCTTGGCGAGCCAAGCGCGAAAGCGCGCGATCTTGGTTTCCAGCGAGCAGGTCGGCGGCAGGCTGTCCAGGTCGTGTCCGAAGGCGACGCGCAGCGCCGTTTGCTCATCCTCGTCGAGCCCATGCCAGTCGCGCGTCGGTTGTTGCTCGGGGTTGCTCATGTCGGTGGCTCCGGCTGGTGCACTGATCCGCGCTGGTCCGTCGGGACGCCGCCATCTGGCCCACCATCGGCATCGTTAGGCAGGCGGACAATGTCAGGCAGACCGCAATCTTGTCGTCATCCCAGATGTGTATCCTAACGGTTGGTGGTGCCGGAGCGCTCCGGACTGCTGCCCCCGGCCGCGTGTCGTCTGACTGGGCCGAGTGCAGCGTTTCACCTAACTTTGCTTTCGTTGTCGTTGTCGTTGTCGAGTATCCGACCACGACCACGACCACGACCACGACCACGACCACGACCACGAGCACGAGCACGAGCAGAGACTTCGACCTGGTTTCTCGGCTCCGCTCCCACCCGGATTGGCGCCCTGCAAAATTGCCTGAAACGGGGTACGAGGGTCCGGCTGCGCAATCCGCGCCCGAAATCGCGCCCGGCGACCCCATCTGGACAGTTCCTGGACAATTCTACAAGCCAACCGGACAAGGATGCTGCCCCGTGAGCCTGATACGGCATCGCGCATCGCCTGCGCATCTCATCGGCACTTAATTCATGAGAGATCTGGCACTGCATTTTCTCGGCGTCGGCAACGCCCGCGCCCTGGCGCTCGGTTCGTCTTCCGCCGTGCTCGAGGCCGCGGGCGAGCCGCTACTGCTCATCGACTGCGGTCCGGCGACCCTGGACATCTTCACCGACGTCTATCGCCGGCTGCCGCCCGCCGTGTTCATCACCCACGCTCACCTGGACCACATCGGTGGGTTGGAGGGGCTCTATTACAAGCTCGCCACCGCCGTGTCGGTGACGCACCCGGTGAAGCTGTATGTGCCGGTGTCTCTGATCCCGACCCTGCAGCGGCGGCTCGCGGACTATCCGAACCTGCTCGCCGAGGGCGGCAGCAACTTTTGGGATGTCTTTCAACTGGTGCCGGTGTCGGAGCGCTTCTGGCACCGGGAGTTGGAATTCACGGTGTTCCCCGCGCGCCACCATGAGCACCTGTCCGCGTTCGGCCTCGCGCTCGAGGGCGTCTTTCTTTACACCGGTGATACTCGGCCCATCCCGGAGGTGCTGAACCGCTATGCCACCCGCGGCGAATGGATCTTTCACGACTGTGCGCTGCACGGCAATCCGTCCCACACCGGGGTCGAAGACCTGCGCCGCGAGTACAAGCCGGAACAGCTCGCCCGCATGGCGCTCTACCACTACGAATCCGCCGAGGCTGGCGCGGAGCTCGCCGCCGCGGGGCTGCGCATCGCCAGGCCGGGTGACCGTTTTGCGCTGGATCACCGGCCGTCACGCGTGAGTGCCGTGCCAGCGGCCCGACCGACCGATCAGGCTACGGCCGATCAGCCCGATGCGCTGCCGGATGCCGTGGGCTGGTAGCATTGGCCTTTCGCCCCAGTGGTTGTTCCAAGTCGGGGTGGAGGAGGTCCGCATGGCACTCACCGATAACCCAGCCGCCGTGGATGGCGAGCGGCGCACCGTGTATCAGGGCAAGGTCGTGGACGTGGGCCTGGAGCGAGTCCGTTTGCCCACAGGCCGCGATGTGGAACTGGAGGTCATCCGTCACCCGGGCGGTGCCGCGGCGGTGGCCATCGACGATCGTGGCCGCGTTTGCCTGTTGCGCCAGTACCGGTACGTGGCCGGCGGCTGGCTCTGGGAGCTGCCGGCGGGCAAGATCGATCTCGGCGAGCCGCCGGCGGTCACCGCCGAGCGCGAGCTCGCCGAGGAGGCGGGCGTGGTGGCCGCAAGCTGGGACTCCCTCGGGCGCATGCATTCCTCGCCGGGGGTCTTCGCCGAGGTGATCCATCTGTTCCTGGCCCGCGGCCTGAGCGAGGTCGACTTGGGCCACGAGCCCGACGAGGTCATCGAGGTCCATTGGGTGTCGCTGGCGGACGCGCTCGCCCGCTGCACCGACGGCACCATCACCGACGCCAAGACCCTGATCGGTCTCTTCCGTGCCGACGCGCTGCTGCGGGCGAAGGCGCAGGAGGTCGTGGAGTCCGCCTGAGGCGCGGCCGCTGGCGTCGGGGGTGCCGGCAGTACCCCGTTTCAGGCAATTTTGCAGGGCGCCAACCCGGGTGGTAGCGGAGCCGAGGAACCAGGTCGAAGTCTCTGATCGTTGTCGTGGTCGGATATTCGACAACGACAACGATCACGACAACAAGAGCAAAGTTAGGTGAAACGCTGCGGTAGGCCGGGATGGGGAACGGAGCCCGCCACGGTGCCCGCCGCAATCGTCCTGACCGTCGGGCCTCCTGCGTCGGCCTGAACGACGCGCTGGTGCGGTTGTCGGGTTCGATGTCGATGTTGGTGCGGATTTTGATTTCGATGAGTGGGGCGCGGCCGCGGACTCATCCCTCCATTGCCTTTGCCACCGGCCGGTACTGGAGGCCGTAGAGCATTTCCAGGTAGCGTCGGGTCTCGGCCCGCTCCAGGTCGGTCACGTATTTCCAGAAGCCGTAGACCCGCGCCAGGGTCATCATGCGCTCGGCGTAGAGCCGCCAGGTGTAGCGTGCCTCGACCCGGGCGAGCGAGGCATCGGAGAGCGTCTGCCACAGGTCCGGCTCCTCGCCGCAGCGGCGGAAGAAATCGGCAATGGTCTCGGCGGAGGCATCGCCGTGGTTCGGGTCGATGTGGAAGCCCGAGATGCCGTTCTCGATGATCTCCAGCGGGCCGCCGAAGCAGGTGGCAAAGGTGGGCAGGCCGCTGCTCATGGCCTCGATGACCGTCAGGCCAAAGGCCTCGAACAGCGCCGGTTGCACGAAGGCACCGCGGCGGTCCGCCATGTAGCGGTAGAGCTCGCCGGCGAGCTGCTTTTCGAGATGAATGCCGAGCCAGCGCACCTGGCCGTCCAGGCCGTGATGACTCATCAGGTCGTGCATGACGCCGATCTGCTCGCGCTCCTCGTCGTCGCCCGAGCGCCCGGCGTCGACGTGGCCGGCCACCACCACCAGGTTCGTCAGCTCCCGCAGCGCGGGTGAGCGCCCGTACCAGTCCACCAGCCCGGTGATGTTCTTGATGCGGTCGAGTCGCGCCATAGTGAACAGCAGTGGCTTGTCGCGGTCGGCGAGCACGCCGCGGGTGTCGCCCGGGCGCTCGCCGCCGTAGACGAGGTCCTCGATCTCCGGCAGCAGGTGCCTGAGCCGTCGCTCGTCGTCGGTGAAGGGGAAGTAGATGTCTTCGTTGGCGCCGGGCGAGACGATGTTGAACTTGGGGTCGTAGACATCGACGCCGGCGACCACCCGGTACAGCCCCGGCATGGTGAATCGGGCGTAGCTCTCGTACTGGCCCAGGCTGTCGTCGGTGCCGGCGATCTCCTGGTAGGTGCTGGCGATAATGAAATCCGCCGTGTTCATCGCGATCAGGTCCGCGGTGAATTGGGCCGAGAAGTGGTAGCGTTCCTCGTTGTCGCGCCAATAAAGGTCCGAGTACAGGTACTTGGTCTTCTCCAGCGCATGGGCGATGTTGCACTGGCTCACCCCGAGCCGCTGCGACATCAAGGACGCCACCAGGTTGCCGTCCGAGTAGTTGCCGATGATCAGGTCCGGCCGGCCGCCGAGCTCCGCGAGGAGCTCACGCTCGGCGTCCAGCGCATAGCGCTCCAGGTACGGCCAGATGTGGAAGCGCGATACCCAGTGTGGCAGCACCTCGCCCGCCGCGGTGCGGAAGGGCACGCGCAGGATCAGCGCGTTGCGCGTGCCGGCGATGGGCTCCAGGCGCTGATTGCACAGCGTGCCGTCGGCCTCCGGGATCAGCCTGGTGAGCACGATCACGCGCGGCTCGATATCGATCCCCTGCTCGGCCAGGCGGCGCTGCATCTCGCGCTCCAGCGAGCGTACCTGGTCCAGGATGTAGACCACCTGGCCGCCGGTGTCCGGCCGGCCCAGCACGTTGGACTGCCCGAACCAGCCGTGCGGCGACAGGATGGCGATGGAGAAGATCATGGGCACGCGCCCCAGGAATTCCTCCAGCGCCCGCGGCGATGGTGCCTCCAGGATGTCCAGGAGCAGGCTCATGGTGTCGCGGATGCGTTCCACGTCGGCGCCCCAGCCGGCCTCGAAGCCCAGGCCGCGCAGGTCCGCGGCAACGTCGGCGTAGGGCGCATGCGTGGGCCGCCGGCGCAACGGTAGCAGCGCCTGGCGCAGGGCATTGCGCAGCTCGGCGACGCTGTTGATGCCGTCGTTCAGCATCAGTTGCTGGCCGCGATAGCTGTGCATGCGCAGGAAGCTCAGCAAGCGCTGGTCGCCCTTGCCGATCTCCTCGAACAGCCGGCTGGACAGGCGCCGGTTCAGGAACTCCACGCCGCGGCCGATGGACTCGGCCTCCTTGAGCTTGTACTGATCACGGTAAAAGGGCGCGAGGTCGATCTCCAGGCCGAACGGGTCCTCGTGGCCGCCGGTGGCGAGGTGCTCCTTGAACGCCAGGTATTCGGCGACGCTGACCTTCTGCAGGTCCATGGTCTCCAGGTGGATGCGCGCGTAGTCCCAGCGGGCGACACGCTGGCGCAGCGCGAGATAGACCCAGGACGCATCGGTGGCCGCCTCCTCGCACTGGTGCAGCGCCTGGGACAGGGCCGATTCGCCGAGCGCCGGGTCCTCGTGGCACAGATAGTCGCAGGCGTCGGTCAGGTCGCTGCGCAGCAGGAAGGGTCGCTGCAGCCCGACGATGTGGTACAGCAGCCGATGCGCCTGGCTGCGGTGCTCCTGCAGGTAGGCGGCGAGTGCCGGGATGCGGGTGTTGGGGGGCTCGGTCTCCATTGGCATGGTTCCGGTTGCTGGGATTGTGCGGTCGGGATGCGCGGCGATGCCGGGTGGTGATGCTGGGCGGCGCGACCGCCGGCGCGGCCGTGGCCGTTGTCGGAGTCGAATCGGACAATGGGCCCCGGTCTCGCGCGAACGATCGACCGGGTCAGAGCGGTCGACGGCGGCAGGTCATTGCTCGCGCGGTGCCATGTCAGCTCCCTCTCAGGCCCCATTCGCGGGCGAATGCCTCATAGAAGGCCGGGTCCTGGATGGTGGCGCCGCGCCGCCCGACGATGGCGGAGGCGAACGCCTGTGCACGCGTGAGGGTCTCGGCCAGCGGCCAGCCGCTGAGCAGGCCCAGAATCAGCACCGCAGCAAAGCCGTCGCCGGCGCCCACCGCGTCCACCACCTCGACGCTGGCGCCGGGGCGCACGCGCTCGATGTTGCCCTCGGCATCCAGCGCGAAGGCGCCGTCCGCCCCCAGGGTGCCGTACACCAGCGCGAGCC
>NZ_JAJDNQ010000005.1 GCF_022340605.1 Thiohalocapsa sp.
GGCCAGTCCCGCGGCGGCACGTCCTTGCAGGCGCTCAGGCCCAGTCGTCCAGCACCGCATTCACCTCCTGGAGGTTGGCGCGCAGGTCCGGTAGCAGGCGCTGCGCCTCGTCGAGGTTGCCGTCGCGGCCGGCGCACTCCATGGCGGCGGCGAGGTCCTGCAGGGCGGTGGCGCCGATGTTGCCGGCCGAACCTTTGATGGAGTGGGCGCGGGTGCGCACGACGTCCGGATCGCCCTGGGGGATGGCGTCGGCAAGCTGCTCGTACAGGGCCTGTGAGCTTTCGACGAAGATGCCGGCGATCTCCCGGGCGATCTCCTCGTCGTTGTCGAGCCGCGCCACCATGGTGGCGACGGTGAAACGGCCGTTGGCACCGGGCGCTGCCGGGGCAGCCGCCTGCGCGACCGGGTCGACTGGCTGTGTGCTCCCGGCGCTGGGCTGCATGCTCGCGGCGGCGTCCGCGGCGGATGCTTGGCGCGTCCCCGCCTGGGCCGAGCCGGGTGCGGGCAGCCGGGCGGCCAGGGTGCGGCCGAGGCTTTCGCGCTGCACCGGTTTGGTGACGAAGTCGTCCATGCCCGCGGCAAGACAGCGGTCGCGGTCGGCCGTGGACGCATGCGCGGTCATGGCGATGATAGGCAGACGCCGGCCGGTGCCGGCCTCCAGCGCGCGGAAGCGCCGCGTCGCTTCGAGGCCGTCCATCTCCGGCATTTGCACGTCCATCAGCACCAGGTCGTAGGGAATCAGTTGCAGCGCCTTCAACGCCTCACGACCGTTGGCAACGGCATCCGCGCGATAGCCGAGGCGTTTCAGCATGGACAGCGCGACCTTCTGGTTGGTGGGATTGTCCTCCGCCACCAGGATGCGCAGCGGCGGCGCATCCAACGGCAGCTCAGCCGCCGCGGGCGCCGCTGGCTGCTCCTCGGTGGCACCGTAGGGAACCTCGAACAGACGCACCAGCAGGCGATGCAGCACGTTGCGCTTGACCGGCTTGGTGAAGAAGGCGTCGAAGCCGGCCTGCTCCAGCGCGCGCCCGTCGCCACGCTGGTCGCGCGAGGAGAGCATCACGAGCTTGGGCTCGCCGTACTCGCCGCTGCGGCGGATTTCGCGGCCCAGCGTCAGCCCGTCCACCACCGGCATCATCATGTCGAGCACGACGATGTCGTAGGGCTCCTCGGCGGCGCTCGCCGCGCCGAGGCGCTGCTTGGCCTCGTCGGCGCCGCCGGCCTGGTCGATGATGCAGCCGAAGGCGTTGAGGTACTCGGAGAGCACGCGCAGGTTGGTCGCGTTGTCGTCGACGATGAGCACCCGCCTGCCCACCAGCACGTCGTCGGGCGGTTGCGCCGGTGCCTGCGGCTGCGGGTCGAGCAGGAACGGGATCTCACACCAGAACGTGGAGCCGCGGCCGGACACGCTGTCCACACCAATGCGCCCGCCCATGAGCTCCACGAGCTGCTTGGAGATGGCGAGCCCGAGCCCGGTGCCGCCGAAGCGGCGCGTGGTGGTGGTGTCCACCTGGTAGAACGACTGGAACAACTGCACCTGGCGCGCGGGGTCGATGCCGATGCCGCTGTCCACCACCTCGAAGCGCAACAGGCAATGGTCCTGCTCGTCAGCGGCGTCGAGCCGTTTCACGTCCACCGACACCTCGCCGTGCTCGGTGAACTTGATGGCGTTGCCGGTTAGATTCACCAACACCTGCCGCAGACGGCCGGCGTCGCCGCGCAGGCGCACCGGAATGCCTTCCGGCAGCAGGCAGTTGAACTGGAGGCCCTTCTCGAAGGCCTTCAGTGCCAGCATGTCCGCCACCTCTTCGACCGTCGCCCGCAGATCGAAGCCGGTGACCTCCAGCTCCATGCGCTTGGCCTCGATCTTGGAGAAGTCGAGGATGTCGTTGATGACGTCGAGCAGCGCCTCGCCGGAGTTGTGGATGGTCTCGACGTAGTCCCGCTGCACGGCGTCGAGGTTGCTGTCCCGCAGCAGGCCCGTCATGCCGATGACGCCCACCATGGGCGTGCGGATCTCGTGGCTCATGTTGGCCAGGAAGTCGCTCTTGGCCTGGCTCGCGGCCTCGGCGGCCTCCTTCGCCTGGCGCATCGCCTCCGCCGCGCGGCGGCGCTCGGTGATATCGCGAATGCTGCAGCGCAGGCCCATGCTGGTGCCGTCGGCGTCGCGGATGGGCTGCCCGGAAATGGCGGCCCAGGACACGCTGCCGTCGCGGTGCAGCAGGCGGAACTCGTGCTCACCGCCGTTGCCATCCATGAGCTCGCGCACCTGGGCGCGGAAGGCGTCGCGGTCCTGCGGATGCACCATCGGCAGCGGATAGTCCGGCATCGCCAGGCATTCGTCGACCTTGTAGCCGCTGACCCGCTCCACGGCCGGGTTGACCCACAGCAGTTTGCCGTCCGGGGCGGTCCAGTCCTCCCAGTCGTAGGTGTAGTTGGCGATGGCGCGGAACTCGCGCTCGCTGCTGCGCAGCGCCTCCTCGGCGCGGCGGCGCTCGGCCACCTCGCGGTTCAACGCGGCGTTCTTGGCCTCGATCTGGCGCTCGCGCAGTGCCGCCTCGGCAAGCCGCGCGCGCAGCGCCGCCGCGCTCAGGTTGGCACGGAAGACGATGGTCACGCCGGCCAGGACGATGGCGGCGAGCAGCGCCATGGCGGACGCCTGCACCCAAGGATTCAGGCCGCTCTCCACGGCATCCACGCGATTGAGCTCGATGAGCCGGAACGGCGTGCCCGCCACTGGCACCGCGGACGCGAACACGGAGGTGCCGGCGCCCGCGAGCTGCAGGCGCAGCGGCTTGGCGAGATTGATGTGGTCCTCGAGCGCCTCTCGCTCTTGTAGTTGGCCGAGCACATCCTTCCACAGCGCGGAATTCCCGCCGCCGACCACCCGCGGACCAGCGATGCCGTCTTCCACCAGCGCGAACGCTAGCGCCTGCCCGGAGCCGCCGGCCTCCAACAGGCTCGAACGCAGCAGTGCCGGGTCGATCCAGGAGACCAACTGGCCCGCGTATTCCCCCTTGAACCGATACGGCACCGACACGACGATCGCTTTGCCGCCATCCATGGTGCGCACCACGGCCCCGCCGTCGCCCGGACGCAGGCAGGCGCTGAGGTCCTGCCGCAGGTCCGCGGACTCGAGCCCCGGCGCCGTCACGTCCGCCAGGGTCTGGCCTTCGGCGTCCACCAGCGCGAGCCGCTCATAGATGGGCTCGCCGGAGACCCGCTTGCGGTCGATGAGGTCCGCAAACAGCTGGCGGATGGGAATCAGGCTCTGTTTGAGACCGAAGCGCTCGCTCATACCGAGCGCCTTGTTCTCGAAGTACACCGACACCTCGCGCGAGCGGGCCAGGTTTTCGAGCTCGCTGCGCTTCTCGTCGAAAAAATACTCGATGGCGGTGCTGCGGCTGTGCGCGGCTTGGCGGATACGGTCGATGAGCGACTCTTGCAGGCTCAGGGCGTTGCGGTAGTTGTCCACCAGCAGATAGCCCATGAGGCCCACCAGCGCCAGTGCCATCAGCACCGTCCAGATGGTGAGACGCGGTGGCCGCGCGGGGGTTGGATGCACTTCAGTCATCGGGCTTGTGGCCGGGAGTGGTGAGGGTGCGCTCGGGCGGCGAGCCTGGCGTGGCGTCATTCTGGTGCGAGCGGTGCGGCTGGAACGATGACCGCGTCAAACTCCGGGAGATTGAGCACACGGTCGCGGCATGGCCGTGACCGCGCCGCGCACCGCCGCGGGCTGGACGACCGGCTGGGGGCCGCGGTGCGCTGCCGCGGGTCACTCCTTTGCATTGATGAAGTCGGGGAAGTAGTCCGCGACGAATGGGTAGTACTTGAGCGCCAGTGCATCGAAGCGCCCGTCCGCCTTCAGCTCCGCCAGGTAGGTGTTGAAGGACTCGCGTAACGCGTCGTCGCCAGGCCGGAACGCGGGCGCCATGTCCTGGGGCTCGCTCACGGGGCCGATGACCTTGATGTCGCCGGGCCATTTCTGCAATGCCACCAGCGCGTCCGGCACGTCCAGCAGCGTGAACTCGGACTCGTCGGCAAGCAGTGCCGGTGCCAGCTCGTTCAGCGTCCCATCGAACAGGGAGATGTGCGCGCCGGTGCGCTCCATGTCATAGAGCGACGGGTCCAGGCAGGTGTTCACCTTGCCCAGCAGGGTCTTGCCGTGCAGCACGGACTTGGTCTTGACGATATCCCGCGCCAGGCTGTTGGTGGGCCTGATGGGCGACACCGGCGAATCCGCCCGCGACATCAGCCAGACCTGGGTCGGGAAGGTGGGCCGGGCAAACGCGACGGCCTTCTGCCGCCAGGGAATCACGGTCATGCCGTTGGCGATGACGTCGCCCTTGATGGGCACCTTGCCAATGACCTCTACGTCGTCGCCGTTCGATCGGACCTTCTTGCCGGTAAGGTCCCCGATGGCGCTGGACCAATCCGTCTTGACGTACTCATAATCGACCCCGAGCCACTCGGCGAAGCCCTGCATCAACTCCACGTCCATGCCGTCGCCGGCACCGGTGACGAAGTTGGCATACGGGATGCCGAGGTGGCGAAGCACGCCACGCTCCTTGACCGCCGCGAGACTGTCGTCAGCCGCAGCGAACAATAGTGTCCAGGGCATCATCATCATCAGCAGCAGCAAGGCGGCACCGAGGCCGCGGCGGACCGACTGCGGCTGATGCCACGTCATAAGTGATTTCATCCGAATACCTCCGGACCGATGGGCGTTGTTCTACAGGATGATCCCCGCGAGCCGCTACAGGAAAGCTGCGCGTCACGACCGCGTGTGTGCATTGTAGCGGACGAAAGCCGGACAGCGAGCCGACGGGCGGTGTTTTGGCTGCCTTTACCACGGCACAATTTCCTACCAGGCGTACGCGTGGCCATCTTGCTGGCACAGGTCGCGCTGGTCGTGCTGGTGCTGCTGCTGGCGGGCTGCGCCGCGGTGCGGCCCGCTATTCCGCTGTCCGATCTCGATCACCCCCCGTTGGTACGCCCGGAGGCGCTCAAGACCCCACCGGCGCAGGTCACCCGTCGGCTCACCACCGAGGAACAGTTGGCGGAGCTCCACCGCGCAGTGGCGGAGACCCAGACGCGGCCGACCCTCGGCAAGGGGGACGTGCTCAGCGTCTCCGTCTACGACGAGCCGGACCTCAGTATCGCCAGCGTGCCGATCCGCCCGGACGGCATGATCTCTTTCCCGCTCATCGGCGACGTGCAGGCGGCCGGGCGCAGCGTCGACGAGCTGGCGACAGCCGTCACCGAGCGGCTGTCGCGCTTCGTCATCGAGCCGCGGGTGGCGGTGATCGTCACCCAGCTGAACAGCCTCAACTACACGGTGAACGGCGAGGTCAACAAGCCCGGCGTCTATCCCCTGGTCACCGACGTCAGCCTTACCGAGGCCGTCGCCCGCGCCGGCGGCTTCAAGAAGGGCCAGTTCCGCTCCAGCTCCGTGGAGGTGGCCGATTTGTCCACGGCCTTCATCGCCCGCGAGGGACACGTGCTGCCGGTGGACTTCACGCGGCTGTTCCGGCAGGGGGACCTGCGCTTCGACATCCAGCTCCAGGACGGCGACTACATCAACATCCCCTCGGGCCTCTCCAAGGAGGTCTACATCGTCGGCGAGGTGAACAAGCCGGCGCAGTTCGCCTTCCGCGAGGCCATGCCCATGTCCCGCTCCCTGGCGCTCGCCGAGGGCTTCACCCGCGAGGCGGACCTGACGCGGGTGCACATCGTGCGCGGCGCCCTCAGCAATCCGAACCTGATCATCGTCAACTTCAAGGACGTGCTGAACGGCGCGGCGCAGGACGTGCAGCTGGAGCCCAACGACATCGTCTACGTGCCGCCGACCTATCTCTCGCGGTGGGCACAGATGCTGAACCAGATCGTGCCCACCATCACCGCGATCCAGACCGGCATCATCCTCGGCAACTCGGTCAACGGCGGCATTTGACATGGCGCGCGGATCGAGGGCGACGCGGTGCCGGCCACGTCGGCTCGCATCGCCGGCGGGCGCACTGGCACGCATGCCGGCGGGCTTGCTGGTGGCCGTATTGGCAACAACGGAGGCGATCGCGGCCGATGAGCAACTGGGCGTGACCACGCCGCTCGGGCTCGACGCGAGCCAGCAGCGGGCGATGCAGGCGACGGTGGTGAGCGCAGGAGCGGTGCGCAGCCTGGAATTACGCTCGGACCGCGCGCTGACGCTGCTGCTCACGGGCGGCGCGGATTCCGCGCCCGGTCTGGACACCGGCGCGATCCGGTTGCTCGGCCTGGACGGCCGTCGGCAAGCCCCCGCCCGCACCGGCATTGACCGCCGGGTGATCGGTTTCGACGCCGAGCGCCGCGCTATCGTTGGCACGCGCATCCACCTGCTGTTCGACACGCCACTCGCCGCCGGCGCCCGCCACCGGCTGCTGCTGCCGGGGAGCACGCCGTCACTGCCAGTGCAATACCGGCGGGAGCGCGTCACCGGCTCCATCCAGGCGAGCCAGGTGGGCTACGCGCCGCAAGCCCGCAAGCTCGCCTTCGCCGGCAACTGGCTCGGCAGCGCCGGCCCCATGCCGGTGGATGACGAGCGCTTCGAGGTGGTGGATGCCGCGAGCGGCCGGGTGGTGCTCCGCGGCACCGCCGAGCCCGTCGCCGAGCACGATCCCTGGAGCGGCAACCGCTTGCTGCTGCTGGACTTCTCCGGGCTCCAAGGCACCGGCCGCTACCGCATCCGCATGGACGGGCTCGGCGTCTCGGACGACTTCCGCATCGCGCCGGACGTCTACCAGCCGCTCTACCGCAGCGTGTTCCGGCTCTTCTTCCACAGCCGCAACGGCATGCCCATCGCCGAGCGCTACGCGGACTCTGGCCATGCCCGCCCGCGGGGCGGCATCCCCAGCGCGCTGGACGGCGTGCTGCACCCGGCCGTCGCGACGTCCGCTCTCGGCTGCGGCAGCGACGGCTGCGGCCGGCGGCAGATCAACGGCGGCTGGTTCGACGCCGGCGACTATGGCCAATACGTGCCCAACGCCGCCCCGGTGTGGTTCAGCGTCGGCGCCGCGCTCGACCTGGCGCCGAGCCGGTTCGGCGACGGCGACCTCGGCATCCCGGAGAGCGGCAACGGCATCCCGGACGTGCTGGACGAGTTGGACTGGGGCATGCGCTGGATGCTTGGCATGCAGGACACCGACGGCGGCGTGCACTTCCGCATCGCGAGCCGCGACTGGGACAGCTCCCTGCCGCACCGAGTCAGCGCACCGCGGCTCATCGGCGCGCGCACCACCCACGGCACAGCGTCCTTCGCCGCCGCGGCGGCCATCCACGCGCGGCTGCTGCGGCCCTATGACACGGCTCGGGCCAAGCGTGTGCTCGCGGCCGCCGAGGCGGCCTGGGACTTCATCGAGACGCATCCGCAATGGCCGCCGGAGGGCCAGCGCTACCA
>NZ_JAJDNQ010000008.1 GCF_022340605.1 Thiohalocapsa sp.
AGCACGGCGTTACCGTGCACTGCCTGCACTTGGGCCTGCCCGACGTCTGCATCGAGCAGGGCTCGCATGCCGAGCAGCTCGCCGTCTGCGGGCTCGACGCCGCCGGCATCGAGCAGGCGGTGCGCGCGGAGATGGCGGCGCGGAAGATCGAGGGTCACGGCGGGGCCGGGGCGGCGTGATGCGCCGGGTCATCGCCGCCGCGTTGCTCGTGGCGGCGGTGGCCGCCTCGCTGCCCTGGGCGGTGGGGTTGTATCTGCAATATCGCTACCAACAGTTGTTGGAAGACCTCGCCGGGCGCGGGTATCGCGTCGTCGCGGAGGACTACCGCTCGGGCTGGCGGCACTCGGTGGTGCGCACCGAGATCGCGCCGCCGGCCGTTGGCGATAAGCCCCCGCGGCTGCGCGTGGCGGTGCGCCTGCGGCACGGTCCGGCGGTGTGGCTCGAGCGCTGGCCGCCGACGCTGGCGACGGCGCGGGGTCGTGTCACCGTGGTGGATGCCCCCCGCGCCCTGCCGCCGCTGCTGCTGAACGCCCGGCTGGCGGCCACTGGCGCCCTGGATGCCAGGCTGCGCGTGCCGGACGTCGCCTATTCCGGTGCGGCGGGGCAACTCCACTTCGCCGCGAGCGAAGCGCATCTGCAAGTCCCCGGTGATGGGCACTGGCGGCTCCGCGGCGGCTCGCGTCGGCTGGAGGCGACGGACGCGAGCGGGCGCAGTCTGCGGCTCGGCGACCTCGGCTGGGATCTGGCCGCGGGTGACGCTGGTGCGGTTCTGCCACTGTCCCGTCTGCACCTGTCCCTGGGCTCGATGCGCCTCGACGCCAGCAGCGCTCGGCCGCCGGTGGCGCTCGCCGGGCTCGACATCGAGGCCACCGCTGCCGTCGCGAACGGCGAAGCCGGTGTGGATGCCGTCGTGGCCGTGGACGCGCTGGCGATCGACGCGCAGGCCTATGCGCCGTCGGCGCTGACAGCGTCGATCACGGGCATCGACGCGGCGGCGCTGCTCGATCTGCGCGAGCGCTTCCTGGCGCTGGACGGCGGGGCCTTGACCGCCTCGCAGCAGGGCGTGGTCATGGGCCGATTGGTGATGGCGAAAGTGCCGGAGCTCTTGTCCCGCACCCCGACGGTGCAGGTGCAACGGCTCGCTGTGACGACGCCCTACGGCAGCCTCGATGCGACGGCGGAGCTGGGGCTGGTGCCGCCCGATGCGGCGCGCACCCACGGCGCTGCCGCGCCGGCGATGGCCGGAGCTGGCGCCCATCTCTTGCCCACCTTGCTGGGGCGGCTGATGGGGGACGCCCGGGTCTCCGCGCCCCAGGCGCTGGTGCTGGCGTTGGTGGCGGAGCAGCAGACCCGGCGGGCGCGTCGTGAGCTGGCGCTGCGCGGTGAACCGGCGGACGAGCTGCCGCCGGCGCTCGCGGCGGATGTCGAGACCGCTGCGCAGGCGGCGACGGCGGCGCTGGTGCGAGAGGGGTGGCTCGAGGCGCAGCAGGGTCGGCTCGTCGCAGCGCTGCGGCTGGACCGCGGGACGCTCCGCGTGAACGGCAAGGCCGTGTCGCTGCCCGGCGCGGTGGCGCCGGCCGGCGGCCCCTGACATGCTGCCGATTTCATCGGCACGACCAACGGAGCATGACGCGTGTTGCGAATCGAGCCTATCCCTGCCTTCGCGGACAACTACATCTGGCTGCTCGGCGCTGCCACTGGGGGCGATGGGCGCGTGGCCGTCGTGGACCCCGGCGATGCCGAGCCCGTCGTCGAGCGGCTGCGCGCGCAGAACCTGAGCCTATCCGCGATCCTGCTGACCCACCACCACTACGACCACCAGGGTGGCGTGGCGGACCTGCTGGCGTGCTGGCCGGACGCGCTGGTGGCGGCGCCGGAGGACCGGCGCATCGGCCGGGCGACGCTGCGGGTGGGCGAGGGTGACCAGGTCGCGCCGCCCGGCCTCGATGTCGTTTTTCGGGTGCTCGCGGTGCCCGGCCACACCGCCACCCATATCGCCTATCTTGCCGACGGTGCCCTGTTCTGCGGCGATACGCTCTTTGCGGGTGGCTGTGGCCGGGTATTCGACGGCAGCTTCGAGCAACTGGCGGCGTCGCTGCGGCGCATCGCCGCGTTGCCGCCGGACACGCGCTGCTACTGTGCCCACGAGTACACGCTCGCCAACCTCGGCTTCGCCCAGTGGGCCGAGCCACAGAACCCGGAGCTGATCGCGCGGATCGCGGCGGCGCGTGAGCTGCGCGCCCGCGGTGAGCCGACGGTGCCGTCGGCCCTGTCTCTGGAACTGGCGACGAACCCCTTCCTGCGCACCGCCGTGCCGGCGGTGATCGCCGCCGCCGAAGGTTTCGCCGGTGCACCCCTAAATGACGAGACGGCGGTGTTCACGGCGCTGCGCCGCTGGAAGGACGAGCGCTACGACTGAGTTGCGTGGCTCGCGCTCGCGCACCCGATCCGCGCGCCCGATCCGCGCCCCCGATCAGTGCTCCGATTCGACGGCCGTCGTCCATGCCGCTGCATGCCGATCGGCAACGGCGCCGAGTTGCGCGGCCATCTCGTCGCAGAGCTGACGGATGCCGGCCGCGAGCGGCGGGGGCGGCCGCTTGCCGACGGAGCCCGCGTGGGGCATGTGCCGCATCCGTGCGGTGGCATTGATGCCGGCAAGGTCGCAGATGCGCTGGCATTGGGGCTTTGGCGCCCGGGCGAGGTCTTCGTAGCGCATCACCACGACGCGCGGGTCGCGGTCCAGACCCTGATCGAAGAAAAGCCTGTTGCGATACCACCAGAACAGCGCGTGTCCCTCTGCATCGCCGAGATCGGCGTGGTCCTGCGCCAGCAATTCCCTGTATGTGGTCTCGCTCATGCCGCGGGAGCGCCAGCCGGCTCCATCGTGCGATTGCCGCAGCCGCTGCATCTGCCGCAGCCCGGCGCCGGGGAAGGAGCGCAGCATGGAGTTCACCGAGTCCCGGTAATCACGCAGCATCCAGAGGGCGCGGGCAGGCGTGAAGCGTTGCAGCAATATGGGCAGTTGGTCTGCCTCCAGGAGCGCCTTGATGATGATGCGGCGAGACGGTGACGCGGCAATCCGCGCCTCCACCTCGGGCAGTGGGCGCATATGATAGTTGTCGAAGGCCCGCTCATCCCACTCGTGGTAGACGTCTGTGCGCCAGTGCGTGTCCAGCATGTCCATCACCAACTCGGTGCCTGAGCGCTGTACGCCTGCCACGATCAGGATGCGACGCGGTCGCGCTGCGCGCACCAGGCCGGCCTGCTGCGCCAGGCGTTTCGTCGGCCGCAGCAGACGCTGGCTCGGGGTTCCGTAGTAGGTGCCGCAGTTACTCATCCGTCGAGGGCTTGTGGTGTGCCGGATTGGTGGGGGGCGGATTATCCCAGAAATCGCGCCAGCGCTTGACCCAGTGGCGGTACAGATCCGCTGGGAGCAGCGCGGCGGCGCCCCAGGCGAGCCATTCCCGGTGCACGTCGAGCCAGATTGCGACGCCGCGCCGGTGCAACTCCTGCGGGATACTTGCGGTGGGTGCGGGCGTGCCGACGCCTCCGGTGACATGGCGGATGCGCAGCAGGTGCAGTGGCGCACTGACGAGGAGTGGGTCGTTGGCCTCGGCGGGCGTCAGCGATGCCTGGGCGGAGCGCCAGTTTGTCAGGGTGTCAAAGGATTGTGTGTCGTGCTGCACACGCTCGGCCGGTACACCGCGCCGCACCAGCGCCGCGGCCATGAGCGCGGCACCGGATTGCGCACGTTGCGCACGCTGTCCGCCGACGCAGATGATGCGTTGGACCTTGCCTGCGGCAAAGAGATCGGCGGCGTACTCGATACGCGCCATGCTTCCCGGCCCTAAACCCTCCGCGTCGCCGAAGTCGTTGAAGAAGACCACGCCCGCGGCGTGCGGCACGTCCGGCAGCGGCGGTGGCATGTTGGCGGCGGACCAGCCAAGGAACCGGACCACGAGTATCGAGTCGGCGAAGAGTGCGGCGGCCAGCACCCACGCCAGGCGACGCAGACGTCGTCTGCGTTTGTCCGTCCTGGTAGCCAGGTTTGCCAGCATGGTCGAGATAGGATGGCGGGTCGAGCGATGCCGATGCCGAGAGGCGTTTGCCGCTATGATGGCGCGCCGTTTGCCGTTGCGGCGCATTGCTGGCTTTGTGGAGTCGCCGCATCCACCCGGACTCACTCCCGATGCCTGTTTCAGAACGATCCCGCCCAGCCCCCGTGCGCTGGGCCTTGGCCGTGCTCGCCGGCGCGCTGATGGTGCTGTCGTTCGCGCCCTTCGGCTGGTTCCCGATGGCGCCGCTCAGCATTGCTGCATTCTACCAACTGCTGCCGGCCCCGTGCCGCCGGGCGCGGCGCAGCGGCTTCGCCGTGGGTTGGTTCTACGGGCTGGGGCTGCTCGGCTTCGGCGTGTTCTGGATCCGCATCAGCCTGAACGAGTTCGGCAACATGCCGGCGCTGGCAGCCAATGCGCTGATGCTGCTGCTGGTGGCGGCGCTGGCGCTCTTCTACGGCGTTGCCGGCTGGCTGGTGGCGCGGTTGCGCCCCGCCGCCGACGGTCCGGGCTGGTGGGCGGGGCCGCTGCTGGTACTGCCGTCGGTGTGGGTGCTGTTGGAGGCCCTGCGCGGTTGGTTGTTCACGGGGTTCCCGTGGCTCTTTGCCGGCAACGGCCAGATCAACCCCCTGCCTCTCGTCGGGGCGCCGCTGGCAGGTTGGGCGCCGGTGGTGGGCGTCCATGGCCTCAGCTTGATTGTCGCGCTGAGCGCCGGTCTGTTGTGGATCGCGGTGCGCCGCCCCGGTGTCGCGCGGCGGGCTTCCGCCGCGGCGTTGGTTGCTCTGTGGTTTGGCGGCGCGCTGCTCGGGCGGGTGGAGTGGACGCGCCCGGCGGACGGGCCGCTCACCGTGGCGGCGGTGCAGGGCAACGTGGAGCAGGCGGTGAAGTGGTCGCCGGACGGCCTGGTGTCGACGCTGGAGATCTACCTGGGGCTGACCCGCGAGGTACTGGCCGACAGCGACGTGATTGTCTGGCCGGAAACGGCGATTCCGTCCTTCCTGCACGAGGTCCAGGCCGGCCTGGTGACGCCGCTGGCGGCGGACGCGCGCAAAGCCGGCGCCGAGGTGGTGATCGGCGTGCCCATCATGGAGCCCGGTGGGCACTACTATAACGGCCTCATCAGCATCGGCAGCGCGTCGGACCGCTACTACAAGCGTCACCTGGTGCCCTTCGGCGAGTTCCTACCCCTGAAGCGCCAACTGCGCCCCCTCATCGACTGGTTCAACGTGCCCATGTCGGACTTCAGCCGCGGCAGGGCCGCGCAGCCCCTGTTGCAGGTGGGGCCTTACGCGGTGGGCGTGTCCATCTGCTACGAGGACGTCTTTCCGGAAGAGGTGCGCGAGGCGCTGCCGGAGGCGGCGTATCTGATCAACGTCAGTAACGATGCCTGGTTCGGCGACTCGCTGGCGCCGCATCAGCATCTGGAGTTTGCGCGACTGCGGGCGTTGGAGAACGGCCGGCCGCTGGTGCGGGCGACGAATACCGGCATTTCCGCCATCATCGACCACCGCGGGCGGGTGATGGCATCGCTGCCCTTGTTCGAGCGCGCCGTACTGACGGGGACGATCCAGCCGCGCACAGGCCTGACGCCCTTCGCCGCCCTCGGCAGCGGCCCCGTGCTGCTGCTGGCGGCGGCGATGTTGGTGCTCAGCCTGCTGGTAGTCCGCCGGTCCGGTGTCCCCTCCTGACAGTACCGCTCGCGGGCGCGTTGGCTTGGCGTCCGGCGGCACCAGCAGGGTATGATGCCGCGTCGCTCCATCACGGCCCGTTCTGCCTTGCTCGCGCTGGTCTACTTCTTTATCGATCTCTGCCTGCTGCGCCGCAAGCCTCAGGAGCTGCCGGCGTCCCCGGCCTTGTTCGGCCTCGTGCTGGCCGTGGCGGTGCTCGGCGGGTTGCTGCTGTCCGTCACCGCCGGCGCGTCGCTGATGTCGGGGCTCGGCCAGACGCTGCTGGATTTGCTGTTGATGCTGGGCGTGCTGCACGTCGCGCTCAAGGCGCTGAAGAAAGATGCGCGCTATCTGCAGACGGCCACGGCCCTGGTGGGTGCGGATGCGGTGGTCGGGTTCGTCGCCCTGTTGCCCGTGTCCTTGGCGCGTCCCGTTGCCGAGGGTGCCGATCCCGGCGGCGACATGCTGCTGGCGGGGCTGCTGTTCCTGGCCCTGGTGGCCTGGAGCGTGCTGGTGGTGGGGCATATCCTGCGCCACGCCTTCGACCTGACCCTGGCGCAGGGGGTGGTCATCGCCATCGCCTTCGATGTCTTCAGCTACGTCGTCATCGGCGCCTTGACCCAGGGGTCCGTCTGACATGCGCCTGCACATCCTCGGCATCTGCGGCACCTTTATGGGCGGCGTGGCGCTTCTCGCGCGGGCGCTCGGTCATCGGGTGACCGGCTCGGATGCCAACGTCTATCCGCCCATGAGCACCCAATTGGAGGCCGCCGGCATCGAGCTGATGCAGGGCTACGATGCGGCGCACCTCGACCCAGCGCCCGATGTGGTGGTGGTGGGTAATGCCATGAAGCGGGGCATCCCCGCCGTGGAGTACATGCTCGATGCCGGGCTGCCGTACGTGTCCGGACCCCAGTGGCTCGCCGAGCACCTGCTGCCCGGGCGGCATGTATTGGCAGTGTCCGGCACGCACGGTAAGACCAGCACCGCAAGCATGCTCGCCTGGGTGCTGGAGGATGCGGGGCTGGCGCCCGGGTTCCTGATCGGCGGCGTGCCGCAGGACTTCGGCGTGTCCGCCCGGCTCGGGGACGGTGCATATTTCGTCGTGGAGGCGGACGAGTACGACACGGCCTTCTTCGACAAGCGCTCCAAGTTCGTCCACTACCGTCCGCGGACGCTCGTCATCAACAACTTGGAGTTCGACCACGCGGACATCTTCGATGATCTAGCGATGATCCAGCGGCAGTTCCACCATTTGGTACGCACGGTGCCGGGGCGCGGGCTCATCGTGCACCCGCGCGGTGTGCCTGCCGTGGAAGATGTGCTTGCCATGGGGGTTTGGACGCCGACCCAGTCCACCGGCGATGGTGGCGATTGGTCCGCGCGCTGGCTGGCAGAAGACGGCTCCGCCTTCCGGGTACGGGCGCCGGACGGCCGTGAGGCCGAGGTGCGCTGGTCCCAGACCGGCGCGCACAACGTACAGAATGCCCTGGCGGCCATGGCCGCGGCGGCCCACGTCGGCGTCGAGCCCGCGGCCGCCGCCGCCGCGCTGAGCCGCTTCGGCGGCGTGAAGCGGCGCATGGAGCTGCGCGGGGAGGTGGGCGGTGTGCACGTCTATGATGACTTCGCCCATCACCCCACGGCCATCGCCAGCACGCTCCAAGGACTGCGGCGCAGGGTGGGCGACGCCCGCATCATCGCGGTGCTGGAGCCGCGCTCCAACACCATGCGGCTCGGTGTCCACGCCGCCGCGCTGGCAGGCTCGTTGGACGCGGCGGACCTAGTGCAGGTGTATGCCCCGGCGGATTTGGACTGGGACGCGGCCGCCGCGCTCGCGCCCCTCGGCGACCGGCTGCGGGTGGCGACGGCAGTGGCGCAGATCGTCGCCGACGTGGGCGCCGATGCCCGTGCCGGCGATCACGTGCTGGTGATGAGCAACGGTGGCTTCGGCGGCATCCACCAGTTGCTGCTGGACGCGCTGGCGGCGCGCGGCTGACGCGGTTTCGGTCGGCTGGTGCGGTCGCCTCAACGCCCCAGCCCCGCTCAGGAGCTCGCCCGGCAGCTGGCTCGGGAGCTGTCCGGATTCCCATGACGCACTGGACCAAGACCATCGCTATCGGCCTCACCGGCGCGTCCGGCGTCCACTATGGCTTGCGCGTGCTGCGCGGCCTCGTGGAGGCCGATGTCCGCGTTTATCTGCTGGTATCGCAGGCGGCCCAGGTGGTGCTCAAGATGGAAGCGGGCCTGGGTGCGCCGTCGCGGCCGGCGGAGGCGGAGCGGTTCTTCAGCGTGTACCTGGGTGCTGCACCGGGGCAACTGCGTGTGTTCGGCCGCCAGGAGTGGACCGCACCCGTGGCGAGCGGCAGCAACCCGCCCGAGGCGATGGCGATTTGCCCCTGCACCACCGGCACGCTCGCCAGCATCGCCGCGGGTTTGAGTCAGGACCTCATGCACCGCGCCGCGGACGTTGCCCTCAAGGAGGGCCGTAAGCTGATCCTGGTGGTGCGGGAGATGCCCTTCACGGTCATCCACCTGGAGAACATGCTGCGGCTCGCCCGCGCCGGTGCCGTGATCATGCCGGCGAATCCGGGCTTCTACTTCAACCCGCAGGGGGTGGACGAGATCTACGACTTCGTTGCCGCCCGCGTGCTGGACCACCTCGGCGTCCCGCACCGACTCGCCGCGCGTTGGGGGGAGTGACCCGGGCTCGTGCGGGGGAGGTGCGCTGGGCGGTTCGAGGCGACCGGCTCCCGCGGTCGCCCCGAGTCGTCAGCCTTCGGACACCGCCGCGAAGGACTCTGCCGCCGCCGCCAGCGTGGCATCGATCTCGGCGTCACCGTGGGCCGCCGAGACGAAGCCCGCCTCGAATGCTGACGGCGCGAGGTAGACGCCGCGCGCCAGCATCGCGTGGAAGAAGGCGTTGAACTGCGGCTGATTGCAGGCCGTGGCTTGGGCGTAGTTGGTCACCGGACCCTCGGCAGTGAAGAAGAGCCCGAACATGCCGCCGGCGCGGTTGGTGCTAATCGGCACGCCTGCCGCCGCGGCGGCGTCTTCCATGCCTTTGGTGAGCCGCTCGGCGGTCGCACCGAGGGTCTCGTAGAAGCCCGGGGCGGAGAGCAACTCCAGGGTCTTCAGTCCGGCGGTCATGGCGATGGGATTGCCGGACAGGGTGCCGGCCTGGTACACGGGGCCAAGGGGGGAGATCTGCTCCATGATGTCGCGCCGCCCGCCGAAGGCGCCGACGGGCATGCCGCCGCCGATGACCTTGCCGAGGGTGGTGAGGTCCGGCGTGATGCCGTAGAGCTCCTGGGCGCCGCCGCGGGCGACGCGGAAGCCGGTCATGACCTCGTCGAAGATCAGCGCCGTGCCGTGCTCGTCGCAGACCTCGCGGAGCGCCTCAAGGAAGCCCGGCACCGGCGGGATGCAGTTCATGTTGCCGGCCACCGGCTCGACGATGATGCAGGCCACCTCGGCGCCTATCTTGGCCATGGTGTCGCGCACGGCGTCGGCGTCGTTGTAGGGCAGCGTAACGGTGAGCTCGGCGAGTGCCGCCGGCACGCCGGGTGAGCTGGGCTCGCCGAGGGTGAGCATGCCAGAGCCGGCCTTCACCAGCAGTGAGTCCGCGTGGCCGTGGTAGTTGCCCTCGAACTTGATGAGCTTGTCGCGGCCGGTAAAGCCGCGGGCCAGGCGGATGGCGCTCATGGTGGCCTCGGTGCCCGAGCTGGTCATGCGCACCAGTTCCATGCTCGGGACCAGCTCGCAGACGCGCTCCGCCATCTCGGTCTCCAGCGCCGTCGGTGCGCCGAAGGACAGGCCCTTGGCGACGCGCTCGGTCACCGCCGCGATGACCTCCGGGTGTGCGTGCCCCAGGATCATCGGACCCCAGGAGCCGACGTAGTCGATGTAGCGCTTGCCGTCGACGTCCGTGACGTGGGCGCCTGCGGCGGACTCAAAGAATACCGGCGTGCCGCCGACGCTGCGGAAGGCGCGCACGGGGGAGTTGACGCCACCGGGGATATGGCGTTGGGCGGCCTCGAAAAAGGCTTGGGATCGGGACATGGACAGGGGCTCCTTGGGGGTGGGTTGGCCGCCATCGGGGTGGCGCGCCGCCGAACGGCGCTCGCGTGTGGTCGCTTGCAACCAACTGCGCGTGGATGCGGCTGGGCAGGGGCGCAATCTTATCAGCGCCTCACTTGCGCGGGCTGCATCGCGGCGCGCGGGGAAGTGACGCCGCGCAATCAACGGCTGGTGTGTGTGTCGTCGCGCCGAGCCCGCGTCCTGCCGGCGTTGAAAATGCCGGTGTTCGTCCTGACTTCGAACGGCTGCACTCGGCTCGGGCACGGCGGCGGCTCGGCGCGCCGGGACGATGCGCAATTCGACGACGGAGAACGAGACGTGAAGCGGTACATGTGCATGGTGTGTGGATTCATCTACGACGAGGCGCAGGGCTGGCCGGACGACGGCATACCCGCCGGCACGAAGTGGGAGGATGTGCCCGATACCTGGGTCTGCCCGGAGTGCGGGGTGGGTAAGGAGGACTTCGAGATGGAGGAATTTTGACCGCCGCCCGCGAGCGGCTGCCGTCCGCCCACCGCAGCGCCGGGCCGGCGGCTATTACCTTAGTCCTTGTTATGGAATGAGGCGTCGCGCCTGTGCTAGCTTCGCGGACTTGGCATCGATGCAGTTCCATGAGAGCGGAAACGACCAATGGCAGTGCTCAACGATACTGATCTGACCCTCACCGGCGCCGCCCAGCGCAAGATGAGCGAGCTTTTTGCCGACATCGACGACGGCGTCGCGGGCGTGCGCGTGTACGCCACGTCTGGCGGCTGCAGCGGCGTCAGCTTCGGCATGACCTTCACCGACGCGATCAACGACAACGACGGTGTGCGCGACTACGACGACTACAAGATCGTCGTGGATGACGGCACGCTGACCTACCTGCGCGGCGTCGAAATCGATTTCGTGGATCGTGGCGACGGCCAGGCGACGTTCGTCTTCAACAACCTGCCTGCCATGGGCGGGGGCTGCAGCAGCTGCGGCTCTAACTCCGGTAGCTGCTCCTGACGCCTGCGGGCTGCCGCGAGCAGGCTGCGTTGACCATGGCCAGAATCGGAATCGTCGGCGGTACCGGCTACACCGGCTCCGAGCTGTTGCGGCTGTTGGCCGGGCATCCGCGGGCGCAAGTGTCCGTGATCACGTCGCGTGCCGAGGCGGGGCAACGGGTAGCCGATGCCTTGCCGATGCTGCGCGGGCGCGTCGACTTGGTGTTCGAGGACCCGGAGCGGGCGGCGCTGGCGGAGTGTGACCTCGTCTTCTTCGCGACGCCCAACGGCACCGCGATGCAGCATGCGCCGGCGCTGCTGGACGCGGGCGTCCGCGTGGTGGACCTTGCGGCCGATTTCCGCATTAAGAATCTTTCCGTCTGGGAGCGCTGGTACGGCATGCCGCATGCAGCGCCCGCGCTGGTGGACGAGGCCGTCTATGGATTGCCGGAGATCAACCGGGAGGCTATCCGCGCCGCGCGGTTGGTGGCTAACCCGGGTTGCTACCCGACCGCTGTCACCTTAGGGCTGCTGCCGCTACTGGAGTGCGCGCTCATCGACGCCACCCGGATCATCGCCGACGGAAAGTCCGGCGTGAGCGGTGCCGGGCGCAAGGCGAACGCCGGGTTGCTGATGGCCGAGGTCGGCGAGAGCTTCAAAGCCTACAGCGTGGCCGGCCATCGACATGAGCCGGAAATGGAGGAGACGCTTCGCATGGCCACGCGCGAGCAGGTCCGCCTGATCTTCGTGCCGCATCTGGTACCTATGGTGCGCGGCATCGAAGCCACTTTGTATGCGGAGTTGCGCGACGCCGACATTGACTTGTACCAAGTATTCGCCCAACGCTACGTGAACGAGCCGTTCGTCGATGTCGTGCCGGCCGACCTGGCCGTTGAGACCCGTTCGGTGCGGGGCTCGAATCTGTGCCGTATTGCGGTCATGGAGCCGCAGCGCAAGGGTGTGGTCGTGGTGCAGTCGGTGATCGACAATCTCGTCAAGGGTGCTGCCGGCCAGGCGGTGCAGAACATGAACCTGATGCTGGGTTTCGCGGAAACGGACGGACTCGACGGCGTTGCCCTCTCACCTTGATTTGCGCCGCATGGGCGCCGGCCGCGCCTCAACGCAGGGTCCGGAAGTGCGGGTAGGGCGCGGCAAGCTTCACTGGCTCTTCGTGAGCGTCGGTTGGCTGCTCGTCGTGGCGGCGGCGTTCACGCTTGGCTACTTGCTCGCCGAGCACGACTCGGAGCGCTTGTTGGCGCGCATTCAGATGTTGCAGGCCGAGCGTGACGAGTTCAGCGAGCAGGCGGCGGTGCTGCGCGATGCTCGGATGAAGCTGGAGCGCTCGCATCAGATCGATGTGGAGGCGCAGCGTGCGGCACAGGAACAAATCCTGAAGGTCGAGCAAGATCGCATGCGGCTAGAGCAACAGTTGACCCATTTGCGGGCGATGGTCGGTGCCGGTGACAAGGGCGTCGTGGAGGTGGACAGCCTCGTGTTGACACCGCAGCACAACGGTTGGTATCGCTACCGCCTGACGCTGAGCCAACTGGTGCCTCACTTCGGACGCAGCAAAGGGGAAGTCGTCCTGTCCGTCGTTACAAACTCGGACGAGGGCCGTTCCGTGACGCCGCTGGCCGAGCTCGGGGCTGATTCGGCCGGCCGGCATGAGATCTCGTTCGACCACTTTCAGGTGCTCGAAGGCCGCTTCCGGCCCAGCGAGGGCGTTGTACCGGTGGACCTGATCGTTGAGATCGTGCCAAAAGATGACACCTTATTGCCATCCAAGGAGGTTGTCGGTTGGCGGGAAGCGCTTTCGGCGCAACCCGCGGCTCCAGCACCGTCGCAGCGGGCGGAACCGGGTGCGCAAGACGCCCGTCCGCACCAGTGATACGGCGCGGCTGCCCCAGCCGACACCGCCAGCGGCATCCCTACTCTCTTAGGAGCTTATGATGACCGACATCGTTGCAGAAGAAGCCCCCCTCGTCTTTACCTCGCAGGCCGCGGCCAAGGTCGCGGATCTGATTGCCGAGGAGGGCAACGACGAACTGATGCTGCGCGTCTACATTCAGGGCGGCGGCTGCTCGGGTTTCCAGTACGGCTTCACCTTTGCCGAAGACATCGAGGACGGGGACACTGAGATCGTCACCGACGGTGTCAAGCTGCTGGTGGACCCCATGAGCATGCAGTACCTCATGGGCGCGGAGATCGACTACACGGAAGGACTGCAGGGCGCGCAGTTCGTCATCCGCAATCCGAATGCCACCACCACCTGTGGCTGTGGATCGTCATTTGGTGTCTGAGTAACTCATCGCCTTCGACCGCGATGCCGGTGCCAGCGCGTTGCCGGCGCGCGGTGCCAACCAGCATGCTTTTCGGAACTGTTGGCCGGTCAGGGCAGTCGTCGACCGCTGACGGCGCCCCCCCCCCGGGAAACTTGCGCCTGTGCCGGCCGCGCGGCCCGCTGCGAGCATCGCGAACGATTGGCTCAGCGTGCGGCGGGAGCCCCGGGGGGCGTTGTCGTCTCAGGGGGCTTTGACAGCGGCGGCAGCTGCAACGGGATGATTTCCCTGCCGCTACTCGTGATTTCCCTGCCGCTACCCGTGATCTGAGGCGCGCTGGCTTCTTCCCCTTCCGACCCGATAAAGAGCCAGCCGACCACTCCCAACATGATCAGCGCCGCTGCCGCGAGTGCGATCCGTCGTAGCATAATCGGCTGTGTGCGCGCCCGTGGTTCCATCCGCGAGCGATTTCGGGTGCCTGCGGCTTTGTAGTCGCGCATGTAAACTTCCGTTCCCAACGGGCATGACGGTAGCGGCAGTCTAGACGAAGTTGGCCGCTGCCGGGAGGGTGTGCCTGCCATCTGCCGCCAACCACCGCGCCGACGGCAGCGAGGGCTGTCACAGTGGCGCGCCGAGGAGACAACAGAAGATGAAGCCTGATCCGAACGAGGCGCTCGCCGCCTTGCGCCGTGGCGCTGTGGAGATCATCGGCGAAGATGCGCTGCGGGAGAAGCTCGAGGCAGGCGCGGTGCTACGGGTCAAGGCTGGCTTCGATCCGACCGCGCCGGATTTGCACCTCGGACACGTCGTGCTGTTGCAGAAATTGCGTCAGTTCCAGCACTTCGGCCACCAGGTGGTCTTCGTCATCGGCGACTTCACGGCGATGATCGGCGATCCGACTGGCAAGAGTGCGACGCGCAAGCCTCTGACCCGGGACGAGGTGCTCGCCAACGCGGAGACATACCGGGAGCAGGTGTTCCGGGTTCTGGATCCCGATGCGACGGAAGTCGTCTTCAACTCGGTCTGGCTCAAGGATCTGGGGGCAGAAGGCATGGTACGCTTGGCGGCGCGGCACACCGTGGCACGTATGCTCGAGCGAGACGACTTCGCGCGGCGCTACAAGTCGCAGCAGCCGATCGCGATTCACGAATTCTTGTATCCCTTGATTCAGGGCTATGATTCTGTGGTGCTGCGTGCCGACGTCGAGCTTGGCGGTACGGACCAGAAATTTAACCTGTTGGTTGGTCGTCAGCTCCAAGAAGGCGACGGGCAGCCGCCGCAGAGCGTTATGACCATGCCGATCCTGGAGGGGCTCGACGGTGTCCAGAAGATGTCCAAGTCGCTCGGCAACTACGTCGGCATTACCGACGAGCCGGAGGAGATGTTCGGCAAGTTGATGTCCATCTCCGACGAGCTGATGTGGCGCTACTTCGAGCTGTTGAGCGACCGTTCTGCCGCGGATATCGACCTATTGCGTCGTTCGGTCGTCGACGAAGGGGCAAACCCGCGGGATATCAAGCTCGGTCTGGCCCGCGAGCTCGTTGGGCGCTTCAGGGGGCACGGGGCCGCGGACGCGGCACAGCAGGCGTTCATTGCCCGCTTCCAACGCGGGCAGATCCCCGCCGACCTGCCCGAGCAAGAGATCAGCATCGACCAGCCGACCCCGCCGACGTTGGCCCAGGTGCTCAAGGCGTCCGGGCTGGTATCAAGCACTTCCGAGGCGCTCCGTATGGTCGCGCAGGGTGCGGTGAAGATCGACGGGGAGCGCGTTGGCGATGGCCGCGCCGAGTTTCCGCGCGGCCGTGCGCATGTGGTCCAGGTCGGCAAGCGCCGCATCGCGCGCGTGCGGGTGGCTTGAGTCCTGCCGGGTAGCAGCGCCGCGACTCGTCGCCTTGGATTCTGAAAAAAATGTCGTTTACCCCTTGACGCCCTGCCGACGTGGTGTAGAATAGTCGGTCTCGCTTCGGTGAGCACAGATCTTTAACAGTCTATCGAGTCAGCTTGTGTGGATGCTCCGTTGAGGCTAGCGATGCGAATCGCAGCTTGATGGAGTGTCACACGGTGA
>NZ_JAJDNQ010000012.1 GCF_022340605.1 Thiohalocapsa sp.
GTTCGGCCCGGCCCTGTGGCTGCTGCTGCCCTTCGGGGCCGGCCAGCTGCTGACCCAGTTGCTGTTCGCCCGCGGCGACGTCTGGCCCAACGCCGCCCGCGCCTGGGCCGGCGCCCTGGTCACACTGCTCGCGCTCTGGCCCCTGGCGCGATGGCTCGGGGGTGCCGGCGTGCTGGTGGCCATGGGCCTCGGGCTCGCCGTCTGGACGCTGGCCCTGGCGCGGCTCGCGTACCGGCACGGCGACCTGGGCCCCGAGCCGGGCCTTGCGGCGACGACGGAAGCGCGCGGGCGTTGGCGGCAAGATAGGGGATGTTGCCGCCGATGAAATCCGCGGCGAGGGGATCGGCGCCGTGCTGCAGCAGGTAGAGGCAGATCTCCCAAACGCCGGCGTAGGCGGCGAGCAGTGCAGGGGTTTGACCGCCATAATTCCGTTTGTCGATCGCCGGGCCGGCTGCCACCAGACGCCGTACCGCAGCGGCAGCGGAACCATGCACGGGCCGCCTGGCCGAAGTCCTCGGCCAGGGCGCGATGGTCTTGTAGCCGCGTGCGCCGCACAGCACCGCCGCCGCAATGGCGAGCACGACCGGCAGGAGATGGCGGCGACCTTGCCCGCGACGTGGATCGAGGACATCGGCGAAGACCGCCGGCAGCGCGCGCAATCTGCGTCGCACTCAACATCACTCAGATTAGGCTCTAACTTGTTCTTCCGCCAACCAAACAACGATAGAACAATTTCGCCCTGCGTGCAGCGCCTGCCGGCGGTGACCCGGGGCGCGACGCGGTCCATGCAACCACCGAGGACATTGTGATGGCAGACAGTATCGGCTTTGGCTTCGAGGGCAAGCGGTTCGTGGTGACGGGGGGCACCAGCGGCATCGGCCGCGCGGCGGTGGCATTGCTGCAGGATGCTGGTGCGACGGTGTTGGCAACGGGTACGTCGGCGGAGCGCCTGGCGGAACTGGAGCGGGACCGCCCGGGCGTCACCGCGCTTGCCAACGATGCCGGCGAGCCCACCGCCGCCGACGCGCTGGCGGACGCCGTGCGCGAAAGGCTCGGCGGGCTCGATGGCGCCTTTCTCAATGCCGGCATCGGCCAGTTTCAGCCACTGCTCGCTCTGGACGCGGCCGCCGTCGACCGACACTTCGCCGTGAACGTGCGCGGGCCGATGTTACAGGCTCGGGCGCTGGCGCCGCTGCTCGCGGACGGCGGTGCGTTTGTGCTCAACACGTCGGTGGCGCGCGACAGCGGTCTGCCTGGCGCGGCTGCCTATGCCTCCACCAAGGGCGCGCTGCGTACGCTGGTGCGGGTGCTGGCGGCGGAGTTGGCGCCGCGCGGCATCCGCGTCAATGCCGTGAGCCCGGGTCCCATCGAGACGGACTTTTTCGCGCGCTCCGGCATGCCGGCGCAGGCCATAGCCGGCATTGCGGCGTCGGTGAAGTCCCGGGTGCCGCTGCAACGTTTCGGCCGGCCGGAGGAGGTGGCCAATGTCGCGGCCTTCCTGCTGTCGGAGCTGGCGTCCTTCGTCACGGGCTCCGAGTACGTCGTGGACGGGGGCATGAGCGAGGTCTGATTCAGCGCAGACCTTGGTCGTTGATCGAGCCTCGCTTAAACTCCCGGAAAGTCAGCTGAGCTCTGCGGGACATGGGAGGAAACGGCGCAGCGATGGAGCCCAACGAAGAGCGACAACAGCAGGCGTTTCGACCGTCACGGCTCGTGCGCCTCGTGCAATGGCTGCGGTGGCTGCTCAAGGCCACGGTCTGGCACGGAATGACCGCGCTCATGGATCGCATCGGTTTCGTGCTGAGCACGGTGCAGGTGTTCTGCATCGATCCGCAGGCCGAGCGTGTCCTGGTGCTGCGCACCGGCGAGTATGCCGCGGGCTACTGCCCCGTGCAGGGGCTGCGGCGCGGGACGCTGAGTCTGCGCCTGGTGCCGCTGCGCGCCGACGTGCGCGAGGACGCGCGCCGCGAGCTGGTAGAGGAGGCGCTCATCGAAGCGCCGCCGCTGGACGCGTTCCTGGTGGCGGAGCGCTACCGGGAGGGACCATACCGGCAGTTCGATTGCACCGTGTTGGTGATCTTTTGCCGCGTGAGCGAGCTCAAGCTGCGGGGCGAGACCGGCGAGGGCATGCCCTGCTGGTTGCCGCTGTCCGCGGCGGTCGCCGCCTTCGGCAACAAGACGCTGCGCGACATGTTCGCGGACTGGCGTGATGCGCCGGTGGCGCGGACAGATATGGGCGCCCGCAGCCGGGGTGGCACGAGCTCGCGGCGCTTCCTGATCGGCCCTCCCGACGAGGTGCAGACCCGCCCGCCGCCACAGCATGACATGTCGGGTGCCGACACCATCACCGCCGCACTGGACCGGCTCTGGGCCATGCCGCTGATGATGCTGGAGGCGGCGCGTGAGCTCGGAGCACGCGGTTTCGACGAGGTCTATCAGTCCGACCCCAAGTATGCCCGTGAGCTTTGGTCCGGCATGTCCGCCGCGGCCCGCGACTGCTACCGTCCGGACCCGCGGCTGTGGCGGGACTGTCGCCTGCTGTCCGCGCGTGGCGTGGCGGAGCTGCTGGCCGGCTGGCGGGAGGCCGCCATCGAGCGGCTCGCCGCGCACAGCGTTGCGGGCGAAGCCAGGTCCATTCCCGGCGGCGCGACGCCGGAAACGGCGCTCGGGGTGCAGGGGCGCTCGGCGTGCGAGATCTCGGTGGACTTGATCTACGATGCCGAGGAGGACCGCGTCGGCTGCTTTCTGACGCGCGGCGGCATCGCCGGCGTGATGTCGGACGTGCTGTTGTACTCGCTCATGTCGGCGCGCTACCTGCCCATTCCGGTGTTCCACACGCACCCCATCTATCGCACCGAGATGGGTTACAAGCAGGCCTCGGCGGCGGATTTCTGGGTCATGGGCTCGCTGTACCACCGGCTGAACGGCGCCGCGGTTGGGGACTGCTGCTTCTTTCCGGACGGCACCTGGACGGAGTACGGCATTACCGGCCACGGCCGCTGCTTCTTCCGCCGTGCCGCCGACCCCCTGCTGCCGCCCGGCGGCGAGCCGGTGACCACCTTCGTCGATGTCAGCCTGCCCGAGCGCCCGCGGCCCGGCCACGGGTAGCGCAGGGGACGGCCAATAATCAGCGCTTTCCTAGGTCTGCTCGCCCTTCAGCGTCGCCAGCTCGGCTTCCAGGGCCGACACCCGCTGCTCCAGTTGCTCCAGCCGCTCGCTGAATGCGGGCCGGTCGCCGGCGTCCTTGGCCGCGATGGCGGGCGCGGTTGCCTCGATCTCGGGCTCGCCGCACAACAGGTGTGCGAAACGCTGCTCGCGGGCGCCGGACTGGCGCGGCAGCTCGCGTGCCAGCGGCGGCTCGTGCTGTACGAGGCTGTCCAGGGCCTCGTGCACCGTGGCGAGGTCCGGTAGATCGGCCAGCCGTGCGGCATTGGTGCGCAGCTCGCCTGGCGTCTGCGGGCCGCGCAGCATGAGCGCGCAGAGCAGACCGAGCTGGCGGCGGTCGAGCAGATAGGTGCCGGCCAGCTTGTGGTCGTAGCGCTCGGTGCGCCCGCTGAAGCTGGCATGAATCAGCCCGCGGTCGCGCAGCACGTTGACGGCGTGCCCCACCTCGCCGGGTGTGAGCTGCATCACCGGGTGGCGGCTGGTCTTCTGGTTGCAGGCGGCCACCAGCGCATTCAGGGTCAGTGGGTACTGATCCGGCGTGGTGCGCTGCTTCTCCATCAGGCAGCCGATGATGCGGGCCTCGACGCGGCTCAGCAGTGGTTCTGTTGGTTTGAGGTCGTCGTCTTGCATGGTCTCGGTGACCGATGGGCTGAGGCTCGGTGGTGCGCCCGGGGCTCAGAGCTGGCGAAGCAAATCCACGTAGATTAGGCTAAGAACGAAGCCCCATGAGGCGCGCGGGATAACGGCTTGATCGTCGGACCTCCTGCGTTGGCCTGAGCGACGACAGCCGCATGATGCGAAGCCGCCACGGGATTTCTTGCCATCCGCTCAGGGTTCCACGCCGGCCCAGAGCGCGACGCTCTCCGGCAGGTAGTGTGCGACGCCCTCCAGGATGCCGGCAGCATAGCAGCCGTTCATACCATGAAAATCGCCCGTGGCCTGATACAGCCGGTCGGTGTAGCCGGCTGCTTCGGCGAGACCGGCGGCATCGGCTCGCACATCGGCCGCGGCATTGGCCACCAGCACGGCGTTGATGGGACCGGTGAGCATGGCGAGGTCGTTGCCGCTGTCGCCGGCGCAGACGGTGCGCTCGTCGTCCAGACCCTGGTGGTGGATCAGCCATTGCACGGCGCTGAGCTTGCTTGCCGCCGCCGGCAGCACGTCCAGCAGGCCGGTGCCGGCGTGCTCGTCCAGGCTCCAGACGAGGTTCGCGGCGACGCCCTCGCGCTCGAAGCGCGACTCGATCTCGGCGAGCCGGGTGGGGCGGTCCCAATCCTCCGGCGTGTAGTAGCTGAGCTTGTAGGGGCCCTGTTTGGACGGCTCCTGGAGCAGCAGTCCCGCCATATCCGCGATCAGCGCGTGCAGTGCCGGGCCGTCGCGTCCGCCCCAGCTCGCGGCAATCTGTTGCTGCCAGTCGTGCTCGGGCAGCCAGGTGTCGTCCTCGACGCGGTAGATGCTGGTGCCCACGTCGCCGATGAGGTAGTCCGGTACCGGGATGTTGAATTCCGCAATGGCCTCGTCCACCAGCGCGTGGTGACGGCCGGTGACGTAGGCGATGCGCACGTCCGGATGCGCGGCCAGCGCGCGGAAGCGTGGTCTGGCGCTCGCGGACTCCGGCTGCGAGCCGTTCGGCAGCAGGGTACGGTCCAGGTCGGTGCAGATCAGGATGGCGCCGTCGGCTGCGGACATCTTGCCCCCTTTGCGGTGCGGTTGCGTTGATCGGATCGGGTTCGGGTTATCGATGGTTGCGGGCGCTGCCATTGTCCGGCTCTCGCGGCACCTGGCAGGCGTCGAAGAAGCGGTAGTGCTCGATGGCCTCCAGGATGCCCGCGGCGTAGGGCGCCTCGGCGAAGTAGATGCCGTGGGTGTCGATGAGCTGCGAGAGCTCCTCGTGGTGGCGGTTGGCCACCACCACGGCGAGCGTGTTGCCGCGCATCATGTCCTCGTCGGCGCCGCTGCCGCCGGCGGCGAGGCAATGCTCTAGCGGAATACCCCACTGGTCGGCCACGTAGCGCAGCGCGAGCCCCTTGGAGGCCCGCGCCGGCAGCACGTCCAGGAACTGCCCGAAGGACAGGTTGAGGTGCACGTGCAGGTCCGCCTGGTGCAGCAGGCTGCCGATTTCTTCCAGGCTCGGCGCGTGCTCCGGGTCAATGTAGAAGCTCACCTTGAAGCGGCTCTGCTCGGTGCGCGGCTGGCGCTCGATGCCGGGGAGATCCGCCAAGGCATCTCGCACCCGCCGCGGGTACCAGAGGTGGTCGATGTAGCGCGACCAGGCGTAGTCGCGGGTGAGCTGCGGGGCGTAGTAGATCTCGGTGCCGAGACCGGTGATGAGCACGTCCGGGCGTGGAATGCCATAGCGGCGCATGATGGCCAGCGCGGAGTCCAGCCGCCGGCCGGTGGCGATGCCGAAGCTGGTGCACTTGCGGTTCTCGCGGATGACGCGGATGAACTCCGCCAGCGCGTCCAGGTCGCCAAGCAGGTTTTGATCCAGGTCGGTGAAGATGGCCCGGTCGTGGTAGAGCATGGGCCGGCGCGTCACCGGCGCACGCGGCGGCGGCTCCACCCGCTCCAGCAGCGGCATCACCGCCGCCATGTAGCTCTCCGCGTGGGCCGGCCAGGAGTAGTGCTTCTTGACCCCTTCGATGCCGTTCTTCGCGAACTGGCGCCAGCGGTTGCGGTCGCTCAGCACCTTGAGCAGGGCCTTGGTGATGTCCTGGGTGTCCAGCGGGTCCACCAGGATGCCGTTAGTGCAGTGCTTGACGATGTCGATGGGGCCGCCGTCCTCGGTGGCGACGATGGGCAGCCCGCTGGCGGCGGCCTCGATGAGCGTGAGCCCGAATGGCTCGGTGAGTGCGGGGTTGATGAACACACCGCGGGAGGCCGCCGCCAATTGGTAGAGCACCGGCACCTCGTCGGCGGTGTGGTGCTTGGGGTAGGCGACGCGGCCGTAGAGGTCGTACAGATCGATGAGGATCAGGATGTCCGTCAGCACCTGCTGTGCGCCCGCGTCCAACTCGCGGATGTCGTCGCGGTTGCCGGCGACGATGACCAGATTCGCCGCGCGTTGCAGCTCTTCGGACTCGCCATAGGCATCGATGAGCGTGGTGATGTTCTTGCGCTCGTCCGGCCGTGACAGCGCCAGCACCATCGGCTTGCTCGGCTGGTGCAGGAAGCGGCCCAGCTCCTGGGTCATGGCGGCGCGCTGCTCGCGACCGTCCGGTGGGTGGAAGCGCTTCAGGTCCGTGCCCGGCGGGATCACACTCATGCGCTCGGGCTGGTAGTGGTCGTAGAG
>NZ_JAJDNQ010000018.1 GCF_022340605.1 Thiohalocapsa sp.
ACCTTCTGGAGAGGGCCCCTGAGCTTTGGTCTGCCGGTACGAGCGAGGGTGGTCGCGAGGCGCAAAAGGAGATCGATTACAATGGATCGGACGCGTGGAGATTCGGCGTAGCGGACCTCACCGACAACCCGAAGGAGACCGCGCAGCCCCTGAAGGCGGACGTGGAGAGGGCATTTCAGTCGCTGATGGGCGCTATTGATGCAGTAGACGGGTAGGCGAGATGTATGGGCTCGATTGAGGAAGCTAGGTCGGGTTAGCGATAGCGTAACCCGACAGTCAACGGCGCACCGTCGCCCATCGTCGGGTTACGCTGCACTACTAAGCCGCTCGGTAGTAGTGTCACATCGCATTTAAAGTAACCGCCTGTCTTGTCAAGCATCCGGTTTTGAGCGATCCTGACATTACTAACGCTACGATCAGTAACCCGACTTACGTCGAATACTCTCACAGTCTCGAGCCAGTGAGAGCGGGGTTCGCACCGCGACGTGCTTTGCGAGTACCTCCATCAGGACCTGCTATGAATGACCGAGCAGCTCCGCCAGGATCTGCGGCGCGTAGCGGATGGGCACGGAGTAGTGGCCTTCGCCGGGCAGCTCGGTGAGGTGGGCGTTGGGGAGCTGCCCGGCGAGCCAGCGGGCGTGGCCGATGGGGACGGTGCCGTCGGCCGCGCCGTGCCAGATGCGGATGGGCTGGGTGATGTCGCCAAGAGCGAGCTGCCAATCGTTGGTGTACAGGGTGAGGTCGCGGCGGGCGCCGGGGGCGCCGTTGCGCATGGCGTCGGCGATGGTCTGGTTGAGGATGGCGGCGGTGTCGCCCTCGTGCAGTACGGCGCGGTCGGCGGGTGGGGCGGCGATGTGGCGGAATTGCTCGACGAGGTTTGGCCAGTGCGCCAGCACGGCGGTGGTGGGGGCGCCGTAGACCAGGTTCGCGAGCCAGGCGGGCTGGCGGCCGAGCAGGAGGCTGGCGCGCGCGGCCGGGTTCATCTGGTCCAGCAGCTCGTCGCGGTAGATGGCGCCGAGGGGGCAGACCAGGGTGCAGGCACTGAGCGCGCCCGGTAGTCGGCTGGGCAAGTGCAGGGCGCACGCCAGGGCGTAGGGGCCGCCGCCGGAGACGCCGACCATGGCGAAGCGCCCGAGTCCGAGCTCTCCGGCCAGCGCCGCGCAGTCGTCGGCACAGTCGGCCAGGGTGCGGCCGGGGGCGTCGTCCGAGTCGCCGTAGCCAGGCCGGTCCGGGGCGATGATGCGGGCGCCGGTGGCGAGCGCGGCGGCGTGCAGCAGCCGTGCCTCGCGCCGGGAGCTCGGGAAGCCGTGGCAGTACAGCACCGGCTCGCCGCCGGCGACGCCATACTCGGCATAGGCCAGGCGACGGCCGTCCGGCAGTCGGATGAAGTGCGGCTCGTCGCGCGGTGGTGGCGGGGGGGCTTGGTCGGCTCGGGTGTCGGTCACGGGTCTGATGCAGCTTTCGGATCTCAAACGCAGCGCGGCGAGCGCTCGCCGTCCAGCTCGATGATCTCGAGCCTGTGGTTGCCGCAAGGGTACTCCTCGGACGGCCCCTGGGTGAGCAGGACGAGGCCCTGTTCGATGCCGTGCTCGGCAAGCCAGTCGCGCACGAAGTCGGTCCAGTCCGCCAGGTCTGCGTCCGTCTCCTGAGCGTGCACGCCATAGCTGAAGCAGAGCCGCTGGGCGGTGTCCGGGTTGGGCGTGAAGGCCACCAGCTGGGAGGGCAGCCGGAAGCGGGCGATGCGTCGCGCGGTGTTGCCGCTGCGCGTCGGCACCACCACCAGCCGCGGTTCGCTGCGCTCGGCGGTGTGGTAGACGCTGCGGGCGATGAGGTCCACGGCGCGGCGGCTGCCGTTGCTGTCGTAGGCGCCGACGCGCTCGGCCTGGAGGCGCAGATTGCGCTCCGGCTCGATGGCGCCGGCGATGCCGGCCAGCATCTGCACCGATTCCACCGGGAAGCGCCCCATGGCGGACTCCGCCGAGAGCATGACGCAGTCGGTGCCGCCCAGGATGGCGTTGGCGACGTCGGTGGCCTCCGCGCGCGTGGGTCGGCGCATCTTCACCATGGACTCCAGCATCTGGGTGGCGGTGATGACGGGCTTTCCAGCGCGGTTGGCGAGCTCGGTGATGCGCCGCTGGGCGACGGCGATGGTCTCGATGGGGATCTCCACGCCGAGGTCGCCGCGGGCCACCATCAGGCCGTCGGCGGCGGCGAGGATGGCCTCCAGGTTGTCGAGCGCCGTCGCGCGCTCGATCTTGGCGATGACGAAGGGGTCGTAGCCCAGGTCCTGCGCCGCGGTGCGCAGGTCTTCGAGGTCCTTGCTGCCGGCGACGAAGGACTGGCTGACGGCGTCGATGCGGTGCTCGGCGGCGAAAGCGAGCCACGCTCGGTCGTCGTCGGTGAAGGCGCTGATGCCGAGATCGATGCCCGGCAGGTTGAGGCCCTTGCGCGAGCGCAGCTCGCCGCCGGCGCGCACGTTGCAGACCACGTCGTTGCCGTGCACCTCGACGACCTTGAGCAGGATGAAGCCGTCGTTCAGGAACAGCCGGTCCCCCGGCTGCACCGCCGCCGGCAGGCCGGGGAAGCTGACGCTGACGCGCTCGGCGCTGCCGACGCAGTCCTCGGTGGTGAGCGTGATGCGCTCGTCGCGCACCAGCTCCACGGGCTCGTCGGCGAGGTCGCCGATGCGCATCTTGGGGCCGGGTAGGTCGCCCATGATGGCGACGCGCCGGCCGGTGGCGGTCGCCGCGTCGCGGATGCGCTCGATGAGTGTCGCGTGGTAGCCGGCGTCGCCGTGGGAGAAGTTGAGCCGGGCGATGTCGAGCCCGGCCTCGATGAGGTCGCGCAGCATCTCGGGCTCATCAGACGCCGGCCCGATGGTGGCGACGATCTTGGTCTTGTGGGGACGGTACTGCATGGTTGGGTCCTGGTCGTGAGCGGCGCCGCCACGTCGGCCGGCGCCCGCGGATGCCGCGATGTTAGCGGAGGCCATGCAGCGGCGTACGTTGCGGTCTCGTGAACGGCGACGGGCTGTCGTGGGAGCGCGGCCTGCTGTGCGCCATGGAAGCGCCGTGGGAGCGCCGTCTTCGGCGCGACGGGGGCGGCTGGGCCGGCGATCGCGGCGAAGACGCCGCTCCCACGGGGCGGACTCAATCGACCATCAAACCCAGATCGCGTCCCAGAGCGGATAGTCGCCCAGTCTGGAGCACAGGCCGGCTCGCAGCGGGTTTGCGACGATGTACCGCGCGATGTCTTTGACGTCGTCCTCCGCGCGGAGCGCGCGATCGAAATATCCCGACTGCCACACCGCCCCGCTGCGCTGGAGTTGCGCATTGATGCGATGCGCGCTGAAACCCTTCACGGCTTGCATCACCGCGTCCAGCCTGGCAGAGCCGGTGAGGCAAAGTAGCCAGTGCAGGTGATCCGGCATGACCACGAAGGCGAGGCTCTCCACATGGCCGTGCTCGTGCTGGTAGCGCAGTGCTCCGACCACCTCGCGGCCGACGTAGAGATGATTGAAGAGCGGCAGGCGCCGATCCGTGGCGGTCCGGACGTGATAGATCCGCCCTGCCTCGCTGACGCGGCCTTTGCGCAGGTCGCGGCTGTGCGGCTTATGGGATCGCGTCGTCATGCGCCCGAGTGTACACGCTGCGCTGTCGCTGCGCCGTGCTGGCGGCCGTGGGAGCGCCGTCTTTGGCGCGATGAGGGCGTCGGGGCCGGCGATCGCGGCGAAGACGCCGCTCCCACGGGGCAGGCGCGGCGAGCTGGCCGTGGGAGCGCCGTCTTTGGCGCGACGGGGGCGTCGGGGCCGGCGATCGCGGCGGGGACGCCGCTCCCACAGGGCGAGCGTGACGCGTTGGCCGTGGGAGCGCCGTCTTCGGCGCGATGGGGGCGGCTGGGCCGGCGATCGCGGCGGGGACACCGCTCCCACGGGGCGCTTGGCCGTCAGCGCGTGTCGTGCGCTGCGCGCCAGGCGCGGATGGCGTCGGCATCGATGCCGCCGTCGCGCGCGTAGAGCCGATCGAGCTCGGCGCGCTTGTCGGCGGGGGCCAGTTCCGTCAGCCGGCCGGCGGTGAGCGGTGCCGTGGTGTCGTCGAGCACGCCGCCGCCGTTGACCTCGGCCAGGTAGATGCTGCGGTCGCCGGTGCTCATGGCGTTCTCGACGCGGCAGTCGAGCCAGGCGATGGGGCCGTCCACGCGCGGGTTGCCGAGGGGCGTGCGGACGTCGGGCAGGCCGGCGAGCTTGTCGACGTCCTTGCCGGTGTCGAGCCCGAAGCGCCAGACGAGGTCCAGGGCGGACTCGGGGAGCAGGTACACGGCGAAGCACCGGCTCGCCTCGATCATGCGCCAGGTGTGGTGATGGCGGGCGATGCCGGCCACCATCCGCGGCATGTCGCGCACGATGGCGGCGCGGGCGACGAAGGTGGCGATGCAGCCGCCGCGCCGGCTGCCGGGTGCCGGGGATTCCGCGGCAGTCACCAGCCACAGCGGCGGGTCGTAGAGCTGGTAGACGGCGTTGACCGCCGCGGCGGTGGCCTCGCTCAGCGGTTGCGGATGCTCGGGCTTGGCAGTGTTGTCGGGCATGGGCCGGCGTGCTCGGGCTGCGCTTGGGTGTTGCCCTAATTGACCAGCTCCACGGGGATTTTCAACCGCCGGGTCACGTTCTGTGCCACGGAGCCCATCAGCAGGTGGGTCATGCCGGTGCGCCCGTGGGTGCCCATGACCACCTTGTCGAACTGCTGCTCCTCGGCGAAGCGGGCAATGGTCTCCGCGACGTGGCCTACCAGTACGTGCCAGCGGTAGTCCACGCCGGCGGCGTCGAGCCGCGCCCTGTAGGGCTCGAGCACGGCCAGGCCCTCGTCGCGGTGGTAGGCGGCGATGTCGTCGTCGGAGACGAACATGCGCGCGTGACCGGAGTCGATGGGCAACTGCACGGATAGCAGGTGCAGTTCCAGCCGCTCACCGCCGTGAGCCATCCGCAGCACCTGGTCCAGGGCGCGATTGGAGAACGCCGAGCCGTCGACGGGCAACAGGACCTTGGTCATCGCGCCGGACCTCGCTAGGTTGTTCTTGCAGGTGCAGATTACCCCGGTTTGTGCACGTCCTCGGCGTGGCCCCCGGCGGCCACCTCCTCCAGCGGCCGCGGCGGTGCCCGCCGCGCCAGCCAGGTGCCGGCGGCGACGACGAAGATCGCGCCCAGGCCTGCCGCGACGTAGCTGAGCCAGTGCGGCCATTGCGCTACGTGCTCTGCCACCAGGGCGTCGGACACCAGCATCTTCGCGCCGATCCAGCCCAGCAGCGCACCGCCTAGATTAATGATGACCGGGAAGCGGTCCATCAGCAGCAGCACCAGCTTGCTGCCCCAGACGATGATCGGGATGCTCACGACGATGCCGAAGGCCACCAGCAGGATGTCGCCGTCGGCGGCGCCGGCCACCGCGATGACGTTGTCCAGGCTCATGATGGCGTCGGCGACGACGATGGTCCTGACCGCGCCCAGCAGGTTGCCGGGCGCCTCCACCGCGCCCTCGTGCAGCTCCGGCTCCGGCTGCAGTAGCTTGATACCGATCCACAGCAGCAAGAGCCCGCCCACCAGCTTGAGAAAGGGCAGGGCCAGCAGTTGCAGCGCGAAGAAGATCAGCACCAGCCTGAGCGCGATGGCGCCGAGCACGCCCCAGAGGATGCCCTGGTTGCGCTGCGCCTGTGGCAGCCGCCGGCAGGCGAGGGCAATGACCACCGCGTTGTCGCCGCCGAGCAGGATGTCGATTGCGATGATTTGCAGCACCGACACCCAGAAGCCGCCGTCGGCCAGCGCCAGCTCATGCATGCCGGCGGGCTCCGGTGGCCAGGCGTTGGCAACGGCTGCGGCTGTCGCGCCCGCGGGCGCGATTGTTGTGCGCCGCCATCAGCCCGCCGCGGGCTCGGGCTGTGCTTCGGGCGCGGCAGCCTCGGCGCTGTGGCGGCCCGCGTAGAAGCGCGTGGCCGCGAAGCCGATCAGCCGGGTCACCGCGGCCATGGACAGCGCACCGGCGCCCACCGAGACCATGGGGCCCAGCTTGTACCCGGCGAGCAGTTGCGGCGCGGTGGCGCCCATGCCCGTGGCGGCGATGACCGCGACCATCTCCGGCACCCGGGCGAGGTCGTCGATATCCTCGCCGTAGACGCAGGCGATCTCCAGTATCAAGTACAGGTGCATGCGGGTCAGTATGGAGGCGGCGCCGACGACGCCGGCGAATGTCAGGAACTGCCCGGCGGCCGGGAACAGCCCCGGCACGTACAGGAGCCCGCCGCCCAAGGCCGCGAGCCCAGTCTTCGCATCCACCAGGCGCCGGGCGCGCTGGCGCAGATCGTCCTCCGGATACTGCTCCTCGAGCGTGCGCACGGTGCGGCGGATCTCGTTCTTGCGCAGGCGCAGGAAGAAATAGAAGAACTCCTCGGCGGCCAGCGACTGGCGGTGGCCGAGGGAATGTGCCGCTCGGTCTTCGGGCTGGTCGGAGGTGTTGCCGTCGTTGGCGGTCATGGTGATCGTTGGCTGTCCGGATTATTCGTGCTCAGGATAACGGAAGTCGGCGAACGAGCGGCGGACCGCCACAATTTGGGCGCCGTCGGTGACGCGCCCGACACCATTGTCGCTCGCGGCGCGCACGCCATCGCGCCGGGGACGGCGCTCCCACGGCGCGCAGTAGGCCGTGCCCGCTCCGTGGGAGCGGCGTCCCCGCCGCGATCTCCGCAAGATGGCCGGCACGGCGGGCGGACATGCGCACCGGCGCCGGTGGCCGCCGTCGCGTAATTTCGCATAAGATTCAGTTATGAACAGCACCAATCAGCCTTCATTCGCCGCGGGCTGCGGCGACGCGGCCACCACGGCGCTCACCGCTGCCCGGCTGCCGGGCCCGGCCGCGCAGGAACTCGCCTGGGCCTACGAGCGCCTGGAGCATCCATCGCTCGCCGCGCGCCTCAGCGATGTGCTGGCCTCGCCCTTCGAGGAGGCCATGAAGCTGCTGCCGCCGCGCTGGAAGCAGCGCCTGGACCGCAGCGTCGAGAACAACATGTACCGTGCGCTGAAGATGGCCATGGGCTCCATGGACACCCGCGCGCCGATCCCGTCGAAGGACTGGCTGCACCGGGCGCTGGTGGCCGGCACCGGCGCCGTGGGTGGCTTCTTCGGGCCGCTCACCGTGCTCGCCGAGCTGCCGGTGGCCACCGCGCTGATGCTGCGCTCCATCGCCGACATCGCCCGCAGCGAGGGCGAGGACATCATGGGCAACCGCGAGGCGCGGCTCGCCTGCGTGCAGGTATTCGCCCTCGGCGGGCGCACCAAGGACGACGACGAGGCCGAGGTCGGCTACTACGGCATACGCGTCGCGCTCGGCCTGCACTTCGAGAACATCCTGGAGTTCGCCGGCAAGATGGACGGTCCGCACATCCCGGCGGCCGTGCAGTTGGCGCGCGCCCTGGCCGCGCGCTTCGGCGTGGTCATCTCCGACAAGCTCGCCGCGCAACTGGTGCCGGTGGCGGGCGCCCTCAGCGCCGCGACGCTGAACCTGATCTTCATGCAGCACTACCAGGACGTCGCCCGCGGGCACTTCATCGTCCGGCGGCTGGAGCGCGATTTCGGTGCCCAGGCCATCCGCGACGCCTATGGGCTGCTGCGCGAGCAGGAGCGCCTCGGCGTGCGGGAGTTCAGCCCCATCGAGGGCTGGTGAGGGCGCGACGGCCTGCGCCGGGGCGCTGGCGTGGCGAAGGCAATCGACCAAGCTCCCCGGCGGCAGGTTATCGAGATCGTTGTAGAACCGGCGGACTGGCGTAGGTCGGGCCGACGTCAGGAGGCCCGACGGTCGGCCGTGCCTGTCGTGGTCGATGTCGGGCTTCGTTGTCCGTCTGCCCGACCTACGGCGGACGCTTGCCCTGTCTCTGGCAGCTCATCGTGCCGCCGGTCTCAGCGCCCCCGCAGCACCTGCCGCGCGATGCGCTCGGCACACTGGCGGGCGCTGAGCTCGGTGGCGCGGTCGCGGGCGCGGAAATCGGGGGAGCCGATGCGCTCGTCCAGGATGCCGAAGTGGTTGACACCGGGGAGCCACTCGATGCGGGTGTGAAAGGCGTCGGCGAGCTGCTGCAGGCCGGCGGGGTCGACGACACCGTCCTCGGTGCCGGCCAGCAGCCGGATGCGGACCTGTCTGGATGTCGGCGGCCGCCACGGCTCGTGCAGGCTGGAGGCGCCGAGCAGGACGATCTCCAACGGTTGGCCATCGGCGCGGCGCTGGAAGCCCGCGGACAGCACCCAGCCGCCGAGGCTGTAGGCGAGGATGCGCAGCGGCGGTGCCGAGCGGGCGGCTCCGCCCGCGCTCGTTGCCGGCAGCCGGCCGGATGCCAGCCCACGCGCCGGCAACTGCCGCCGCCGCAGCCGCTGCGCGGCGCGCCAGGCCCGGGAGGTCTCGGCCGGCTCGTTCCTGAACAGCGCGGGCCAGCGGTAATCCAGCGTGAGCACCACGGTTCCGCGGGCGGTGAGGGCGTCGAGCAGTTCCGGATAGTCGGCAGGGCCGGTCAGCGCGCCGGGGCTGAAGATGATCCAGGGTCGCGCCGTGCGGCGGCTCACCGGCAAGCGCTGGCTGACGCGCACCCGACCCAAGCCGGGCAGCCGCAGCCGCAGGTGCCGCAGGGCGCCGCGGCGTACCGGCCTGGCCATCCGGGGCAAGCGATCGTGCCGCATGGTCATGCGGATTCCGCCCGCTGGGCGAGGCGTGCACGCGGTGTCGCCGCCGCTTCAGGGCGCGGCCGGCCTTCGGCTGTCTCATCGCCGCTGTCGCGGCACATGTGGACGTACTGAATGTTCATGGTCTGCTGTCTATCAGCGCAGGAAAGGCCCGTCGTCACCGATCTTGCCCGGGCCGTCCAGCACCCAGATCCCGGCGGAGTTGGCCTTGACGTGGAAGGTTAGATGCCCGTTGCTGGCGATTTCGCCGCCGGTGACCGCATCGCGGTAGACGCCGGGGCGCACCTTGCCGATGTCGACCCGCTGGTCGGAGCCGATGGCCAGCCCGACGATGGCGTAGCTGCCCTGCTCCGAGCCACCTTCGGATAGGTCACGAATGAAGGCCATGCCGCTGCCCCACTCGGCTACTTGCGTCATGGCCGCCTTCTGCAACGCCGGCACGTTGCGGCGGATGAGGTTGAGCCGCTGGATGTGCTTATAGAGCGGGTGGGACTGGGTCTCGCCGATGCGCTCGTCCGTCAGGTGATCGCCGAAATAGGCGCGGCCGGTGGTGTCCAGGGTGTCCTTCTCGCCCTCGACGTCCTGCGGGGCGCCCTTCATGAACTCGATCTCCTCACCGAAGTACAGGCACGGGATGCCGCGGGCGGTCCAGATCAGGTTGTAGGCCGCGGCGGCCATCCAGGTCTCGCCCTTGAAGCGGTACTTGAAGTCGTTGTCGGGGCCGACGTCGTGGTTCTGCAGGAAGGTGACGAGTCGCGTCACGTCGCCGTAGATCCAGTCCATGGACAGCACCTGGCCGGTGCCCTCGAAGGTACCGCGGGAGAGGCTGTCGCGGAAGGTGCTGAAGAGTCCGAAGTCGAGCTGCGCAAAGCCGGAGTCGCCGCCGGCATTCGGGTCCTGCGGGTCGTGGCCTAAGCGGGTGTACCACCAGGGGCGGATCTGGCTCGGGCCATTGTCGCCGCCGCCGAGGTCGCCCCAGCCGTAGCCCTTCACCAGGTTCTCGCCGAAGACGAAAAGCCCCGGCTTGTGCGCCTTCCAGGCATTGACGTACTCGAGCAGGTTGTCGCGGTCGATGTGCTTGACCGTGTCGATGCGCAGCGCATCCACGCCCATGTCCAGGTAGCGGTTGATGCTGCCGATGATGTAGTCCTTGACGTTTTGCCGCTCGGTGGCGAGGTCGATGCAGTCGCCGGCGATGTGGCGCTGTTGCAGCGGATGCGGGCTCTCCCAGTCGCCGCCGGCGATGAAGCCGTCCTGGTGGTACCACTCCGGGTCCAGGTCCTGCGGGTCGATGCCGAAGAACCGGCCGGGCCGGTAGCCCGGCTTGGGCACGGTCTCACCGGTCTTGGGGTCCACCAGCGGCTCGATGCCTTCCGGGTCGCTTGCGTGGCGTGCCTGCCACCAGTCCGGCGCGACGGGGTTGTCGATGTCGTCGCGGTTCGGCCAGGTGTAGTTGCCCAAGTTGCCCTGGTAGGGGCCGTGATTCACCTGACCCTGCTCCGAGCCCTGCGGCACGTAGTACTTGATGGGCAGGTGGTCGATGTGCACCTTGCCGCGGATGCCGAACTGGCAGGAGTGGTTGATGACCACGTCCTGGATGATCTTGATGTCCAACGCATGCGCGGCGTCGATCAGATCCTGATAGGTGGCGTCCGGGGACTCCAGCCGCGGGTCGATGCGCGTCCAGTCGTAGGCGTGGTAGCCGTGGTAGTCGAGCCCGGAGCGGTTTTCCACCGGTGGCGTGATCCAGATGGCCGTAAAGCCCAAGTCCCGGATGTAGCCGAGGCGCTGGATCAGTCCCTTGAAGTCGCCGCGCCAGTGCGGGTCGATGGCGTTGCCCTGGTCGTCGAAGCGGATGCGGTCGCGGCAGAAGAAGTTGTTGGACGGGTCGCCGTCGTTGAAGCGGGCCGTCAGCAGAAAGTAGATGGTCTCTTCGCGGAAGTCGGTGCGCGCTTCAATGGCGCGCGGCTCGTCGCTGAAGATGGCGGGCGCGGGCGGTGGCGCGGTGGGCGGTGGCGCGGCGGGCGGATCGGGCGGCGGATCGGCGGCAACCTGTTCCGCTGCCGCCGGCTGGTCCTGCCAATGGGTGTCGAAGCTGAACCAGCCATCGCGCTCCCGCGCCAGGTCGGCGCTCTGCCGGCCCTGGCCGTCGTTGAAGACCAGGCGCACCCGGGTGGTATCCGGGAAAACGAAGCGGTACCAGCCGGGTTGCCCCGGCACGGGCGCCATGGGCACGCCGGGCCAATCCGTGTCGCCGCCAGCGGGCTGCTTGTCCCAGTAGTGGATCAGTATGGGCTCGGCCCAGTCGGCCGGTTTGCGGAAGTGGACCTTGAGCTGTGGCATGGGGAACCAGGGCGTCTGTGCGGGGGATCTGTGCGGGGGCTGTGCGTCTGGCTGCATTGTGCAGCAGCCGCCGCGTGCCGCGGCATACACGAACCCCAACCTGGATCAATCCCGATGCAGATTTGGCGGCGCAGACTGGCGCCGGGTCATCGCCACCGTTGCGATGCCGCGTCATGTCCGGGGGGCGGCGCGAATGCTCGCCGCACAGCCGCGTCGATGCCTGCCGCCTGCCGCTCAATGTCGGCCACCAGCGCAAGTTGGCGCCGCGCCTTGGTCAGGTTCTCGCCGCGGTGGCGCACGTGGAAGTACCGGTCGCCCTGCAGGTGATCGGTGAGGAAGCGGATACCGAGCTCCAGCGGAATGAGCCGGATCGCGGGTGCGACCAGGTCGATCTCGGCATCGCTCAGCAGCCCCGGCGCGGTCTCGGCGTAACCGACCAGGAGGGCCTCGCAGAGTGCCAGGTCGAAGCGCACCGATTCGGCGCCGGCCTCACCGGCGCGGTTGCAACAGGAGCGCAGACAATCGCCGATGTCATGGTGCAGCAGCCCGGGCTGTACCGTGTCCAGGTCGATCAGGCAGAGCGCGTGTCTGCCCTCGGCATCGAACAGCAGGTTGTCCACCTTCGGATCGCCGTGGATCAGGCGCAGGCGGGTGCGACCCCGGGCCAGGGCATCGTCGAGCACGCCGACCAGTCCCCGGCGGGCGTCGATGAAGGCAAGCGCGTCGCGGCTTTCGGCGTCCGGCTCCGTGGCGGCCGCCGCGGCGTCCAGCGCGGCGAGATAGCTCGGCGTGTGATGGAAGCCCGGCAGCGTCACCGCCAGCGTCGCCGGGTCCAGCCCGGCGCCGAGCCGATGAAAGCGCGCGAGTACCCGACCCACCTCGGCGGCCTGCTCAGTGCCGGCAAGGCGCTTCAGGGTGCGGCTTGGCTCGATGCACTCCATCAGCCGCCAGACGTCGCCGTCGGCATCGCGCACGTAGGCCAGGTTTCCCGATGTCGCCAGTGCTGGCAGCCGCACCTTGAGCTCCGGATGCCTGGCGGCGGCCGCCGCCAGCGCGGAGAGGTTGTCCATGATCCGCTCTGGTGCCGGAAATACGGCGCCATTGATGCGCTGGAGCACGAAGGCCGCGCCGGGTGCGTCGACGCGATAGGTGTGGTTGATGAGCCCGTCGCCGAGGGGCGCGACGGTGAGCGGGGTTGTACTATCCCGGAGGAAGCGCCGGGCGATGTCCATTAGCAGGCGCTGCGGCGGCATCTGGCGCGAGGTGTCTTCGAGGTCCGACATGGCGCGGTTCTACCAGCGGCGACGGGCGGGAGCAACCGCTTGGGCGTCGATGACCCGCGCCCGGGCCGCCGACCGACGACCGAGCTGAACATGACGGCGCGTCCAGCCCCGCAATGGAACTGCCGTGTCGGCGTTTCGCTGACCCGTCAGCGCGGCTCGGTCAATGTGTCTTCGATCGTGCGCCAGACGAGGTCAGCCAGGATCGCCTGTCCGCTGCGCGAGGGGTGAAAGCAGTCCAGCCCGCTGACGTCTTCCGATGAGAATGGCTGGTCGTAGATGCCGGGCGCAAAGCGGACGCGGACGCCGTTGCGGCCTTCATACTCATCCGCCTTCTCTGCCAGGAGCGTGTTGAGCGCCAGGTTGAAGTCGCCCGCCGCGGCCCGCGCCGCGTCGGTCGAGGCACTGTTCAACACGTTGGCGCAGGGGAACTCGTCGCCGCCGATGCCTTCGAACAGCCCCGCCATGAGCTTGGCGATCCACTCACGGGTGAACGTGTGGAACTCCGGCACGCTGCTGCACAGCCAGTCGCCATAGAGATCCGCGCAAACCGCGGCTACGGTCGCCTCATTGAGTGCCTGGTAGTCCAGGTCCCACAGTGCCTGGCAGGACTGGAACAGAAAATGCGGCTCCGCGGCCATGTGCTCGCGCAGCCAGAGCACGTCCGGCACTTCCGCCAGCACCACATAGCCACCGCTCGGCAACTTGTCGGTGAGATACGTCAGGGTATCATCGATCCGCCCCTCCACCCAGTCCAGGCTGGGCGGCGATCTTCCCAGGCTCTGGCAGACGTCGTTGCCGCCGAGCTCAATGGTCACCAGGGAGATCCCGGGCAGGGCCATCAGCTGCTGTGCCTGCGGCAGGGCGTCCTCCCAGCTTGCGCCATTGACGGCCGCTGTCTGCGAGGCGCTGAAGCTGAAGGGCAGCAGACGACTGGCAATGGACCAGGGCTGACTGCCGGTGGCGAAGCTCCATGCCCAATCCTCCCCCAGGTTGCCGAGACATTCCACTGCACCGTCGCAGCCATCGTCGGCGTCCATTGCGGTACTGATGCTGTCGCCGATGGCGCCGAGGTCCTCGGGGTACGCCGCGCCCATCGTGACCGTGAGCCATAGCGTGCAAACGATGCGTAGCACCAGTCGCCTGGTCATCCGCGTTACCTCCAGTGGCTACTGGCGCGCACCTCCGCGCCAACCGCGAAAGACTCGCTCCATCGGCTGCGCCAGGCAATCGGGGTGAATTCCCATCGCCTGCACGGCAGACGACCGGCTACGCATCGGTGCTCTGGACGGATTGCCCGGCGCTCGCCGGCGTTGCCCTGCGCGATCCGGGGGCTGCGCTGGACTGGCTGCAAGGGAAGCGCCGAGAAATCGGCGCTTGCGCTAGTCCAACAGTGCGCGATTTCCGAGACCGTCTCTGGTCGTTGTCGTGGTAGTGGTCGTGGTCGTGGTCGTGATCATGGCCTCAACCGTGCGGAGGTTCGATGACGACTCCGATTGCGACAACCTCAACGAGGGAACTCGGTCTCGGAACTTGCGCAACGAAATACTAGAACCGGTATTCCGCGCCGAGCGTGACGAGGGTGTCGTCCGTGCTTGAGCCAGTGCTGAGCTCGACAGCGCTCTTAAGGGTGAGATCGGGGAAGGGGCTGCGGGAGATACCGAGCTTCGTGCGCTGCTCGCCCGTTTGCGATTGCGAGAAGCTGAGATCCGTCGTCCGGCGTCCGCTCGGTCCCCGCCGCGTGTCCGTGAGGCGCATGGCCTGGATCGCGTCTCCGTCTGGCGACACTGCCAGTTCGGCGGCCAGTTCCGCGGTATGACGTTCCAGGCCGAGATAGCGCAGCGGTAGCGCCGCGCCCGCGGAGTAGACGCTGCGCGCCCCGGTGTCCACATCAACCCGGTGGCTGTAGTCGGCGCTGAGGCGGGTACTGCCGTGGGCGAACGCCAGCTCGACGGTGCTGCTGGCACGCCGGGCGGAATCGCGTGCAGGCCCCTGCAGCCGCCATTCGCCGTGCTCGATGCGTGCCGACAAGATTTTGCCGAGCAGTGATGCGTCCAGTTGCAGGTCGGCTCCGCTGATGCACTGCTCGCCACCCGATTGCCGGGTCAAGTTGAGCTGCGACCGGAGGCCCGGCAGATCGAGCCTGGTCTCCATCGCGATCAGTGTTGCGCCGTCGCCGCCGAGCAGGGACTCCGTCCGCTCGAGGTGTGCGCGCAGGGAGAGACCGTCATCGAGGAGCGGCGCCAGCGTGACGGCGTGCTGCTCCATCGATTGGTCGGCAGAGCGCGACCAGTGGTACTGGGCAGCGATGGGCGCATCCGCGAGGCTCAGGAGCAGATCCGCAAGGCGCTCCCGGCGCTTGGGCGCCAGCTGGACGCCCTGACAGGTCTGCGACGGGCGGGCGTCGACCACGATGTCGAGTATCCCAAGGCGACCCTTCCCTTGCTGGTCGTAGGCTGCCGCGCCACTCGGGCACTCGGCGCTGGCGCCGATCAGATGTGCGCTGAGCAGCGCGCCTGCCAGCAGGTGGAGCATGAGCGCCCGGTCACGTTTGTTCATCCGAGCCTCCTTAAGGACTGCAAACGCGATGGCCGTGCTGTAGGCGGACATCGGTCCGTGGCCCGTGACGCGCGGTCGCGTGCACGTACTCTCGCTTGCGGGCACGAAACGTTTGCGTCGCTCTTGCCTCAATCGACGTGCGCCTGCCCCGTCTCACAGCTCGCCCGGAGGTGCCCCTCCCATTCCCTCAGCCGGTCATGATCCGGCCTCCCGCCTGATCCATGTGCCATTGCACCGCGTGGCGCACCAGCTCGCTGCCGCTGGCGAGCTGCAACTTGCGCTTGATGTTCTCGCGGTGGGTTTCGATGGTCTTGGCGCTCAGGTGTAACTGCTCGGCGATCTTGGACGTGGGCCGCCCCTGGCCGATCAGGCGGAAGACCTCGAGCTCGCGGTCGCTCAGATCCTCGACGCTGGCGACGCCGCCGCTCTTCTTGTTACCGAGTCCGTCGATCAACCGCCCCACCATCTTCTCGCTGAGATAGACGCGGCCGGCGAGCACCTGGCGAATGGCCTTGAGCACCTGCTCCGGCAGCTCGTGCTTGTTGACGTAGCCGTGGGCGCCGGCGTTGATGGCGCGCTGGGCGAACAGCGTTTCCTCGTGCATGGAGCACACCAACAGCCTCAGCTCCGGCGCATCGTTCTCCTGCTCGCGCTGCTTGATGCGCCTGACGAGCTCGATGCCGTTGCCGTCCTCGAGGGAGATGTCGATCAGCGCCAGATCCGGCTTCTCGTCGCGTGCCGCCTTAAGGGCGTCCCTGACACTGCCGGCCTCGGCGCAGATGGTCAGGTCGGGCTCGGTCTCGATCAGATTGCGCAAGCCGGTGCGCACCAGCGGGTGATCGTCAACGATGAGAATACGGCTTGGTTGGTTGACCATGAAATCGTGCTCCTGAGGTGTCTGTGCCAAGCAGAGATGGCCCTTTCACTGCCGCGCCCGGGGCGGCTTCAAGCCCGGCTGCGCAAACTGCCCGGGCGCGTCCCGGTCCCGTGCACGGGCGCTCGTTCTGCATCTCGTAGGCCCGCCCGGCTCGGTGCCCGTGGCGCCGACTGATTCGTGCGATCCATATCCATGCTGAATATTGGCGGAGATCCGCCCATGGGCCTATGGATGGCAGGCGAATCGCCTGTTAAGTCTGGCGCAGAGATCAAGATAAGGATACCCCCTATCTCATCGTAGAAAAACCCTGAAGCAGTGGCGCGGACGCTGCAAGCCTGCGGCGCTGTCCGAGCGCATTGCTCGCGCGTGTGTGCGATGCGGGGTCACGGTAATCCGCAGGCGGCCTTGTTCAACGACGTGACGATGCAGGCGCGGTTGCCGCGGGAGTTGGCCCCGGGAAATACTTGTGTCTGACGGGTGGGCGGGATTCCGGGGCGCTCGGAAAAACGCCGATGCGTTGGCGTTTGGGTCGGTCCGCGCCGTTCGTCGGTGTAATAGACCGAAAGTTTATAGGGTAAAAGCTTAATAGTAGATGAGGGATAAATGCAGGAGACCGCGAAGATGCTGACCGCTCGGCAGCGGGCATCGACGCAGAACCGACCTTTTGCGCCGTTGGATCGCCCGCCGACACTGGTGACAGCATGGCCGCGTCCACCGGCGGTCCTGTCCGGTGCGATGCTCGGACGCTCGATTGCCCGCGGGCGCGACCAGCCAAATGCGGTTGCGGCCTGCCCTACCGCAAACCGTGCACGCGCATCCGCGAGGAGAAGACAACGATGCCAATGATGATGATTCGGGCGGCGTTCGCCTCCGTGCTCCTGGTGTTGGCGCCTGTCACGCAGGTGACTGCGCAGGAACAGTTGACGCCGGCCGAAGCGGTGGTCCTGGGTCAAGAAGTCTGGAACGGCCGGCCTACCGTGTTCAAGATCTGCCCGGAGTCGGAGTCATCGGAACAGAAGTACGCACTCTGTGCTGCTGCGCAGTGCTTCACCATCGATAACGTCGCTTACTGCAAGTGCGAAAGGAAGGTAGGACAGAGTATCTCCTTGCCTTTCTTCTTCCCCGCGGACCAAGCCGCCGAATCCGGTGCAATCGGTGACGTCTGCGATCTGATGGCCGTGTCCGACCAAGGGAATTTTCTTGTCAGCACGTACTCTCTCCCGCCCCAGCTCCAGAAGTCATACGATGGGCCGGACGCGCTGGCGCTGTACACCTGTCCCGGTGCCTCGAATCTGTCGGCGCAATGCGACGGTGGGCTTTGCATCGATGGGACCACGGGAACGAACTGGCCCTTCCTGGGCGAAATCGGTCCCGACGAGATCGTCTGCTCCTGTCCGATCGCGGCGGCGCCATCCGTGGGATTTCAGTTTGTTGGTCCCGCGGATTGCGACCAGGCGTTCTTCGACCAATATTGCGGGGTGCGACCAGGCGGCCAGGATGAGACGACCATTCCCACCGGAACGCAATTGGCCGTCGGCGCGGTGACTGGCAGCGGGGTGATACTGACGAAGCTGCTCTCGGGCAGCGTCCCGGCCCTCAACACCTGCACGTTTCCGGCCGAGTAGTACGCGGCTGCGGCCAACTTTGCGACTCCTATTTCGTGGTCGTGGTCGTGCGGATACTCGACAACGACAACGACAACGACAACGAGCCAGAGTCTGCCATCAGGTTTCTCGGTGCCGGCTCTGCTGGGCCGACAGCTGCAACATTGGCGGAAAGGATGCACTACAGGGGCGGGCCGTTGTTGGCGGCGAGCGTGACTACGTGCCCCGTCTCGACCCGAATCCGTCAACGCGGCTCGATGGCATTGCAGAGGATGCCGTGCAAACCGTGCAAACCGTGCACCCGCGGCCGTTGCCGAGGTGTTAGCGTCCGCGGCATCTACCACCAACTCAGGGATAGTCATGCAACAGCTCACCCCAGAAGGTCAGCGTCTGGTCGCCGACCTCTCCCAGCGCCACGGCTTCAGCCCGGACGCCGTCACACACATGCTGTTTGCGGTGCTGCACGGCAACGGCAGCATGGCGCAGTTCGATCACCCTGAATTCGCCGGCTCCGGCCAGTGGATGCAGGGTGGCATGCTGATGCTGGGCAACATGTTCGACTACGCCCTCAAGGCCCGGGTGGACGCCCTCTGCAACGAGCTCTCGAACATCCTGGCCAACCAGCCAGGTCTGCTCCAGACCGGCAGCTTCCAGAGCCAGTCCCAGTCGGGCCCGCATTCCGCCGGATCCCAACAACAGCAGCACGCGGGCGGCATCATGGGCGAGTCCAGCCTGTTCGTGCCGGACCCCGCCCAGCACTGGTGGCCGCGGGAGCTCGGCCAGCCCAGCGCCACCGGCAGCCAGAACAACGTGCAGTACGCCTACTTCGCTGGCGCGCGCCGGCTGGCGGTCAAGACCGGCGGCCAGGTCTGGGTCTACGACACGCTGGACCACCAGATCGGCGGCTTCTCGCAACAGCAGGGCGCCGGCGGCTCCATCCTGTTCACCAGCCAATACGGCACCGTGGTGCTGAGCTCGCTGCCGGTGGTGTCCATCGATGGGCGGCCGCAACAGCCGGCGGCCCCGACGGCCCCTGTCGGTGGCCCTGCGCCGAGGCCGCCGGCATCGGTAGCCTCGGCACCCGCGGCCGACGCGGACATCTTCAGCGCCATCGAGCGGCTCGGGAAGCTCCGCGCCGACGGGCTGCTGACCGAGGAGGAGTTCGCCGCCAAGAAGGCAGAGCTGCTGGGGCGACTATGAGCGTCTACTTGTGCCGCCGCGCGAGGTTGCCTAGCGCTTGAGCCCTTCCTTGGTAACTTTTCACAGCCTTTGCGCTCCACTTGCTCATCACCGTGTGCCGGCAGCGGCGAGATGCATACCGCCGGCATTGCACGCGATAGCGCGCCAACCGCGCGTCAGCCGAGCCGCCGCACCTCACGCCGCCTCCCCGAGCCTCGCGTTCACGACCCTCCAGAAGGTCGCGACGGCAGCGGGTTCGTCGTCGAAGAAATCCTCGAACAAGCCCGGGGCGTTGAGCTCGGGCGGGTAGGCATAGTGCTCGCCGCCCGCGCCGGTCTCGGTGATCCATTTGCTGGGCTGTTTCGGGTCAACGACTTCGAAGGCGCTCGCGGGATATAGGTGCGGGCGGCCGGAGTCGTTCAGGAGCCGGTAATCGTCGGCGTCGATGCCGATGACGCTGTATTGTTGTCCGGATCGGACTCGCTCCCCCGAGCCCCCACCTGTTGCTGCATGGACCCCTTCAGCCCCGCCACCAACCGCTGGTTCAGCCAGAACTTCACCGGTCCCACCGACGCCCAGGCCGCCGGCTGGCCAGTCATCGCGGCGGGCGGGCATGTGCTCATCACGGCGCCCACTGGTAGCGGCAAGACGCTGGCGGCGTTTCTGTGGGCCATCGACCGGCTCATGCAAGGGAAGGACCGAGGGCCGAGGGCCGAGGGCCGCGGGTCTAACGCGCCCGAGGTTGCCGCGGATGTCCGAGGCGACGCGCGCTCGGCCGGCACGCAGGTCCTGTATATCTCCCCGCTCAAGGCGCTGGTCTACGACATCGAGCGCAACCTGCGCGCGCCGCTGGCCGGCATCGCGTCGCAGGCGGTGGCACTGGGCGTGCCGCACCGGCTGCCGCGGGTGGCGATCCGCACTGGCGACACGTCCGCCCGCGAGCGGCAGCAGCAGTTGAAGGAGCCGGCGGAGATCCTGGTGACGACGCCGGAGTCGCTGTACTTGCTACTCGGCTCGCGGGCGGCGGAGCACCTGGCCTCGGTGCAGACGGTCATCGTCGATGAGGTGCATGTGCTGGCGTCGAGCAAGCGCGGTGCGCATCTCGCGCTGTCCCTGGAGCGGCTGACGGCGCTGGTGGAGGCGGCGGGCGGCACGGACCCGCAGCGCATCGGGCTCTCGGCCACCGTCGAGCCGCTGGCGGAGGCCGCGCGCTGGCTCGGCGGCGACCGGCCGGTTGCGATCGTCGACGCCGCCGCGCCGCCCAAGCTCGATCTCACCATCAGCGTGCCGGTGCCGGACATGGAGCATCCGCCCCAAGCCTCCGGTCTTGGTGCGCCGGGGCTGGACTCGCCCGGCGGCCCAATCCTCGGCGAGCTCTACGCTCGCGAGGTGGCACGCCCACCGGCGGAGAAGGGCATGTGGTCCGCCATCTACCCGGCGCTGCTGGACGAGATCCTGGCGCACCGTTCCACCATCGTCTTCGTCAACAGCCGCGGGTTGGCGGAGCGGTTGTGCCGGCGGCTCAACGAGGTCTATGCGGAACGGCTCGGCGACGCGGGCGGCGATGGCGCGCCCATCGAGCGCGACATCCCCGACCTCGTCCGCGCCCACCACGGCAGTGTCAGCCACCAGCGGCGCGCCGAGATCGAGGACGGCCTGAAGGCCGGCACGCTCAAGGCCATCGTCGCCACCAGCTCGCTGGAGATGGGCATCGACATGGGCGGCGTGGACCAGGTGCTGCTGGTGGAGTCGCCGGGCTCCGTCGCCCGCGGGCTGCAGCGCGTCGGCCGCGCCGGGCACGGCGTGGGCGAGGTGAGCACGGGGCGGATCTTCCCGAAGTTTCGCGGCGACCTGCTCGAGTGCGCCGTCATCGCGGGCCGCATGCTGAAGGGCGAGCTGGAGCCGTTTCGCATGCCGACTAACGCACTCGACGTGCTCGCGCAGCAGATCGCGGCCCACTGCGTCGCCGGCGAACGCACGGTGGCAGAGATCCAGCGCCTGGTGAACCGCGCCGGCCCGTACCTGGGCTTGAGCCATGCCGCGCTGGCGTCGGTGCTGGACATGCTGTCCGGGCGCTTCCCGTCCAGCGACTTCGCCGATCTCAGGCCGCTGCTGGCCTGGGACCGGGCGACGGACAGGCTGAGCCCGCGCAAGGGCGCGCCGATGGTCACCCGGCTCAACGCCGGCAGCATTCCGGACCGCGGCAACTACGCCGTGCATCTGGGCGGCCATGGGGAATCGGGCGGACCGCGCATCGGCGAGCTGGACGAGGAGATGGTCTTCGAGACCCGCGCCGGCGAGTGCATCCTGCTCGGCGCCTCCACCTGGCGCGTGGAGGAGATCACGCGCGACCGGGTCATCGTCTCGCCGGCGCCCGGCGAGCCCGGCAAGCTCCCCTTCTGGCGCGGCGACGGCCCCGGCCGGCCGGTGGCGCTGGGGCGTGCCGTCGGCGCCTTCTGCCGCGAGGTCGCCCGCCGCGATGCCGAAGATGCCGTCGCCTGGATCAAAGACCAGGCGCCGCTGGACGACCACGCCGCCGCCAACCTGGCAGCGTACATTCACGAGCAGCGCACGGCCACGGGCAAGGTGCCGGACGAGCGCACCATCGTCATCGAGCGCTTCCGCGACGAGCTGGGCGACTGGCGCATCTGCATCCTCACCCCCTTTGGTGCCCGCATCCACGCCCCCTGGGCCATGGCCCTGCAATGGCAGCTGCAGCGTCGCGAAGGCTTCGAGATCCAGGTGATGTACACCGACGACGGCATCGTGCTGCGCCTCGCGGACGGCGACGAGCTGCCGGACCTGATGGCGCTGCTGCCGCACCCCGACGAGATCGAGGACCGGGTCACCGAGCAGCTCGCCGACACCGCGCTGTTCGCGAGCCTGTTCCGCGAGAACGCCGGCCGTGCGCTGCTCCTGCCGAAGCGCTCCGCCCAAGGGCGCCGGCCGCTCTGGGCGCAGCGGCTCAAAGCACAGAACCTGCTCGCCGTGGTGCGCCGCTACCCGAGCTTTCCGGTGGTGCTGGAGACCTACCGCCAGGCGCTCAGCGACCAGTTCGACCTGGCAGGGCTCAAAGACCTGCTGCGGGCGGTGCAGTCCCGCGCCGTGCGCGTGCACGAGGTGGAGACAGCGAGCGCCTCGCCCTTCGCCCGCTCGCTGGTGTTCGCCTACGTGGCCGCGTACATCTACGAGCAGGACGCTCCCATCGCCGAGCGCCGCGCCCAGGCGCTAACCCTCGACCGCGGCCTGCTCGCCGAGTTGCTCGGCCAGGCGGAGCTGCGCGAGCTCATCGACCCGCGGGTGTTGGACGAGCTGGAGGCGGAGCTCGCCCACCTGACGCCCGAGCGCCGCGCCCGGGACGCCAACGAGCTGCATGACCTGCTGCGGCGGCTCGGGGACTTGACGTCCGCCGAGGTTGCGGAGCGGTGTGTTGGTGGCGGCGATGGCCGGGATGGTCTCCATCCCGATCCCGATCCCGATTCAGATTTCGATGCGGCGCGGGCGTCGGACAGCGGTGATTCGGCGCGCTGGCTCGTCGAGCTTGCCCGCCAGCGCCGGGCGGTGGAGATTGCCGTCGCGGGCGAGCGCCGCTGGATCAGCGCCGAGGACGCGGGGCTCTACCGCGACGCGCTGGGTTCGGTGCCGCCGCCGGGGCTGCCGGAGGCATTCATTGCGCCCACCGACGCGCCGCTGGAGCACCTGGTCCGCCGCTACGCCCGCACTCGGGGTCCGTTTCCGACACACCAGCTCGCCCGCCGGCTCGGCCTGCCGGCGGCGCAGTTGGAGGCGGTCCTGAAGCTGCTCGAGACCCGCGGCGAGCTCGTGCACGGCGAGATCCGGCCCATGGGGAACGAGCCGGAATGGTGCGATGCCGAGGTCATGCGCCGGCTGCGACGCCGCACCCTGGCCCGCGCCCGCGACGAGGTCGCGCCCGTGGACGGCGCCACGCTCGGCCGCTTCCTGCCGGACTGGCACGGCATCGGCGGCGGCGAGCCGCGGCAGGCGCGCGACAGCCGCGAGCGGCTGCTGGAGGCGCTGCTGCAACTGGAGGGCCTGACGGTGAGCTGGACCCAGCTCGACCGGGTGCTGCTGCCCGCCCGTGTGCCGGGCTACCGCGCCGAGGACCTCGACATGCTCACGGCCACCGGGCAGCTCGTCTGGATCGGCCGTGGGGCCGCCGGACCCAAGGACGGCAAGATCGCCGTCTATCGCCGGGAGAATGTGGGAGCGGCACGCTCGGTGCCGCGACCGGACGCGAGCGATGCCCATGCGGTTCGCGCCGCGCACCGACCCGCGCACCGAACCGCGCGCGGAGCCGACGACGTGGCCGCTCCGGGTCACACGCCGCCGGTCACGGAGGTCGATCTGCCCGCCGCCCTCCGCGCCGCGCTGCTTGCGCAACTGCAACGCCGCGGCGCCTGCTTCCTGCTGGACCTGCAACGGGCGGCGGAGCCGGTGATCGAGCAGGCAGCCGCCGGCGCCGTAACCGGCGGGGAAGCCTTCGAGTCGGCGCTGTGGGATCTCGTCTGGGCTGGACTCGTCACCAACGACACCTTCGCGCCGCTGCGCTCACTCGCTGCTGGCAAGGGGCGTTCGCCTTCAGCCGGCGCCCGCGGGTCGGCTCGCCGTGGCGCATTGCACGCCGGCTTCGGGCGCGGCAGCGCGGCCGGGGGCCTCGCCGGCGGTCGCTGGTCGCTGGTGGCGGACCTCGGCGCCGCCGTCGACATCACCGACACCGAGCGCGCGCTCCTCGGCGTCCAGATGCTGCTGGAGCGCTACGGCATCGTCAGCCGCGAGGCGGTCGCCGCCGAGGGTCTGCCCGGCGGCTTCGGCCCACTGTACCGGGTGCTGAAGGAATTGGAGCAAGGCGGCCAGGTGCGTCGCGGGCACTTTGTCGAGGGCCTCTCCGGTGCCCAGTTCGCGCTGCCCGGCGCGGTCGAGCGTCTGCGCGCCGCCCGCGAGGACGAGTCGCCCGTAGACGGCTACGGCGAGGAGGCGGTCCGCATCCTGCCTGCCGCCGACCCCGCCAATCCCTATGGCGCGCTGCTGGGATGGCCGTCGACCGGCGTCGGCGTAGGGTCCGCTACGCGGACCGGTCGCGGCGGGGACGCCGCTCCCACGGCCGGCAATCGCGGCGGGGACGCCGCTCCTACGGCCGATGCCGCCGGCCGGTCCGTTCAAAGCCGCGGCGCCGGCGCCGCCAGGCAGGCGCCAAAGCGCTCCGCCGGTGCCTGGGTGATCCTGGTTGCCGGCAGGCCCGTGCTCTACGTCGCCGCCAATGGCCGCCAGATCCTGAGCTTCCCGAGCGGCGTCACCGACACCGGCCGCGAGCTGGACCTCGCCGCCACCGCGCTGCACCGCATCCCGTCCGGCCGCAGGCGCCTGCTGATCCAGCACATCGACGGTCTGCCGGCGCTGGAATCGCCGCTCCGCGAGCCCCTCATCGCCGCCGGCTTCGAGCCCGACTACGACGCGCTTGCGCCCGCACGCTTTCGCCCTGCCGGCACTGGCCGCGACCCGAACGCCATTGCCTGCGCGGCTCCACGGGGTTAGCCACGGCTTGGTGCCGACGTCGCGCGATCAGATGGCAAGAACGCCTCGGTCAGCACCCAGGCTCAACCCCAAGGTTTTGCAGCGGCGCTCACCAATAGTGGGGTGCCGTCTTCAGGAAAACATCCAGTCTTCATTTGTCAATATATAGAGCTGGCCAAAAATCGAATAATATTTACCGTCGATCTGAAAAGTGGCTTGCGCTGCATCAATTTCCGGGTGATGCCGTGTTCTAGACTCTGAACTCTCTGAGGGTGCGGTCGGGCTCTTGGGGACAGGCGCTTCCCCCTGTTTGCCATGGGAACTGCACGCTTGCTGCCGCTCATGCTCTTGCTGGTGTTGCTCGTGTCGCCCGTGCCCGCGGCGGCGGCGGACGTGGTCCGTTTCGCGCCCTTGCCGCTGGAGGACCCGAAGATCATCTACGAGCAGTTTCGCGGCCTCGCGGACTACCTGGCACGCGCAACGGATACGACCCTGCGCTGGGTGGCCCACGACGACTACGCGGACATTCTGACCGGCTTTCGCGACGGCGCCCTGGACCTCGCGTACCTGGGGCCGCTGCCCTACGTGGTGCTGGAGCGCATCGACCCGTCAGCCGAGCCGCTGGGCTGCTTCCGCGATGCGGACGGAGCGGCGGACTACACCTGCTCGCTGGTGGTGTTCGGCGGCGGCATCCGCCCCGCAGACATCCGCGGCATGCATATCGGCCTGACGCAACCCTATTCCACCTGCGGCTATCTCGCCGTCAGCGAGATGCTGCACGCCGCCGGCCGCAGCCTGGAGCGGGACGGCAACCACTTCGACTATGCCGGCAGCCATTCCGAGGCCGCGCTGGGCGTGGTCCGCGGCCGCTACGACGTCGCCGGGGTCAAGACCGCCATCGCCCATCGCTACGCTCACCTGAACCTGGAGCGCATCGCCGAGAGCCGCCCGTATCCGGGCTTCACCCTGGTGGCCAACACCGCGACGCTGCCGCCGGAGGTTCTCGCACGGCTGCGCCAGGCGGTGCTGGCGCTCGACCGTGAGCGCAACCCGCGGGTGCCGGGGATCACCGCCGGCTGGGGTGCGCAGATCCGTCATGGCACCGTGCCGCCGGAGCGCTGTGACTACAGCGGCATTGCCGCCACCCTGGAGCGGCTGCCCTGGCCTATCCCCGGCGCGGAGCCGCTGCAGTGAGCCGTGCGACACTGCTGGCGCTGCTGGCCTTCCTGCTCGCGGAGCTGCTGCTGAGCTGGGCGCTGTGGGGCATGTTCCGGCTGGAGTCACGGCAGTTGCTGGCCATGCACCAGCACGAGCTCGAGCACAGTTACGCGGACACCATCGACGGCTTCGACCGACTGGTGGACGTGGTCCACGACCAGAGTATCGATACGCCGCGGGTACGGGGTCTGCTCGCGGCGCTGGCGGAGGCCGAAAATCTGCCCCCGCAGCAAGCCGCCAGCGAGCGCCGCCGGGTGCGCGGCACGCTCTACCGTGAGCTGTACGACAGCTATGCGGTGCTGCGCCGCAACGACGTGCGGACGCTGTTGGTGGTGACGCCGGACGGGCGTGCCTTTCTGCGCTTCCATCGGCCCGACCTCTACGGTGATCCCATCGCGGCGGATCGCCCGCTGATCGGTGCTGCCATCGCTACCCAGAACGCCCGCCGCGGCTTCGAGAACGGCCGCGTCGTGCCGGGCTACCGGTTCGTGCTGCCGCTGCTCGCGGACGGGCGGCTCCTGGCCGTGGTCGACTACGGCCTGTCCTACGACGCGCTGCGGCGCGTGTTGCGCCGCGCGGATGGCGGCGACGACCACGCGAGCCGGTTTTTATTGCGGCGGGCGCCGCTGCGGCGGGTGGCGCACCCCACCGCGCTCGCGCTGTTCGAGCCGGCGGCGCTCGGTCCGGACCTCCTGGTTGAGCGTGCGCGCAGTCCGCTGCGCACGACCCCCGCCGCGTCGCCACGGCTGCCGGTGGACGCCATCGACCGGCGGCTCGCGGCCGTCCCCGCCGTGCAGCGCGCGATGGCCGAGGGCCGCAGCGCTGCCCGGCACCTGTGTCTGGGCTTCGCCGACTGCACGGCCGTCGCGCTGCTGCCGATCCCGGATAGCGCCGGCCTGACGGCGGGCTATTTCGTGACCTATCACCAGGAGCCCGAATTCGCCGCCTTGCGCGTGCAGTTCCTGGGCCTGCTCGGCGTCGGCAGTCTGCTGCTGCTGGGGGCGGGCTTCACGCTGCGGCGCTGGCTGGCATCGCGGCAGCGGTTGCGCACCATCACCGAGCACATGGCCGAAGGGCTTTACGTAATGGATCTGCGCGGGCGGATCATCCATGTCAATGACGCCGCCTGCACGCTGCTCGGCTTCGAGCGTCGCGCGCTGCTGGGCCAGGATGCGCACGTGCTGCTGCACGCCCACAGCGACGGCGAGAGCCTGCCGGCACACCTGTGCCCGGTGCGGCATGAGCCTCGGCTCGGCAGGATCTACCGCAACGACGACGAGATATTCCGTCGCAGTGACGGCACGCTGGTGCCGGTCAGCGTGCTCGCCTCGCCGCTGCGCGAGGAGAGGCAGGTCGTCGGCAGCATCGTACTGTTCCGCGACCTCACCGAGGAGCGCGCGGCGCGCGAGCGGCTGCGGCGCGCCGACATCGCCTTCCGCAACCTCGCCGAGGCGGTGGTGGTCACGGACGCTGATGCTAACATCCAGGCGGTGAACCGCGCCTTCACCGCCATCACCGGCTATGCGGAGGCCGAGGTGCTCGGCCGCAACCCGCGCATGCTTCAGTCCGGGCGCCACGACGGGCGCTTCTACAAGCGCCTTTGGCATCAACTCGTTCGCACTGGCCGCTGGGAGGGCGAGATCTGGAATCGGCGCAAGAGCGGCGAGGTCTACCCCGAATGGCTCAAGATCAATGCCGTCGTCGGCCGCGGCGGCACCATCCTGGGCTACGTCAGCGTGTTTTCTGACATCACCGAGCTGCGCGCCAACCAGGAGCGCCTGCGCCGGCTCGCCTACGAGGACCAGCTCACCGGGCTCTACAACCGCAGCGCCTTCATGGAGGCGTTGCAGCAGGCGCTACAACACGCGCGCGGCGTCGGCACGCGCCTCGCGCTGCTGTATCTGGACCTGGATCGTTTCAAGCGCATCAACGACAGCCTCGGCCATGTGACCGGCGACGCGCTGCTCGAGGAAGTCGCCGGGCGCATCCGCGCCGTCCTGCGCCCCCAGGACGAGGTGGCGCGGCTCGGCGGCGACGAGTACGTGCTGCTGCTGGATGACGTGAGTGAGCGCACCAGCCCGGCGCGCGTCGCTCACGCGCTGTTGGCGGCGGTGCGCCGGCCGATGGTGCTCGACGGCCGCCGGCTGCACATCACCGCCAGTGTTGGCATCGCCCTGTTCCCCGACGACGGTGGCGACGCCGGCACCCCGCTCAAGCACGCGGATGCGGCCATGTACCTGGCCAAGCAGCAGGGCCGCGACGGCTATCGCTACTTCACCGGCGCCATGGCCGTGGAGGCACGGCGGCGCTTCGAGCTGGAGGCCGCGCTGCGCGAGGCACTGCGCCGCGACCGGTTGCGGCTGGTCTACCAGCCCAAGGTGTCCCTGGCAGACGGCGCCGTGATCGGGCTGGAGGCGCTGCTGCGCTGGGAGCATCCGCGGGACGGACTGCTGGCGCCCGGGCAGTTCCTCGACGTGGCGCGGGACGCCGGCCTGATGCAGCCCATCACCGAATGGCTGCTGCACGAGGCCGCCCGCCAGTGCCGCACCTGGCGGGACGCCGGGCTGCGCTGCGGCCGGATCTCGGTGAACCTCGACACGGGCTTTTTCCAGCCGCTGCCGCTGGAGGGGCTCTTGTTGCAGATCGTCGCGGAGGCGGGCATCTCGCCGGACGACCTGGAGCTGGAGATCCTCGAGACCGCCATGCGCGCCGACGCCGAGACCGCCGCGCTGTGGCAGCGGCTGGTGGGCGCCGGCTTCGAGCTGTCCATCGACGACTTCGGCACCGGCGAGTCGTCGCTCGCACGCATCAAGCAATTGCCGGTGCGCACGCTGAAGATCGATCGCAGCTTCGTCGCCGACATCGAGCACGACGACAGCGATCGCGCGGTCATCCGCACCATCATCGCCATGGCCAAGACGCTCGGCAAGCGCGCCCTGGCCGAGGGCGTGGAAACCGAGGCGCAACTCCGCTTCCTGCTGCGCGGGGGCTGTGATGCGGTGCAGGGCTTCTATTTCAGCCGGCCGCTGGTGCCGGAGGCCGTGCCGGAGCTCTTGCGTGCCCCGACCTTCGCGGCGCGGCTGCGGCGGGTGCGTGACCCCGGGGTGGAAGCGCGCGCGGTAGTGCGGCGGCTGCCGGTGGGGTGAGATCGGGCGAGTATTCGATGTAGGTCGGTCGACCATTCCAAGCGCGTGTACCAGTGCATCAGTTCCGAGACCGTCTCAGGTCGTGGTCGTGGTCGTGGTCGTGGTCGTTGTCGATGGAGCCCGGTCTCGGAATTTCCGCAGCGAAGCACTAGGAATGCCGAATGGAACTCGGCGCCGCCGGGGGCGTCAGCCCTTGAGCTTTTGCTTCAGCAGGGCATTGACTTGTTGCGGGTTGGCCTTGCCCTGGCTTTGCTTCATCACCTGGCCGACGAAGAAGCCGAACACCTTCTCCTTGCCGGCGCGGTACTGCTCCACCTGCTGGGGGTTCGCTTTGAGGATGGCGTCGATCATGGCCTCGATGGCGCCGGTGTCGGTGATCTGCTTGAGGCCCTTGGCCGCGATGACCTGATCCGCGTCGCCCCCGCCGGCCCACATGGCGTCGAACACCTGCTTGGCGATCTTGCCGGAGATGGTGTTGTCCTGGATGCGGGCGATGAGCCCGGCCAGTTGCTCCGCGCCCACGGGGCTGTCGGCGATGTCCAGGTCCGCCTTGTTCAGCGCCGCCGCCAGCGCGCCGGTGATCCAGTTGGCGGCGAGCTTGGCGTCGCCGCAGCCGGCCGTCACCTGCTCGAAATAGGCGGCCATGGCCAGGCTCGAGGTGAGCAGCGCCGCGTCGTAGTCGTTGAGGCCGTACTGCGCCATGAAGCGATGCCGCATGGCGTCCGGCAACTCCGGCAGGCCGGCGGTGGCCTCGCCGATGAAGGCGTCGTCGATCGTTAGCGGCAGCAGGTCCGGGTCCGGGAAGTAGCGGTAGTCGTTGGCCTCCTCCTTGGTGCGCATGGAGCGGGTCTCGTCCTTGTCGGCGTCGTAGAGGCGGGTCTCTTGCACGACCTCGCCGCCGTCCTCCAGGATGTCCATCTGGCGCTCGATCTCGAACTCCAGCGCCTTTTGCAGGAAGCGGAAGGAGTTGATGTTCTTGATCTCGGCGCGGGTGCCGAGCCTCTCTTCGCCCTTGGGCCTGAGCGAGATGTTGGCGTCGACGCGGAACGAGCCCTCCTGCATGTTGCCGTCGCTGATGCCGATCCAGCGCACGAGCTGGTGGATCTTGCGGGCGTAGGCGACGGCCTCCGCCGGCGAGCGCATGTCCGGCTCCGAGACGATCTCCAGGAGCGGCGTGCCGGCGCGGTTCAGGTCGATGCCGGTCTCGCCGTGAAAGTCCTCGTGCAGCGACTTGCCGGCGTCCTCCTCCAGGTGCGCGCGGGTGATGCCGACGGTCTTCACCGCGCCATCGTCCAGCACGATCTCGACACTGCCCTTGCCCACCACCGGCAGCTCGTACTGGCTGATCTGGTAGCCCTTCGGCAGGTCGGGGTAGAAGTAGTTCTTGCGCGCGAACACCGAGCGCGGCGCGATCTCCGCGCCGACGGCGCGCCCGAACTGCACCGCCCGCTGCACCGCGGCCCGGTTCAGCACCGGCAGCACGCCGGGCAAGCCTAAGTCCACGGCGCAGGCCTGGGTGTTGGGCGCGGCGCCGAAGGCGGTGGCCGCACCGGAGAAGATCTTGGATTCAGTGGCGAGCTGGGTGTGGATCTCCAGCCCGATGACGGGTTCCCATTGCATGGTATTTTCTCAATTTGCTTACAGCTTTTCCCAGATTGGCGATGAGCTGGCGTCGGGAGATCGGCCCGAAGGGCGGCATCAGGCGACCCTTTCGATCCGGATGCATTTGCCGTCGATTAGCGGCAGTTCCAGGCCCTGCGAGACCCGGAAAAGGATCCAGTCTTCCAGCACCTCGGCCAGTTGGTCTCGACAGGCCTCCAGCGTGTCCGCGTTGGCGAACACGCCGGAGCATGGCGGCATCTCGCCATAGAAGCCCTCATCGTCATCCAGAATCTCGTAGCGGGCGTGGCCCATGGCCGCGTGCATGCAGTCGATCAACATCGTGCAGTTACCTGCGGTCGTTTGCGCCAGGGGGCAGCCTCGCTCAGCCCGACCTGGCGACCGTGCCCTTTGCGGCGCGTCGCTCGGCAAAGCGGCATTGTGGGAGATCGCATCCTGCAAAGGAAGCGCTTGGCCGAGTGATTGGAAGCGCTTGTGGGAGCGGCACGCTTCGTGCCGCGACGGCCGGTAAGGCAGCACGGCACGCCCGGAGCAACTGCCAATCGCCAGGCAGCCGGGCGGCGGTGATCGCGCCACAAACGGCAGTGGCGCTCCCGCGGTGCCGGCGCACCTACCGCAGGCTCCGGCCGCCGAATCCAGGGTCAACGGCTTGCGCCGGCGTCGTCCTCGTCCATGGACAACAAGGCCGCGTTGCCGCCGCTGGCGGCGGTGTTGATGCTGACGGTGCGTTCCACCGCGAAGCGGGTGAGGTAATCCGGACCGCCGGCCTTGGGTCCGGTGCCGGACAGTCCCTCGCCGCCGAACGGCTGCACGCCCACCACGGCGCCGATCATGTTGCGGTTCACGTAGCTGTTGCCGGCGTGGATGCGACCGGTGATGGCATCGATGCGGGCGTCGATGCGGCTGTGCACACCGAAGGTGAGGCCGTAGCCCAGGGCGTTGATGCGCTCGATGAGCCCGTCGAGGTCCTGTGCCTGAAACCGCAGCACGTGCAGCACCGGGCCAAAGACCTCGCCCTGCAGCCGTTCCAGGCCATCGATCTCGTAGGCGCGCGGTGCGAAGAAGTGGCCGTGCTCGCAGCGCGGCGGCAGTGCGCAACGGTGGATGAGCCGGGCCTCGCGGTCCATGCGCGCGGCGTGGGCTTGCAGCATGGCAAGGGCATCGGAGTCGATCACCGGGCCGACGTCGGTGGCGAGGTCCAGTGGGTCGCCGATGCGCAGCTCCGCCATGGCCCCGCTGAGCATATCCAGCAGGCGCTCTGCCACGTCGTCCTGGACGCAAAGCACCCGCAGCGCCGAGCAGCGCTGGCCGGAGCTCTGGAACGCGGAGGCCAGTACGTCCGTCACCACCTGCTCCGGCAGCGCGGAGGCGTCCACGATCATGGCGTTCTGCCCGCCGGTCTCGGCGATGAGCGGGGCGATGGCGCCGGTGCGCTCTGCCAGCGCCCGGTTGATGGCCCGCGCGGTGTCCAGCGAGCCGGTGAAGGCGACGCCGTCGATGCGCGGGTCCGCCGCCAGCGGCGCGCCGACGCCGGGGCCGTCGCCGGGCAGGAGTTGCAGTACGTCCGCGGGGATGCCGGCCTCGTGCAGCAGTCGGGTGCCGAGCGCCGCCGTCAGTGGCGTCTGCTCCGCGGGCTTGGCGACGACGGCGTTGCCGGCGGCGAGCGCCGCGGTCACCTGGCCCGTGAAAATGGCCAGCGGGAAATTCCAGGGGCTGATGCAGGCGAAGACGCCGCGGCCGTGCAGTGAGAGCAGGTTGTGCTCGCCGACGGGGCCGGGCAGCTCCCGCGGCGCGCCGAAGCGCTCGCGGGCGCGGGCGGCGTAGTAGCGGCAGAAGTCCGCGGCCTCGCGCACCTCGGCGATGCCGTCCGGAATGCTCTTGCCGGCCTCGCGGCCGCACAGCGCGACGAAGTTGCCGAGGTGGGCTTCCAGCAGGTCCGCGGCGCGCTCCAGGCAGGCGGCGCGCGCGTCAGCCGGCGTGTGCGCCCAGCCGGGTGCGGCGGCGCGGGCGGTGTCCAGGGCCCTGTCGAGGGTCGCCCCGTCGGCATCGCGGACCTGGCCAATCTCACGGCGCACATCAGCGGGGTCGTGCAGCGTTTTCGCCGCGCCGCCAGGTGGCGCGGCGCCGTCGGGCTCCGCGTGGGAGCGGCGTCCCCGCCGCGATTCGCCCGGATCGGCGCCACCGACCACCATCGGCTCGGCCTGCCAAATGCCGCCCGGTTGCTCGGCGAGGGCTTGGTCCACGCGGGTCGCCAGCGCTCCCAGGGCCGCGGGGTCGGACAGGTCCAGCCCGCGGGAGTTGCGCCGGTCCGGCTGGAATAGGTCCACCGGCGCCGGGATGCGCGGGTGGCGGGCACCCGCGCCGCGGGCGTCCTGTTCGCGGGCGACGGCGATGGGGTCCGTCACCACGGTTTCCACGGGCGCGGAGGCGTCCGCGAGCCGGTGCACGAAGGAGCTGTTGGCGCCGTTCTCCAGCAGCCGCCGCACGAGATAGGGCAGCAGGTCCGCGTGGCTGCCGACGGGGTCGTAGGCGCGGCAGGGCGTGCCGGTCTCGTCCAGCACCAAGTCGTGCAGGGCCTCGCCCATGCCGTGCAGGCGTTGCAGCTCGAAGGGGCGGCCGTCCGCCAGCGCCAGCGCCGCGGCAATGCTGTGCGCGTTGTTGGTGGCGAACTGCGGATAGATCCGGTCGTCGTGGGCGAACAGCCGCGCCGCGCACGCGAGCCAGCACAAGTCCGTGTTGACCTTGCGCGTGAACACCGGGTAGCCGGGCAGACCCTGCTGCTGGGCGAGCTTGATTTCCGCGTCCCAGTAGGCGCCCTTCACCAGCCGTACCATGATGCGCCGGCGTTGTCGCGCGGCGAGCTCGGCCAGGAAGTCCACCACGGCCAGGGCTCGCGGCTGGTACGCCTGCACGGCGATGCCGAGTCCGTTCCAGCCGGCGAGCGCCGGGTCCGCGCACAGCGCCGCGAACAGGTCCAGCAGCAGGTCGTGCCGCGACGCCTCCTCGGCGTCGATGGTGAGGCCGATGTCGGCCGCCGCGGCCTGTCGGGCCAACTCGCGCAGGCGCGGCAGCAGCTCACCGGTAACGCGCTCGGCTTGGGCGTATTCGCAGCGCGGATGCAGCGCCGAGAGCTTGATGGAGATGCCCGGGCCGTCGACGGGGCCGGCGCCGGCGGCCGCCTCGCCCACGGCCGAGATGGCCGCCTGGTAACGGTCGAAATAGCGGCGGGCATGGGCGTCGGTGCGCGCCGCCTCGCCCAGCATGTCGAAGGAGTGTCGGCAGCGGGCATCGAAGCCTCTGCCCGCGCGTTCGAGTGCCGCGCCGATATCCCGGCCCATGACGAACTGCTCGCCGAGGATGCGCATCGCCGCCCGCAGCGCCTGGCGCACCAGCGGCTCGCCGCTCTTCTCCAGGCGCCGGCGCAGCGCGCCGAGCAGGTCGCGCTCCGGGTCCTCGTGCCAGCTCAGAACCTTGCCGGTCAGCATCAGTGCCCAGGTGGAGGCGTTGACGAACAGCGAGCCCTGGCCCGAGCCAGCGCTGTCATGTCCCGCTGCCGGGCGCCAGTCCGCCGTCACCAGCTTGTCGCGGATCAGCGCGTCCAGCGTCGCCTCATCCGGGATGCGCAGCGCCGCCTCCGCCAGGCACAGCAGCGCGACGCCTTCGCGGCTGGTCAGCGAGTGCTCGGCGAGAAAGCGGTCCAGCAGGTTGGCCGAGCCCGGACGCTCGCGGAGCTTCTTTACCCAGCCGCGGGCACGCGCCAGGATTGCGGCGCGCTGCTCGTCCGGCCAGTCCAGCTCTGCCAACAGCGCGCCACGCAGTCGCGCCTCGTCGCCGAAGCGCTCGGCATTCAGGCGCTCGTAGGCAGCGTCCTCACACAGCGCCGGGAGTGGATAGCGCATAGGTAGCCCCCGGAAACCGAAGCAATGAAGCAAGGTTAGCCCCAACGTCCCGGCCTGCAAGGCTTTGGCGACTGGAGAGCGGCTGCGCCGCTTCCGGCGGTCTCCCGAAGCAGCGCTTCGCGACTGCGGTCGCGACGCTGGACCGTCCAGGCACGTTGCGGTGCCTCGCGAGAGGCAGTGGGTGCACGACCTGACCTTGGACGGCGCTGCGCCGCCAGATCGGATCGATGGGGCAAGGCCGGCGCTCGCTCAGCAGCCAGGCCGGCTCCACCAGCGCGAGAGCCGACGCTGGAACGCCCGTTCCGGCACGCCCTCGTAGTGGGAGACGTCGTTGAAGACCCGCAGCCGCGCGCGGGTGACACTGGCAAAGTCCAGAATCGTCAGCGCCGCCGGGCTCTGGTCCAGCCGGTCGCGGTAGCCGCGCGCGTCGAAGCCCAGCAGGCTGCTCACCAACAGCCGATTCGTGCCCTTGTGGGAGACCACAAGCACCGAGCCGTGCTGGTGCTGCTGCACGATGCGGCGTATCACCGGCAGCGCCCGGGCCAGCACCTGGATGCCGGACTCGCCGCCCGCAGGCGCAATGGTGAGCGGGTCCTCCTGCCAGGCCTCGTACTCGTCGGAGTGCTCGGACTCGATCTCGTCGCGGGTCTTGCCCTCCCAGCGCCCGTAGTCGATCTCGCGCAAGTCCGGTTCCTCGATCGGCTCCAGGCCATGCGGCTCGGCGATGATGCTCGCCGTCTCCAGCGTGCGGCCCATGGGGCTCGCGTAGATGGCGTCCAGCGTGTCGCGGCGCAGCCGCTCGGCGAGCGCCGCTACCTGATGCCGGCCTTCGTTGGACAGGGGCACATCGGTGGAGCCCGCGAAGCGATCTTCAGCGGTCAGCTCGGTGGCACCGTGGCGGACGAGATGGAGGCGGGTGGGCATAGCGAGCTCGAGTTGGTTGGCTTGCTCCATGTTGCCCTGAGGTGTTGGCGTCGCGGCGAGAGCACAACCGTCAATCCCGACATAGCGCGCGTCGTAAGCGCCGGATTGCCGGGTCTCCTTCGTCGGCCCGACCTACAGGAACCTGCATTGGACGGAGGTAAGCGCGGATATTTGCCTAGTCTCAGGAGCGTGGGAGCCAGACCTGAGGTAGCGCGGAGCCGATGCGCTCGCGGCATTCGGCAAAGCGTCGTGCCGGTGCAGTCAGCGCACTCTCGATGGCGTCGAGCACGAGCCGAGAGGAAGCGTGGCGGAGCCGCAGGTGCCGCCGGCGCAGTAGGTACCGCCCGTGTCCGCGGGCCGGCCGCCGGCGCGCGCTGCGCCGGCGGCCGTGACGGGACTGGGTGAGCGCTTGCGCGCTCGGACTCACTTGTGTGGATTCTGGTTCTGGGCCATGTGCGGGTCCACCGGTGGGATCACGCTCATGCCGGGGGTGCCGGGCAGGCGCGGCATGGCCATCTCCGGAAAGTCGCCGGAGAGGGCGTTGAGGAAGGCCACCAGGTCCGCCGCCTGCTCGTCGGTGAGGTCCTTGTTGAGCTGGGTCTTGGCCATGACGTGCACAGCCTCGTTCAGGGTCGGCACCGAGCCGTTGTGGAAGTAGGGTGCGGTGAGGGCCACGTTGCGCAGCGTCGGCACCCGCCACATGTGCTTGTCGGCATCGTTGCCGGTAGCCTCGAAGCGGCCGTTGTCCGTGGTGAGGTCGTATTTGGCCTCGTAGTCGCTGCCGGGATAGGTCGGGAACTTCTGGAAGAAGCCGGTTCCCATGGGTAGCTGCGGGCCGCTGAAGTTCGCTCCGGAATGGCAGGCCGTGCAGCCGAGCTCGGCGAAGGTCTCCATGCCGCGCACCTGCTGCTCGGTCATCGCGCTGTCGTCACCCCTCGCGTAGCGGTCGTAGGCGGAATCCGGCGTGATCAGCGTGCGCTCGAAGGCGGCCACGGCCTTGGCGGCGTTGTCGGCGGTGACCGGGTTATCGTCACCCGGGAAGGCCGCCTGGAACATCGGTGTATAGCCGTCGATCTGCCGCAGCCGCGCCATGGCCGCCTCGAGGTTCTCCATGCCCATCTCGACGGGGTTCACCACCGGCCCCTTGGCCTGGTCCTCCAGCGTGGCGGCGCGGCCGTCCCAGAACTGCACGGAGTAGAAGGCGGCATTCCAGACCGTCGGCGCGCTGCGCCCGCCGCGGGCGTCGTGCATGCCGATGGAGTTGGGGCGGTTGTCGTCGCCGGCGGCCATGACGTTGTGGCAGGAGTTGCACGAGAGCGTGCCGTGCTCGGAGAAGCGGGGGTCGAAGTAGAGCGTCTTGCCCAGTAGGATCTTGGCGTCGTTCTGCGGGTTGTCGGCTGGGATCGGCGGCTGTTCGGGCAGCGCTTCCCAGGCGGCGAGGGCCATGGACGAGGACAGGGTGAAGCCGAGGCTCAGGGCGCCGGCAAGCAGCACCGGTGTGCGCGGGGACATGTGTACTTCTCCTGTTGTCACCTGTTGTCGATAATTGGGGGCAAGCGCCGATGGCTCGGCGTTGGCGGTGCGGGCCGCAAAGCCCTGCCATTTTCAAGCGCCGAAGCGACGAGGAAACGCAGGAAGCGGGAGGCCGCCCAATGGCTGGACAAGCCCCGCTTCCGTCTGCTTCCTGGCCGGGATGACCAGTGAACCAGTGTTTCTCCGGGCCGGGCATAGGGCTCGGCCGCGCGACAGGATATCGCTATCAACTGAAATGCTTAATTGATGCCGGTCACGCTGCGGGGACTGCCCCAGGGAGTGTCCGTCTTCGCCGGCGCGCGCACTAAGGCGTCGGTGGCGCCAGCGCGTCGGCGAGCAGTTGTGCCAGGTGCCTTGGGCGCCGGCTCGAATGGGCGCGGATCTGCTGGCGGCACGAGAAGCCGTTGGCAATCACCTCGGCGCCGGGCTCGGCCTGGAGCTCGGGCAGCAGGGCCAGCGCCGCCATCTGCCGGGACAGCCCGGCGTGCTCCCGCTCCAGCCCGAAGGTGCCGGCCATGCCGCAGCAGCCGGTGTCCAGCAGGTCGAAGTCCAAGTCCGGCACGAGCTTGAGGACGCGGCGCACCGGCTTCATGCCGCCGACGGCTTTCTGGTGGCAGTGGCCGTGGACAAGGACCTTGGCGCTCGCGGCGTCGGGCACGCTTGCACCTGCCGGTCGCAGGGGGAGTTGCAGGCGCTTGGCCATGATCTCCTTGGCCAGGAATTCCTCCAGCAGCAGGCAGCGCTCGGCCAGCTCCCGCGCCGACTCGCCGAGCCCTAGCGCCAGGTAGTCGTCGCGCAGGCCGAGCAGGCAGGAGGGCTCCAGGCCGATGATCCAGCGCCCGGCGCGGGCATGCGGCAGCAGCGCCGCGAGCATGCGGCGGGCCTCGGCGGCGGCCTGTTCCACCATGCCCTGGGCCAGGTAGGTGCGCCCGCAGCAGAGTGGCCGCGTGGGCTCCGGGTCCGTTGCCGCGGGCGTGGCGACGTGCACGCGGTAGCCAGCGACTTGGAGCAGCCGCAGCGCATCCCGGGCGATGTCTGGCTCGAAGTGACGGGCGAAGGTGTCCACCAGCAGGACCAACTCCGGGCGCTCGGTTTCGGCCGCCTCCGCCGCGCCCGGAGCGCTTGCCGGCGCGCCGGCGGTAAACGGCGCCGACGACGGCTCCGGTAGCGGGACGGTGGCGGTAATGCCGAGCAGCCGCTCGCTGAGCCGGGCGAGCCACGGATTGCGATTGCGCCTCCTGATGAGCCAGCGGGCAAGGGTGCGGTGGCGGTGCAGCCAGCGCGGCAGCCCAGCGAACAGCCGCGCGCGCACGCCGAAGCCCCGCCGCCGGGCCTGTTGCGCCATGTACTCGCTCTTGATCAGCGCCATGTCGACGTTGTTCTCGCACTCGCGCTTGCAGCCCTTGCACGCGACGCAGAGGTCCATGGCGCGGGCGAGCTCGGGCTCGGCGAGGGCGGCCTCTGCAAGCTCCGCGTTGAGTGCGGCCTTCAACAGGCGCACCCGCCCGCCGGTGGAGAGCGCCGGATCGCCGGTGACGCGGTAGCTTGGGCACATGACGCCCTTGGCGGTCTCGTCCTCGCAGCGGCGGCTGTTGATGCAGACCGCGATGGCCTTGGCGAAGTCGCCGCCGTGCTTTGGGATGTCCGCGTAGGCGTCGCCCATGCCGGCGTCCGCGTAGGCGGACCAATCCAGTACGGTCTTCATCGTGGCAATGGCGTCGTCGTGGTGGCGGGCTGCGGCTGGTCGGGTGCCGCGATGTCGGGGTCTCCCGCGTCGCGGCTGGTAATGCGGCTCATGCTGTCTCCGGCTGGTGTCTCGATGCGTGGTTCACGATGAGACCGTGAAAGTGTTAGGTGTAGGTCGAGCTAGCGCAGCGCAGGCCGACGTTGAGCGTGGGTAAGCCGTTGATGGTCGGGTTACGCTATTGCTAACCCGACCTGCGATCCGCTCGAATTCGGCGTTGCGAGCAATACTTGCCCAGTCTCGATCGGTCATCACTCGCAGCTATCCATAGAGGATAAGCAATGCGCGCGCCAATAACGTGGCCACGATCAGGCAGGCGGCCCGGCGCGGGCCCGGCCGGACGGTCCGCGGCAGGCACGACTGCTCAGGCGACGGCGGCATCGAGGCAGGGCTTGACGCGACCCTGGGTAGTGCGCTCGCGCCCATAAGGGTGAATCACCGATGGGCGTTTCGGGGTGGAGGTGCACAATGACGGCTCCTGCGCACCGCTCCGGTGGGCGCCGCTGTCGGCCGCCCATTTCGGCCGCCCGCGCGCTGCCCCGGGCGCCCGGGGCGCACGACTGAAGTCCATGTCCATCCGGGAGTTGGCCCCATCGTGACCGCAAGTGTTGCCCTGCCGCCGAGTACCGGCGCCCGTCCTGAGCCTGCAAGACACCGGGGAATCCGTGCACGAGAGCCCGGTGCGGCGGCGCCCGGCCAAGCCGGCGCCCCGGGGCGCGCATCGCGATACACCCGCCGCGGCCTGCCGATACCGTTGCTGCTGCTGCCCGCACTGCTGTTGCTCTCGGGGTGCGCGTCGTTCCCGGAATTTGGCCTCTTAATGCAGGAGCCGGAGCGCACCGATCGATTCGTGCTGCCGGACGAGAACACCGACGTCATCGGCAAAGTGCAGTACGTGGTTGCGCACGACGAGGACACGCTGCCGGACTTCGCCCGCCGTTATGGCCTCGGCTACGAGGAGATCGTCGCCGCCAACCCGGACGTGGACCCCTGGCTGCCCGGTGCCGGCACCCGTGTGGTGCTGCCGACGGAGTTCGTGCTGCCCGATGCCCCGCGCGAGGGCATCGTCCTCAATCTCGCGGCATTGCGGTTGTTCTACTACCCGCCGGTGGAGGACGGGCAGCGGCAGGAGGTGATTACGCACCCGGTGGGCATCGGCCGCGAGGGCTGGCGTACGCCGGTCGGGCAGATGCGAATCACGCAGAAGATCGCGAATCCGGCGTGGCGGCCGCCCGCTTCGGTGCGGGCCGAGCACGCGAAGCAGGGCCACCCGCTCCCCGCCGTGGTGAAGGCCGGGCCGGACAATCCCCTCGGCGCCTACGCCATGCGCCTCAGCCGGCCGAGCTACCTGCTGCATGGCACCAACAAGCCCGACGGCGTCGGCATGCGCGTGAGTCACGGCTGCGTGCGGCTGTACCCGGAAGACATCGAGCGGCTGTTTGGCGAGGTCCCGGTCGGCACCAAGGTGCGCGTCATCAACCAGCCCTATATCGCCGGGTGGAAGGATGGCGAGCTCTATCTGGAAGCCCATCAGCCACTGGCCGAGGACGCGCGCCGCTGGAAGGGCAGCCTCGCACCCATGGAGCAGGTGGTGCAGGCGGCCGGCGGTGATGCGCCGGGCGCAGTAGACTGGCAGAAGGCGCAGGAGGTGGCGCGCGATGCGCGCGGCCTGCCGGTGCCCATCGCCCCCGGCAGCCCGGGGATGGACAAGGTGATCGCCGACGCCCACCGGGTGCCGCGCGTGCCGCCCTGGTCGGAGACCGAGCCGCGGGCCGACTGATTCCGCTGTCGCGACTCTGGAACGGTTCGCGTCTGACGTGCCCGCCATCCATGGCGGGCGCGGGTCGTCGCTCAGCGCCGGGCGCGCCGAACCAGGGTCAGCGGCGGCACCAGCAGCAGCGAGGTCGCAGGCGCGGGGGCAGCGAAGGTCTCGGCATGGGCGAAGATCTCGGGGTGTAGGCGAGATCGGTGGGATCGACCGCGAACGCGAGGACGTAGTTGGGCTGATCGGAGCGGAAGTCGTTGTCGTTGTCGTTGCCGATCAGGAGCAGGTGACGGCCGTCGTCGAGTTCGGGGCCGAAGGCGATGCCCTCGAGCTTCTCGGGAAACAGGTCGAAGGTAGCAGCCCCGGTCAGCAGCGTCTGGAGGTTGGCGAAATCGGTGATTCCGGTCGAGCTGCCGTCGACACCGACGATCAGGTCCATGAACAAGCTCTGGGCGACGCTGGTGTAGGTGCCGGCGTCGTCCAGGTCGGCGATGCCGGCGACGTTCGTGGCGCCGTCGAGGTCGATCTTGATGATGCGCTTGGCTTGGGCGGCGGTGCCCTCGTTCTTGTCGCGCTCGATGATCAGGAACTCACGGTCGTTCACCGCGACGATTTCGCTCACCACCATGCCGGTGCCGGCGCCGGTGTTGAGCTCATAGACGTACTCGTCGGGGGCCGCGCCGGGGTCGACAGTGTCCCAGACCAGGATGCGCACCTCGCTGCCGGAGGTGCCGCCGTCCTGCTGCAGGGCGTTCTGCATCATGCCGACGAGCTTGCTGCCGTCCGGAGTCAGCGTGAGGCCTTCCATGCCGCGATTGGTGACGCGGCGCGGGTCGACGCTGGCGGGCACCGCAGTGAGGTCGTTCTCCACCGATCCCCTATGCGTCTGGATCGATACGCCCGGATACATCCGGTCGTGTCGAAAAAGGTCTTGCGGCTCCATCGGCGGGGCGTGCGCGATGTTGGCCGCGAATCAGGGTACCGGGGGACTGTGACCGCCGCGTTGCGGCATGCGCCGCGCGGCGTGGGGCGTGGTCACCGAGTCGGCGCGGTTGCTGCTGGTGCAGGCGGCGCTGGTCGAAAACCCCTCCTACGACGCCGTCGTCAAGGGCCATGGACGACTGGACGCTGGAGGAAGGCACCGGGCCGCTCATGGCGCGCAAGGTGCTGCGGGCCGTCGATGACGGCCACTGGATCGTTGCGACCCTCTGGAGCCCGCACTGGCTGTTCGCCGAGACCGAGCTGCGCTACCTGGACGACCCGGGCGGGGCCTTCGCGCCGCGCGAGTCCGTGCACGCCCTGGCGCGGCCCGGCTTCGAGGCCGACTACCCCGAGGTCGCGGCCTTCATCCGCCGCTTCTGGCTCAATCTTTCCGACATCGAGGCGATGATGGCCGCCGCCCGCTCCAAGGGCCATAAGCAGGCGATCCGCGACTTCATCGCCGCCAACCGGGCGCGTGTTGCCACCTGGATGAACGGCCGCCGAGCTGGTGCAAAAGGGAATCGAAGCCCGAGGTCTTCCCACGCATTGCCCGCACCCGCCGGCTCACTGGGAGCGCCGGCTCGCAGCCGGCCCACCCCGTGCGCGACTTTTACCGGGAGCGCCAGCTTCCAGCCGGCTCGCCGCGTGCGCGGCTTACTGGGAGCGCCGGCTTCTAGCCGGCTCGCCGCGTGCGCGACTCAGTGCCGGGCACGTGGCGTCTACCATCGAACGTGCTGGTACCGGGGCACCCCGTCAGGTCTTGCATTCAAGCATTCTTCGGCCTGGTGCCAGCATGTGGGGCGAGCTCGGCTGTCTCTTCGAATTGGCGCACGGCCCGACTCACGGTGGAGTAATGCACGTCGAAGAAGTCGGCAATCTCCTGCATGGTGTAGACGCCGGTCTGGAAAGCCCGCGCCATGGCCTCGCGGCGGTCGCGGTAGCGGCGCGCAAACTCCACCAGGGGCTTGGCCAAGGGTCTGCGCTGGGCGCGTGGCACCTCGCGCAGCCGCTCGAGCGGCTCGCTGGCCGCGCCGCGGTGACGCTCGATGAAGCCCTCGCTGCCGAGAAAGACCTGATGGCGAAGCCCTTCCCAGACGCTCGGCTCGTCGATGCCTTGGCGGACGAAGTCCGCATAACCAGCCTGCGCACGTGCGCGCTCCGCACCGAACTGCCCGAGCAGCCAGTCCGTCTCCAGCCACGCGGGCGCGACCTCCTGCCCGACCACCGCGCGATAGCTGCTCCAGGGCCAGTCGCCTGCCTGTTGCACGATCCCGGCGCGCACGGGATTCAGCACGACGTAGCGCGCCAACTCCAGCAGATAGGCATCGCGTTCCACCAGGATAGCCTTGAAGCGCCCCTGGAAGAGGTGTCCCACCAGCCCGTGGCGCCGATTGGTGGCCTGGGTGTATACCCCGTTGAGTTGGCGCATCCCCTTGGAGAGGTTCGCCTCGGGCGTCTCCACGACGATGTGAAAGTGATTGGTCATCTCGCAATAGGCGTGACAGCGCCAGTTGAACCGGCGGCACACCTCCCCGAGCACCGTCAGCCAAACACTGCGGTCCTCGTCATCACGATAGATCGCTTCACGCCGATCACCGCGCGAGGTGACGTGATACAGCCCACCGGCCAGCTCGATGCGTAGGGGTCTGGCCATGGCTCAAAGCATAGCGGGGAGATGCTGGATTGCAAGACCTGACCCCGGCCGTTTGAACCAGCGGCGCCGAGTGCAACTCGGCGCCCCCGGGGGGCTCAGTCCAGCGCCGCGAGCCGCTTGCGCACGAACTCGGGCTGCGCCAGCGCCGCGGCGTGGATGTCGGCGTTGTAGTAGTGCGTGTCGAGCTGGGCTCCCGCGTCGATGCGGCGGAAGCTGGGGATGTCGGGCTCGGTGCAGGCCATAGTGGCGCTCCACCAGCCGGAGGGGTAGATGGTCTGCGGGAAGAACAGCGTCTGCGTGGCGCCGAAGCCGGCGCGCTTCAGGTCCTCGTGCATCGCGGCGATGATGTCGAGGTGGTAGAGCGGGGACTCGCTCTGCTGCACCAGCAGGCCGCCGTCGGCGAGCACGCGGCGGCAGTCGCGGTAGAAGTCGGCGGTGAAGAGCCCTTGCGCCGGGCCCACCGGGTCGGTGCTGTCGATGATGATGACGTTCAGGCTGGCGGCGGGCGCATTGGCCATCCACTTGATGCCGTCGGCGAAGAGCAGGGTGGCGCGCGGGTCGTCGTTGCCTGCCGTGAGCTCCGGGAAGAACTGCTCGGCGACGCGGGTGACGCGCTCGTCGATGTCGATCTGCGTGACCTGCTCGACGCCGTCGTGCTTCAGGACTTCGCGCAGGGTGCCGCAGTCGCCACCACCGATGATGCAGACGTGCTTCGGGTCGGGGTGGGTGAGCAGCACCGGGTGGGCGAGCATCTCGTGGTAGAGAAAGTTCTCGCGGCTCGACAGCATGGTGAAGCCGTCGATGACCATGAGGTTGCCGAAGCCCTCGGTCTCGTGGACCTCGATGGTCTGGTACGCGCTGCGCTCTTCGTGCAGCTTGCGCCGGCAGCGCAGGGAGAACGCGCTCCCGGCGACGTCGTGGACCTCAGTGAACCAGTGTTTGTCGTCGAGGATCGGCATGGTGAAGGCCCGTGGCTGAGCCGGTGTGGTGAGTAATTCCGGCGGGCTGTCGGTAGCTGGGCGTTTGGCGGGGTGCTCAGCGCGGATAGCGGTCGTCGAGGTTCGCCGGGCAGAGCACCTCGCGCATGATACCGATCAGCTCCAGCAGTTGGTGGTTACGAATCCGATAATAGATCCGGTTCGCCTCTTTGCGGGCGACGACGATGTTCTTGTTGCGCAGTTGCTCCAGGTGCTGGGAGATATTGCTCTGCGAGGTGCCGGTACGCTCGACGATCTCGCCGACGGACAGCTCGCGGTCGCCGAGTGAGCAGAGGATCTTCCACCGCAATGGGTGCGCCATCGCCTTCAGCGCCATCGCCGTGAGGGCAGTATCTTCTTGAGGTGGCGGATCGTTCGGCGCCGCCGGATTGTGCTCGCTCATGGGTACTACCATCGCTTGACTTTGGTGAAGCCTGCCGCTGCTGCGGCGGGTATTCTGGTCTTGTTTGTCGTTGTCATTCCTTGCTCACCCCAGCCGTCAGGCGGTCTCGTGCTTGCGCGACCCCTTGGCGCGGCTCCTTGGCGCGGTAGGCGGCGTCGTCGTCGATGCGCACGTAGCCGCTCATGTCCTTCGCGATGCAGATGATCTCGCTGATCTTGCCCTCGGCATCCTTCACCGCGGTGCGTGAGAACAGGATCGGCACCCGGGTACCGTCCTTGGCGATGAAGCGCGCCTCGATCTTCGCCAGCGCACCGGTGCGAATCAGGGCCTCGAGCCAGGTGCCCATGAAGGCGCCGGCTTCCTCATCGCCTTCTTCTTCGAAGACGTCGCCGATGGCGAGCCCGAGCAGGTCTTTCTCGGCATAGTCGAGCATGCCGCAGGCGGCGGGGTTGGCGGTCTTGATGACACCCTCGGCGTCCAGCACCAGCAATGCCTCGCCCATGTAAGTAACGATGTTCTCCAGGTACTGGCGGGCCTGCTCCAGCGCCGCGGTGCGCTCGGCGACCTTCTCTTCCAGGGCCACGTTCAGTGCCCTTTCCTTGGCGATAAGTCGGAAATAGGTGCTGATCTTGTTGATCAGAAGATTGTCGTCGATGGGCTTCAGCAGGTAGTCGACGGCGCCCACCGCGAAGCCGCGCTGTTGGAACTCCTCGGACTTGAAGGCGGCGGTAAGGAAGATGATGGGGATGTCGCGGGTGCGCTTGCGCAGCTTCAGCAGTGACGCCGTCTGGAAGCCGTCCATCTCCGGCATCTGCACGTCGAGGATGATCAGGTCGATGTTGCTGTGCTCTAGCGTGACATCGATGGCCTCACGGCCGGACGACGCCTCCAGGACGGTGGCGTCCAGGTGCTTCTCGATCAGCGTGCGCAGTGTATACAGATTGTGCGCGTGATCGTCGACGATCAGGATCTTGTAGCCCGAGGCGTGTGTCATACCAGCCGTCATGCGATTTCCCGTGCCGCTGCCCCGCTGGTGTGCCGGGAGGTCTGCACCAGCGCGCCGTCCAGCAGCGCCGCCAGCGCGGCCCGATCCAGGGGCTTGGCCAGGAAGCCTACGGCACCGGCGGAACGGCAGCGCTCGCGCTCGGCCTCATCGAGGTCGCCGATGACGTAGATCGGCGGTTCGGCACCGGTTGCCCCGTCATTAATGCGCTTGATCGTAGCACAGGTTTCTTCTGCGGACGCGGAGGCGGACATGAGCAGCAGGGGGCATTCCGGCTCCTCCTGCAGGGTCTCCAGCGCTTCGTCGGCATCGGCGGCGGTCTGCACCCGCACGCCCATGGACTCCAGCTGCGAGGTGGCCGTCACCAGGCATTGCACGTCGCGCTCCACCAGCAGCACCCAGCGGTTGCCGGACGGCGGCTGCACCGTGGCGGGCGCGGCCGGCGCGCTGGACGGGCGCTTGGGGGGGGGCTGCGCCCACTGCTCGGCGGCAGGTGCCGCGGGGGGCTTGCGCTCGGGTGGTGCGGCGTGGTCCTCGAGGATCTCGACGGACTCCAGCTCGTTCGGGTCCAGCGCCGTGGGCAACAGCAGTGTGAACCGCGAGCCCTCGCCGAGGCTGCTCTCGACCTGGATCTCGCCGCCCAGGAGCTGCGCCAGCTCGCGGCTGATGGAGAGCCCGAGGCCGGTGCCGCCATAGCGCCGGCGGGTGGAACCGTCCGCCTGCTGGAACGCCTCGAAGATGATCTCCTCCTTGCCGGGCGGGATGCCGATGCCGGTGTCGGCGACGGCGATGGCCAGCGGGCGCTCCGCGGTGCCCATGCCGACGGCGATGGTGACCGTGCCCGTGTCGGTGAACTTGGCGGCATTCGACAGGAAATTCTTGAGAATCTGCCGGAGCTTGCCGCGATCGGTGTAGATGCGCTCCGGCGCGCCGGCGCCGATATCGAGACGCAGCACGAGGCCCTTCTGCGTCATCGGCGGGCGCATCAGCTCGGCCAGCTCGGCGAGCATCGGCGCGATATCCACCCACTCCAGGCTCACGGTCACCGGCCCGGCCTCGATGCGCGAGATGTCCAGAATGTTATCGATCATGGTACGCAGGTCGCGGCCCGCCTCGTTGATGACCTGCGCCTGGCGGCGCTGCTCGTTGTCCAGGCCGGACTCCTGCGCGGCGAGCATCTTCGACAGCAGCAGGATGGAGTTCAGCGGCGTGCGCAGCTCGTGACTGACGTTGGCGAGGAACTCCGACTTGTAGCGGTTGGACTGTTCCAGCTCGCGGGTATGCTGGCGCTCGGTGGCGATGTGCTCGGCGTGGTGGTGCGCCAGGGCGTTGAGCTGGTGGCCCAGCTCGCGGACCTCCTGCGGTCCCTTCCAGGCAAACCACTGCGGCTGGCGATCGCGCAGGATGGACTCGATGCCGCTGGTGAGCTCCTGGCCGAAGCGCTCGGCGCGGTTGGCAAGCCAGTGCGCCATCAGCAGCACCACCAGCACCAGCACCAGGATGATGGAGAGTACGCGCGCCATCAGGGCGTCGCGGAACTGCTCGATGGGCGATGGGTCCACCGGGCGGCCCACCCACAGCGGCACGCCGTCCTCGGTGAGGAACATGGGCACCCAGAGCAGGGGCGGGCCGTGCGGGTTGCGCCACAGGGCGAGCTTGCCCTCGGCGAAGATCTGGTCGAGCCCCGGGAAATCGCCGAACGCGGTCGCCTCGTCGCTGAGCGGCTCGCCGGCGCGCAGGTAGCTGCCGTCGTTGGTGACCCACAGCGTGTCGCGGTAATACTGGGCGAGGCCGCCGACGTCGATGGTCATCAGCAGCAGTCCGGGCGGCAGGCCGTCGGCGCCGCCGCGCTCCCCCACCGGACTCGCCAGTTGCAGCGTCATCAGCTTGCGTGGGTCCTCGCTGCCGGCGTAGGGATTGATACGGATGCGGCTGACGATCACCTCGCCGGAGTTCAGCTTGATGCCGGCGTTGACGAAGCCGCGGCTCGGCGGCTCTGGCGGCAGCGGCGCCGGCTCCCACTCGGAGGTCTGGGCATCGCGGCGCAGCCAGAAGCGCTCGTTGCCGGCGGCGTCTAGGAAAAGAATCTGGATCACGTCAAGCTGGTCCGGCAGCACTTGGTTGATCCAGCCGGTGTAGCGGGCGCGGGCGCGGTCCACCTCGTCCTCGCTGCCCCGCTGGCCGAGGATGACACCGGGCTCCGGCAGTTTCGCCAGCAGGCGGATCATCTCGTCGCGGCTCGCGAGGTGCTGGTCGAGGTCGCGGAAGTCGGCCCGCAGGTTCTGCAGGTACGCCTTCTGGTAGAACATGGCCGTGCGGTCGAGCACCAGCGGCAGGTTGATCAGCACCGCGATGATCAGAGGCGCCAGGCCGAACAGCAGCAACAGCAGCAAAATGTAGAAGCGGAGTTTCACACCAGGCCTCGCAACGCGGCTTAGAGAAGACGCCGATGTATCCGGCGCTCCCGCTGCGGGGCGGGGCGCCCCACCATTTTCACGCCTCTGAGCGACGAGAAAATGCAGGAAGCGGGAGACCGCCGACTCTCTGAGCACGTTCCGCTCCTGTCTGCTGCTTGGCCAGGATGGCCGATAGATCAGTATCTTCCTAGTCGATTACGATAGCTGTCTGGACATAATCATGGAATGGGCGTTTCACACTGCGGTTCGCGGGTTGCGGTTCGTCGCCGCGCCGTGCTCTGAGGGAATCGGGCGATGACGGCGTTGCGGCTGTTGCACCTGGACGATCACCTGGTCGCCGTGGACAAGCCGCCGGGGATGCTGGTGCATCGCACCCGGTTGGCGGACGGCAATGACTTTCTGCTGCAGCGTCTGCGCCGGCAACTCGGCAGGCGGGTTTACGCGGTGCACCGATTGGACCGGCCCACCTCCGGCGTGCTGGTGTTCGGGCTGACGCCGGACGCCGCGCGCCAGCTCTCCGGCCAGTTCGAGCGCCAGACTGTCACCAAGCGCTATCTCGCCGTGGTGCGCGGCTGGCCGGAGCCCGCCGGCAGCATCGACTACCCGCTCGCCGACCCGGAGGCGACCGCCCCAGCACGGCGGGCACCGCGACACGCGCTGACGGACTACCTGCGGCTCGCCGCGGTGGAGTTGCCGGTGGCGGTGGGCCGCTATCCCTCCAGCCGCTACGCGCTGGTGCTGGTGCGTCCTCACACGGGCCGCCGGCACCAGATCCGGCGCCACTTCGCCCACATCCGCCATCCGCTCATCGGCGACACCACCCACGGCGAAGGCCGGCACAACCGCTTCTTTCGCGCGCACCTGGGGCTCCAACGGTTGTTGCTGCACGCTTGGTCGCTGGCGTTGATGCATCCCGTGACGGGGGCACCGCTGTGCATCGAGGCACGGCCGGATGCGGACTGGGGCGGGTTGCTGGCGGCGTTCGGCTGGGAAAGGGCGCTGGATCGGGGCGGCTGCGCCTGCCGGGGTGTGAGAGCGGCCGGTAGGGCGGGCTGAGCGGCAGCGAAGCCCGACACAGCGCCGGCCGTCGGGCTTCCTTGCGTCAGCCCGACCTACGCACGCCGCAGCGCCCTTTCGCGTGTTCTCGTGCGCGGCTTCGCGTGCGCGTTCTTCCTTTTGTCCGCAGCGACGCCACTACGGGTTTTGGCCGCATCCCGCTCAGAGTGCCTGAATCAGCTCCAGCACCTGGGCCGCATGGCCCTTGGGCTTGATGTCGTAGAGTGCGTGGCGAACGATGCCGGCGGAGTCGATGATGAAGGTGGAGCGCACGATGCCCATCTTCTTGACGCCGTTCTTTTCCTTTTCGCGCCAGACGCCGTAGGCCTCGCAGACGTCGCCGTCGGTGTCGGCGAGCAGCGTCACGCTGAGCCCGTATTTGTCACGGAAGGCGCCGTGGCTGGCACAGGTATCGCGGCTGATGCCGACGATGTCCGCGCCAGCCTCCTGGAAGTCGCCGTGCAGGTCGGTAAACTCCAGCGCCTCCATGGTGCAGCCCGGCGTGTCGTCCTTCGGATAGAAGCAGAGCACGAGTTTGCGCTCCGCCCACATTCGGGTGATGTCGACGCGCTCCATGTCCGCATCGGGCAGCGAGAAGGGCGGTGCCTGGTCACCGGGTTGCAGCATGGTCTCCCCCTGGGCAGTAGTAATCGCGGCCGGCCTCGCGTCGGCGCTGCCGCAGCGGCTTTCTCGGCGTCCGCTGGTCGAATTTTCGGCGAAATGTAGGCAGGCGCCGGGCGGGCGTCAACCGGAAATGCGCCGCGGTCATGGTGCGGGTTCCAGGGGCGATGCGTTGCGCTGCAGCGCGCGGCAAGCGTCGGGCTCAAGCGTCGGTGACGAAGGGTGTACGAGCGCTGCTTTTGGGGTCCGCCGGGTTGCCGATGACGGGGGCGTCCAGGGCTGTCGAGGCGGGCGGCCGGGGCGCGCGCCGGGTGCCGGCACCCTGTGCCGGTGCCGGCTGCCCGTCGTCGGCGTCTTCCTCTTCCGGTGGCAGCCGCACGCTGGCGACGGTGCCACCGCCGACACGGCTGCTGAGGTGAATCTCCATATCGTTGGCTACGGCGAGCTGCCGCGCCACGGCCAGGCCGAGTCCAGAGCCGCCGGTGCGGCGGTTGCGCGATCGCTCCAGCCGGTAGAAGGGGCGGAACACCGCCTCGCGCTCCGCCTCCGGGATGCCGGGGCCGCGGTCGAGCACGAAGATCACCGCGGCGCGGTGGTTGCAGTCCAGGCGCACCTCTACGGGCGCCTGGCTGTAGCGCAGCGCGTTCTCGATCAGGTTGCCGAGGATGCGCCGCAGCGCCAGCGCGCTCACGGCCTGCACACAGGGCTGCGCCGGCTGCCAGACGATGCGCGGCCGCGCGCCCACCACCTCACCGATGAGCCGTCCGATGTCCAGGCGATGGCGCTCGCCGGCACCGAGCGTGCTGCCGAGCTCCACCGCCTGGCTGATCTGGGTGTTCATCTCCTCCAGATCGCGCTCCATGCGCGCCTTGAGTGCCGGATCGGTCTGCGCCGGCAGCATCTCCAGTGCCAGGCGCAGCCGCGTCAGCGGCGTGCGCAGGTCGTGCGAGATACCGGCTAGCAGCACGGTGCGGTCCGCCAGCAACTCGCGCACCTGCTGGCTGGTCTCGTTGAACTGCCGTGCCAGGTTGGCGAGCTCCCGCGGGCCGCTCTCAGGTAGCGGCTCCGGTGAGCGGCCCTTGGCCACCTCCTCGGCGGCATGCGCGAGGCGGGTCAGGGGCGACGTGACGCGTCGCGCCAGCACCGAGGCGGTCACCACCAGCAGCAGCAGTGCCAGCGTGGAGATGATGAAGACGCCTTCCAGCGGTCTGGTGTTGATGCGGTCGCGCGGAAAGCCGGCCCAGACGCGCCCCCGCGGCGTATCCAGCTCCGCCCAGAACCAGCGCTTGCCGTCGATAATGTTGCTCTGCATCCGCAGCTCGGAGTCGGTGCGGCGGCTCAGGGCCTCGCTCAGGCGCTGCACGTACGGGAAGAAGTAGTTGCGCAGGTTGCCGGGGGCGTCGTTCTCGGGGCGCAGCCAGAGCTGGTAGTCGTTGAGGAGTTTGTCCCGGTAGTCCCCCTGCATGGCCTCCGGCAGTTGCACGAGCGTGCGGGCCGAGAGCTCCATCAAGGCCGCCAGGTCCGACGTCGAGCGCTGCACCACCGGGAACAGCGCGTAGTAGACGACGGTGAAAAAGGTGATGAACGCGAAGCTGCCGAAGGTCAGCACCAGCGTCAGCAGGACGCGCGCGAACAGTGACGACGGCAGCAGCGAGCGCAAGGGCTCAGCCCTCGGTATGGGGGGTGAACATGTAGCCGCGGCCCCAGACGGTGCGGATATAGCGGGGTTGCTTCTTGTTGGGCTCGATCTTGGCTCGCAGTCGCGCCACCTGGACGTCGACGCTGCGGTCGAAGGGGTTGCGCTCGTAGCCTTTCAGCAGATCCAGCAGCCGGTCGCGGTGCAGCATCTGGTTCGGATGCTCGACGAAGATGCGCAGCAGGTCGAACTCGCTGCCGGTCAGGGTCACGGCCTCGCCGTCGCGGGTGAGCTGTCGTGCGGTGAGGTCGAGCCGGTAGGGGCCGAAGACGGCCACGTCCGCGTCGTCCAGCTGCGCCATGGGCGCGCGCCGGCGCAGCACCGCTCGGATGCGGGCGAGCAGCTCGCGCGGGTTGAAGGGTTTCGCGAGGTAGTCGTCCGCGCCCACCTCGAGGCCGACGATGCGGTCGATGTCCTCGCCGCGGGCGGAAAGCATGATGATGGGGACGTCGGTCTTGGTGCGCAGGCGCCGCGCCACCGTCAGGCCATCGTCGCCCGGCAGCATCAGGTCCAGGATCAGCAAGTCTGCCGAGTGCTGCTCCAGCCAGGCGAACATGGCCGCGCCATCCTCGACGCCGCTCACCTCGAACCCCTCCTGGCGCAGGTAGTCCGTCAGTAGCTCGCGCAGCGATGCGTCGTCGTCGATGACGAGGACACGGGTCGGGTTTTCGTTGGCGGCGGCCATGTCTTTACGTCATCGATTGTGCCGATCGCAAGGTCTTTCGGTGCGATTTTGTGACTTGGTTCCGAGACCTTCGCGAGGCTCGGCGGCACGCGGTGGCGCTCGTAACAAGTTGTCACAAATATCAGTATATGACGAAATACCTTAGTAGTTACCCGCACCCATAATTGACTCAAGCCCTAGCGAAAACCGGGGCAATGTTCAGGTTCGGCGGCAGCGGGGTCAGCCGCGGACGCAGTGCCTCGACCGGCAATGGAGATCCGATCGAACGGGATGGCATCGCCATGCGGCGTCGAGTCGGAGTCTGAGCCGGAGTCTGAGCGGGAGTCTGAGTAAGACTAGCGCAGTCGCGGGAAACGGAGGCAGTACCATGAGTTTCGACGCATTAACCATCAGCGGTGTCCTTGCAGCGCTCGTCAGCGCGGGCCTGATCGTAGGCATCGTCCGCAACAACGACCGGCTGCGCAACCAGGCAGAGTCTAGCGAGGCTAAGCGCTTTGCCGATCAGCCGTCCAACGGCGAGCACGTTGGCGGCTGACGACGCAACCCTTTCTGAAACCCCGGGCCGACACTTGATCGCAGGCGCCGGCTGAGCGGCTTACCGGGGCGGCATTCGCTGCCCGGGCCCGCTCGCCGTCATGCCGCGCGCCGCGCCTGCTCGCGGCGGGTGTCGAGCAACGGCGCAGATTCATCCCGAGGCCGCACGCGGCCGCATGATTTCTGGGCAGCAAGCCAGTTGACCGCCCGGCAGCACACACCCTGCCGTGGCGGTTTTTTTTCGGCCGGATGGCCAAAGCAACTGACTTTGGGCGCCGACGGCGCACCACATGGCACGCTCGTTGGGCGTTTGCTTTGGATGATGGCGCCGCCGGGGCAGGCGGCGCACCGGCGGGCGATCAGCCGCGGGCGGCTGGACCGTGCTCCAATCAGCCGTGCCTTGGCGGAAGGGCGTCCGAGAGGATGTCGTAGACCGCCTCCAGGGTCTTGCGCACCTCGCGGGTGATGGCCATGGTATCGATGCCCAGCGTCTCGTCATCGCTGGCGAGATCCAGCCCGCCTTGCAGCGTGTCCGGTGCCAGGCCGAGGTGGCCCAGGTCGGTCTTGGTCAGCTCTTTCAGTTGAATGCCGCGAGTCATCGGTGGTTTGCCTCCGCCCCCGATTATTGGGAAAACCCGTACTACCACGCTTGCCGCATGCTAACCCAATTGGCCGCGAACTGTCTGCCGCTGTCGTACCCCCCGTCGGGGCATGTGCGACGCGCTTCGGGGCCGCGCCGGAGCAACAGTGTCGCGACAGTCGGTTGGACCCACACGGCGTTGACCGCCGGGGCGAGCTTGCCGCATCGCCGGTTCGTTGATCTGCGGCAAGGCGGGAGCGCTCCTGCAGGGCCGTGCGCTGCTGGGTCGACGGTTGACGTGGCGCCCCGTTTGACCCGCAGCACTTCTCAGCGCAGGCTCGCTATCGCATGCTTGCGCAATCGCAATGCCCGCAAGCGCAATCGCGCGCCGCGGACACCACCAATGGGAGTCAGTGCAATGCAAGTCCGCGACTACATGAGTGCCGCGCCTGTCACTATCGACGCCGGGGCCGATTACCAGCAGGCGTTCGCGATCATGGAAGAGAAGGGCCTCCACCACCTGCCGGTGCTCGACGGCGCCGGCAACTGTGCCGGCATCCTGGCGCGGCGGGACCTTCAGCTCGCCGCCCGCTATTTCCACGAGGCGCCGGTGGAGGTGGGCGACGTGATGCATACGCCGGTCACCACCATCCCCCCCGAGGCGGACCTCGGCGTCGCCGTCGAGCGGATGATGGCGGAGCGCATCGGCTGCCTGCCCGTCTCCGACGACGGCGGCGACCATCTTGTCGGCATCATCACCGAGACCGACCTGCTGCGGGCGCTGCGGGACCTGCTGGTGCAGCGCGGCGGCTGACGGCGGCCCCGCGCGGCAGCGCGGTTCTCGCCGCGCGCCGTTCGCCTCAGGCCGTGATGCCCTTGGGGTTTGGCCCGTACTGGTTCGCGCCCGGCGTGCTGTCCTGGACGAAGAACACGAGCAGCACGAGGGCGCCGATCAACGGGATCGCGACGAGCAGGTACCACCAGCCGGTGCGGCTGGTGTCGTGCAGGCGCCGCACCCCCACCGCAATGCCGGGCAACAGCACGCCGAGTGCGTACAGGCCGTAGAACAAGCCCACTCCGGCATCTTTCGAGTAGGTGCCGAGCGCCATGTCGACGAGCACAAGCACGATTCCGATCAAAGTGTTGAAGAGCGCGAAGTACCAGAACTCCGCGCGCTGGGCACGGCCGCTGAAGACCGCGTATTTCTTCAGGACGTCCAGATACCAGTTCATGGTGTGAGCCTCCCGGGTAACGCCCCCTTGGGTGGGGAATCGCGACGGCGGGGCCGACTGACCGCCGCGGTTGCCTTCTCTGCTTCTGCGTGCGCTTGCTCAAGCGAACAGGGCTGTCAGCGACACGGTGGCGCCATACCAGCTCGCGAGGCGGCCGCGGACGATGGCGAGATCTGGCTTTCGGTGTTGCGAGCAATACTTTCACGGTCTCCCGCGCAAGCGCCCGATCAACCCCGCCTCCGCCCCTGCACCCGCAGCCGCAGCGCATTGAGGCGGATGAAGCCCGTGGCGTCGGCCTGGTCGTAGGCGCCGGCGTCCTCCTCGAACGTGGCGATGGACTCGTCGAACAGGCTGTTGGTCTCGGAGCGGCGGCCGACCACCATGACGTTGCCCTTGTAGAGCCTCAGGCGCACGTCGCCGTTGACCACTTGCTGGGTCTGGTCGATGGCGGCCTGGAGCATCTCCCGCTCCGGGCTGAACCAGTAGCCGTTGTAGATGAGCTCGGCGTAGCGGGGCATCAGCTCGTCCTTTAGGTGCGCCGCCTCGCGGTCGAGGGTGAGCGACTCCATGGCGCGGTGGGCCTTGAGCATGATGGTGCCGCCGGGCGTCTCGTAGCAGCCGCGGGACTTCATGCCCACGTAGCGGTTCTCGACGATGTCGGCGCGGCCGACGCCGTTGGCGCCGCCGATGCGGTTCAGCTCCGCCAGCACCTCGGCGGGCGTCATGGCCTTGCCGTCGATGGCGGTGATGTCGCCGCGGGTGAAGCTGAGCGTGAGCTCCGTGGGGGTGTCCGGCGCGTCCTCCGGTGCGATGCTCCAGCGCCACATATCCTTGCCGGGCTCGACCCAGGGGTCTTCGAGGTCGTAGCCCTCGTAGGAGATGTGCAGCAGGTTGGCGTCCATGGAGTAGGGCGACTTGGTGCCGTCGCGCTTCTGCTCGATGGCGATGCCGTGCGCGGCGGCGTAGTTCATCAATTTCTCGCGCGAGAGCAGGTCCCACTCCCGCCACGGGGCGATGACCTTGATGTCCGGGTTCAGCGCGTAGGCGCTCAGCTCGAAGCGCACCTGATCGTTGCCCTTGCCGGTGGCGCCGTGGCTGATGGCGTCGGCGCCGGTCTCGGCGGCGATCTCCGCCAGGCGCTTGGCGATGAGCGGCCGGGCGATGGAGGTGCCGAGCAGGTATTCGCCCTCGTAGATGGCGTTGGCGCGGAACATCGGGTACACGAAGTCGCGCACGAACTCCTCACGCAGGTCGTCGATGTAGATCTCCTTGACGCCGGCGGCCTCGGCCTTGGTGCGCGCGGGCTCCAATTCGTCGCCCTGGCCGATGTCGGCGGTGAAGGTGACCACCTCGCAGCCATACTCCTCTTGCAGCCATTTCAGGATCACGGAGGTGTCGAGGCCGCCGGAGTAGGCGAGCACGACCTTGTTGACGGGGGTTCGGGACATGGATGACTCCTTAACGACGGACATCGGATGAGTATGCAGGATCGGGGAGCGATGTGGGAGCCGCGTCCCCGCCGCGACGAGCCCGCGCGGCTGGCAAGTGCGGCGCGCCGGGTGCGGCAGCGCCAGGCGCACGAGCGGATGTGGGAGCGGCGTCCCCGCCGCGGTTCAGGCCGCGGAAGCGGATATCGCCTCGCGCGGATCAGCGAATCGCACGGGCAAGCGAAGCCCCGCGGGCGCGGTCGCGAGCGTGCGGGCACGGAACACCCGGCCCAGCGGGCTGACGGCGGCCTCTATGCGCTCGAGTCGCACATCCGGCGCCGCGCCCGGCAGCAGCAGGCCGGCGCAGGTGCCGCTGTGGGCGGCCAGGACGCCGAGCACATCCAGGCCCGGCGCCCGCTCCAGCAGATATTGGAGGAAGCCGTTCCCGGTACGCCCGACGTGCAGTTCCGTGGAGCGCTGGGCGCAGCGGGCGATGGCCGCGTCGTCCCGCGCCGCGAACGCGGCGAGCGTGCGCTGGTATAGCCGCTGGTACTCGGCGACCAGGCGCGGCGCGTAGTGGAGGTCGCGGTTGTAGGTCTCGGTGCAGACCGCGCCGCCGGCGTCCACGGCGATGATCCGGAAGTCCGGCACATAATCCAGCCTGGCGAGCAGCCGTCCGCGGCGATGGTTGTAGGCGACGCTCGTGGCGTAGTGCAGGGCGTCGTGGGGCTCGATGTCCGCAAACAGCCGCGAGACGACCTCCCGCCCCACGCTGACACCGAACAGATGCTCGCAGGCGCGCACCACCGCGAGCATGTCCGCGGTGCTGGAGCTGAGCCCCTTGCCCACCGGCATGTCGCGCTCGAGCTCGACGTGCAGTTCCACACCTTGGCCGAGCCCCAGCGCGCGCAGCATCGCCTCGCCCGCCCGCCGCGACTTGGTGAGCGGGGCCACTACGCGCGAGCGGCCGGCGACCTGCCCGCGGACCGCCCGGCATCGGCTCCAGAGATCCACCGGCAGGGTGATGAGAAAATCCTCGCCGTCGGCGCGCCGGCCCTGGACGACCTCGCCGAAGCTGGCAAAAGCGCTGCCGGCACCGGTCCGCCGCTGCATCGCAGCCCGGGCCGGACCGACGGCGGCCCGCACCAGGCGCGGCGCATCGCCGACAACCGGTCGCGGCGCCTGCCCGGCGTCAAGCATGGCGATTTGCAGGGGCTGGATGGCCCGTGCAGCTGGTCCGTGGACTTGCGGCGCAGCGCTCGCCGTGGGAATGGTCGTGATGCGCGGGGGCGCATCGGGAGATGGTTTGCGAAGCAAGTGCAGGTGATGTAGGCCAGGGCTTGGTCAAGTGCGGGCGTCTCGATTGGATGGTGCCGCAACGGTGGCTGTCCGCTGCGACGTTTCGTTCAGCGAGAACGGGCTAACAAAAAGGCCCCACCAGTTGCCCGGTGGGGCCTCTTGTCGTGTGTGGCGCTCCCTAGGGGATTCGAACCCCTGTTACCGGCGTGAGAGGCCGACGTCCTAACCACTAGACGAAGGGAGCGGAAGCGGGTGCGGGAATCGCGTATTATACGTGAAACTTTCGGCTGCTCAAGATCCCTTGTCTTCACCAGCAGAACCAGAACCGCTGATCGTCCCGCGCTCGGACCATAACGTCTCGCGCAGCAATATCAGTCAAAACGCGCTGAAGGTGCTCTATCGCCTGCGCGATGCCGGCCATGCGGCGTATCTCGTCGGCGGCGGCGTGCGCGACCTGTTGCTGGGCCACGAGCCCAAGGACTTCGACGTCGCCACCGATGCGACACCGGAGGAGGTGCGTCAGGTATTCCGCAACTGCCGGCTCATCGGCCGGCGTTTTCGGCTTGCGCACGTGTTCTTCGGCCCGGAGATCATCGAGGTGGCCACCTTCCGTGCCAGCGCCATCCCAGCCGGACAGGACGGCACCGATGCGGATGCCGTGCGCACCGAGAACGGCATGATCCTGCGCGACAACGTCTACGGCAGCATCGCCGAAGATGCGCTGCGGCGGGACTTCACCGTCAACGCCCTGTACTACAACATCGCGGACTTCTCGCTGGTGGATTATGCCGGTGGCCTCGCGGACCTCCGGGAGGGGCGGCTCAGGCTGATCGGCGACGACGTGGAGGCGCGCTACCGCGAGGACCCGGTGCGCATGCTTCGCGCCGTGCGCTTTGCCTGCAAGCTCGGCTTCATGATCGACCCGGCCTGCGAGGCGCCGTTGTCGGCGCTGGCAGCGCTGCTGGCGGAGGTCCCGGCGGCGCGGCTGTTCGAGGAAGTGCTGAAGCTCTTCCACGCGGGCTATGGTCTGCATGCCTTCGAGAAGCTCCGGCGCTACGGGCTGTTCGGGCAGTTGTTCCCGGCCACCGACGCCTGCCTGGAGCGACAGGAGCAGGAGTTTCCGAGCGTCTTCGTCAGCCGCGGGCTCGACAACACCGACCGCCGCGTGCTCGACGGCAAGTCCGTGGTGCCGCCCTTCCTGTTTGCGGTGCTGCTCTGGGAGCCGGTGCGCTTGCGCTACCAGGAACTGCTCGACGGCGGCACGGCCTGGGCCGACGCCATGGCGCTGGCCTCCCACGAGGTGGCGTCCGAGCAGCAGCGCCAGGTGGCCATCCCCAAGCGCTTCGGCATGCCCATGCGCGAGATCTGGTCCCTTCAGCCCAGGCTCGAGCGCCGTCAGGGCCGCCGGCCCATCGCGCTGATGGGGCATCCGCGCTTCCGCGCCGCCTACGACTTCCTGCTGCTGCGCGCCGAGGCCGGCGAGGTGGACCCGGAGCTGGCGGAATGGTGGACGAAATTCCAGGACGCCAACGCCGCCGACCGCGCCAAGATGACCGGCGCCGGCAAGAAGCGCCGCCCGCGGCGGCGGCGCAAGCCCAAGTCCGCGGGCGGCGGCGACTCTGGCGGCGACGGCGGGGCCGAGGGTGCGGCGGTCATGCATGGCCGCGCCGCGGGTGACGCCGATGACTGAATTGCTTCCGGCCGCCGAGACCGTCTACATCGGTCTCGGCGCCAATCTGGATGATCCGCGCGCGCACGTGGAGCGAGCCGCGGCGGACCTCGGCGGCCTGCCGGCGAGCCGGCTGGAGGGCCTGTCCTGGCTGTACCGCACCGCCCCCGTGGGGCCGGCCGATCAGCCTGACTACATCAACGCCGCCGCGCGGCTGCGCACCCGGCTCACGCCCTGGGCGCTGCTCGGGGCCTTGCAGCAGATCGAGCGCCGGCACGGGCGCGTGCGTGATGGCACCCGCTGGGGTCCGCGCACGCTGGACCTGGACATCCTGTTGTTCGGCATCCGCCGGCTGGCGCAACCTCGGCTGACGCTGCCGCACGCGGAGATACGCCGGCGTGCCTTCGTGCTGGTGCCGCTGGCGGATGTTGCGCCGGCTGCGCTGGACATCCCGGGGCAGGGCCGGCTCGATGTGCTGCTGGCGGCGATGCCCAAGAACGGTGTCGCGGCGCTGGCGCCCATTGCGCTCGCGCTCCCCGTCGGTACCCTGCCGGCGGAGCTCGATGCATCGGACACGAGCGTGGCTGACGAGCCGCCGCGGGCCGCCCTGTCCTGAGCCGGCGACGCGACCATCGAGCGCCAGCCGCGCCCCCACCATACCAGTCAAGAGGCCCAGCCCACTGATGAACGGCGAGCGGATCACCAGCGCCACCCTGGCGGCCATGGAGCGTCGTGGCGAGCGCATCGCGTGCCTCACCTGCTACGACGCCGCCTTCACGCGCCTGTTGGAGGCCGCCGGCGTCGACGTGTTGCTGGTTGGCGACTCCCTGGGCAATGTGCTGCAAGGGCAGCCGACGACGGTGCCTGTGAAGCTGGAGCACATGGTCTACCACAGCGCCTGCGTCAGCCGGGCCGCGGACCGCGCGCTGGTGATCGCCGACATGCCCTTCCTCAGCTACGCCACCGAGGAGCGAGCTCTGGCCGCCGCCGAGCGCCTGATGGGCGACGGTGGTGCCACCATGGTCAAGCTGGAGGGTGGCGCCGAGCTCGCCGACACCGTGCGCCGGCTGACTCGTTTCGGCGCGCCGGTGTGTGGCCACCTCGGTTTGTTGCCGCAGTCCATCCACCAGCTCGGCGGCTACCGCTACCAGGGCAAGGACGACGCCGGCGCCGCGCGCATCCGCGCCGATGCGCTGGTGCTGCAAGACGCTGGTGCCTCCATGCTGGTGCTGGAATGTGTGCCGGCGGCTTTGGCCGAGGCGCTGTCCAAGGAGCTCGCCATCCCCGTCATCGGTATCGGTGCCGGCAACGGCTGCGACGGCCAGGTGCTGGTGCTGCACGACATGCTGGGCCTGTTGCCGGGCCGCTCGCCCAGCTTCAGCCGGGACTTCGCCGCCTCCACCGGCAGCGTCGCGGAGGCGCTGTCCGCGTACGTGGAGGAGGTCAAGGCCGGCACATTCCCCGGCCCCGGCGAGACACTGTTCTGACGGAATGCCCACCACTCATGCTGACCCTGTACGACATCCCGGCGCTGCGCACTCGACTCGCGGACTGGCGCGCCGCGCGCCTTCGCATCGCTCTGGTGCCTACCATGGGCAACCTGCATGCCGGCCACATCGCGCTGGTGGAGGCGGCGCTGGTGCGCGCGGACCGGGTGGTGACCACGGTGTTCGTCAACCCGTTGCAGTTCGGCGCCGGCGAGGACCTCGACGCCTACCCGCGCACCCTGGCGCAGGACGCCGAGCGGCTCGCGGCGGCCGGCAACCATCTGTTGTTCGCGCCCAGCGACGCGACCATGTACCCGCGGGGGCGCGACGGCCACACCGTTGTCGACGTGCCGGGGCTGTCCGCGGAGCTCTGTGGTGCCAGCCGGCCCGGGCACTTCCGCGGTGTCACCACCGTGGTCGCCAAGCTGTTCAACATGGTGCAGCCGGACGTGGCGGTGTTCGGGCAAAAGGACTACCAGCAGCTCATGCTGATCCGACGCATGGCGGCGGACCTGGACATGCCCATCGAGATCGATGGTATGCCCACGGTGCGGGAGGCCGACGGGCTCGCCATGAGCTCGCGCAACGGCTACCTGACCGCGGCTGAGCGCGCCCGTGCGCCGGAGCTCTACCGCACCCTGCAACGGCTGGCGGCGGCGGTGACCGCGGGTGTCGAGCCGGCGGCGGCCGAGCGGGATGCGATGCGGGCGTTGGCCGACGCCAGCTTCACGCCAGACTACGTGAGTGTCCGCCGCCAGGCGGATCTCGCGCTGCCCGGCCACGCCGACCGGGCGCTGGTGGTGCTCGCCGCGGCCCGCCTCGGGCGGGCACGGCTCATCGACAACCTGGAGTTCGAGCGGGGCGCCACGGCTACCGGCTGAGCTCGGGCGCCAGTCAACGGCCCTAAGGATTTCGCTTGCGGCTCCGATGCGTGCGTTGCGACAATAGGCGCATATTGCACCGCAGCAAAATGGCTGCACCCAGATGGGAGCGAACTGGGAACGACCAGGGAACGACCTGGGACTGACCAGGGTCCGAAGCGGCCCGTGCAGACCGCGCCGGAGCGCGCTTCGGGACCATCGGCGACCGACGAGACATCATTTTCAGGCCCGCGGATGCGTATCCGGCGGTCCCGAGGAGGAACACACGGCTATGCAACTCACCTTGCTGAAATGCAAGCTGCACCGCGCCTGCGTTACCCACGCGGAGCTCGACTACGAGGGCTCCTGCGCCATCGACGAAGACCTGATGCGCCGCGCCGGCATCCGCGAGTACGAGCAGCTGCACATCTACAACGTCACCAACGGCGAGCGCTTCAGCACCTACGCCATCCGCGCCGAGGCGGGCTCCAGGATCATCTCCATCAACGGCGCCGCCGCCCACAAGGCCAGTCCCGCCGACCGGGTCATCATCTGCTGCTACGCGGCCATGACCGAGCAGGAAGCGGCCGTCTTCAAGCCGACCCTGATCTACTGCAACGAGCGCAACGAGATCACCGGTGTTGGCAACGCCATTCCCGCGCAAGCGGCCTGAGAGGATGTGAAGAAAGCACGCAAGGGATTCGTGGCGGGAGGCTGTCGTAGGTCGGGCCGACGAAGGAGGCCCGACAAGCAGGCGGTTATGGCGGAGCGCCAACCCGGTGTGGGGCCGAAGCCGAGGAATTTGGCCGAAGTCTGCACTCGTGGTCGTGGTCGTAATCGGATACTCGACGACAACGACAACGAGAGGATGGTGGGTCGGGTTAGCGATAGCGTAACCCGACCATCAACAGCGCACCGGCGTCCGTCGTCGGGTTACGCTGCGCTAATCCGACCTCCCGTAACGGCTGCTCCAGGCGGATTGGCGTGGGAGCGCCACTGCCTCTTGTGGCGCGACGACGGCTGGGCGGTTGCCTGCCGTCTGGTAGTTACTCGGGCATGGTGCGCTGCCTTGCCGCCGGTCGCGGCACCAAGAGTGCCGCTCCCACAAGAGCCACTACACCGTATGCCTGCATAATCTCTGTTGTGTGGGAGCGGCGTCCGCGCCGCGATCCGGCGCATGCGGACATCGCGGCGGGGACGCCGCTCCCACGACATTTGCCGGGCCTTCCAGGCGGGTGCGCTACGCGAGGCCGAATGATGCCCGGACACAGCACCTGAGATTCGATTCAGGTATCCGTGTCAGCCGTGGCCGTGTGCCACGCTCTCGGCACAGGGCGCGGCGCCCTGCAAGGTGCCGGTCAGATAGGCCTGCAGGGCGTCGCCGACGGTGCCGTTCGCGCCTGTGGCCGTTTGCACGCCGGCGTTGCGGAAGAAGCCGATGGCACGGCCGCCCATGCCGCCGCTGATCATGACTTCGGCCCCCTGCGCATGGATGAAAGCCGGGATCTGGCCCGGCTCGTGGGACTCGGCAAAGGGGTTGGCTAAGACGTCGGCGGCACGCACCGCGCCCTCGTGCAACTCCACCAGTACGAAATAGGGTGCGTGTCCGAAATGTTGTGCGACGGGGCTCGCGAGCCCCTGATCGGTCTCGGCCGTAATTGCTATCTTCATCGATCGGTGACTCCGGGGTGTTGGATTCGAAAGAGCAGGCAGGCGCCGGCGTCCGCCGGAGGTCATGCCTGACCGTGTGCCGAAGTCCCGCCCGGGGGTCGGCTCGTGATCGCGCCGGGGCCGCGACGCGGGCCCCGGCCATGCCACGCCGGGAGCGTGGACTTCATTTTGCCGGCGCCAAGTCGGCACCGGTCTCCAGCCGCTCCAGCTCGACGCGCAACCGCGCGATCTCCTCGCTCAGCGGCGTGCTCACCCTGTGCTGAGCGCGATGCCGGCGGTCTTCAACCTTGCTGGAAGCGCAGATGTCACCGGTCTCGACTTGCTCGCGTCCATCGCCTTGTCGGCGCCCGCGCATGCGGCCAGCGCCGCGAGGACCGGCGCCACAGCCGCGACCACGCCCTTGACCGCGCCCCTGACCGCGTCCTCGATCCCGAACCTGTCCGGTGCCGCGCCCGCCGGCTCTGTCTTGCATCGGCATAAGCTGTACCTCCCCGATAACGGACGCGGGCCGAACCCTCGGCCCGCCGGCGGAAGCCGGCATCGCGCGCCCCAAAGAAAAAAGACCGCCCGTGGGTCTGGCACTGGCCAGCACGCCAGGACGCTGGGGCAGCGACGCGTACGCTGCCATTGGTGACAGTATCGGCCTATTTCTGACTGAATTGCCCTGAGATTTCGCAATGCCATGCATCCGGTCGCCGCAGCTGGTGGTACGCCTCGGCGGGAGGATTGGCATGGAAACAGTCACCAAGTCAGCGCCTTGTCGGCACGAGCGCCAACGCGCGCGCATGGCGGGGCCTTTACAGGAGCGCGCCTTTTGCGACCAGCCGTTGCCGCAATAGCGCCAGGGCTGACGTTGGCGCGCGATGAGGGGCGATCACGGTACGCTCAGGTCTTGGGTCTGCGCTCCCGTCGCGGCGAATAGCGGTGAGAGCTTGAGCAGGCCCTGCGCCTGCTCGATGCAGGCATGGCGCACGTCCTGGGCCAGGTGGCGCATCCAGCGCGGGGGAATGCCGGCCGGGCCGTACAGGGCGCCGGCGATCATGCCGGTGATGGCGCCGGTGGTGTCGGCGTCGCCACCGCGGTTGACGCAGTCCACCAGCGCCGCCTCGAAGCTGTCCGTCGCGAACAGGCTCTGGAATACCGTGCGCAGGGTGTCGACGATGAAGCCGCTCGGGTTCTCGCTGCGCTTGCGGCTGTAATCGAACATTCGATCTTCCGCTACCAGCTCGTCGGCGATGGCGGCGAGGGCTGCCCGGTCGCCGCCCAGGAGCGCCGTCTGAACCATGCGCAGCACGCAGAGTGTGCCGGCGTCGGAGGTCGGGTTGTTGTGGGTGACGTGCGCCTGGGCACGGTTGGCGGCGTCCACCTGCGCGATGCTGCTGCCGAGCGTGGCGAGCGCGACCGGCAGGCAGCGCATGCAGGCGCCGTTGCCGGCGTCGTATTCGCAAGGCGGCGATTCCGGGCTGCCGGTGCGGCGGTAGGCGGCGATGCCGCGGCGCACCGTATTGCCGATGTCGATGGGCTTGCGGCGCATCCAGTCGCTGAAGGCGGCCGCCGCGGCCTCGGCATCGACGCGACCGGCGCTGAGGATGCTCCGCCCCAGCGCCAGGGCCATATCGGTGTCGTCGGTGACCTGGCCGCGGCGCAGCCGCAACCAGCCACCGCCCACCATATCGCGGTGCACGCGGTAGGCGGCGCGGATCTCGGATGGCGTCAGGAACTCCACCGTGCCGCCGAGGGCATCGCCGATGGCAAGCCCCAGGTAGGCGCCGATGGCGCGGCGCGTGAGCAGGCCGCCGCTGTCGTCCACCAGGAAGAGCAAGTCAGTACTCAGGGCCGAAACACGCATGGTAGTCGGTACAGACCTCGCAGGAGGGTGCGCGGCAGACGTAGATGCCTTCCGCCTCGCAGAGCTGCTTGTACAGAAACCGTTTCCACTTCATGTCCTTGACGTTGCGCGCGGCCAGCGCCGGGAAGTTGCGGCGCATCAGCGCGGTGAGGTCGGCGCGGCGCCACAGCCCTAGGTCCTGCCATAGATGATCGCTGCCCATGCAGCCGGCGGCCACCACGTGGGCCATCCAGACCTCTGACGGCGAGTCGCCGGCCTTGTCCATCAGCATGAGTTCGACCAGCTCCCGGCGCTCATCGTTCCGCGCCGGGTCCGGCATCCGACCGGGGCAGGGCGGCGAGTCCAGCCGGAAGCCCGAGAAGTGGTGCTCCAGCAGGCAGCCGAAGGCCGCCGGGTCCAGGCCGAGCCAGTCCGGCAGTGCGCCACCGCCGGCGCACAGCGTGGCGATCATGCAGGCGAAGGGCTGGTCGTTGGGCTCGCCCGTCGCGTATGGCGCGAGCTTGGCGAACAGCGCGTTGACGGCAACGTGGTCGGCGACGCCGGGCCTGGCTGGGGCCGCCACGGCGACACTGCAGCGCCGCGCGTGGGTGCCTTGGTGCGTGCCCGCTGGCCGGGCTGCATTGCTTGCGCTGCCATTCATGTCGCTGTCCAAGGTTTTCATTTGTTCTTGAATTGCCTGGTGATTGCCGGCCGGAGACGGCCGAGCAATCAGCTTCCAAATCAATACTCGACCAGGATGTCCTCGTCGCGGACGATCATCTGACAGGCCAGGCGCCATTCGCTCGGCATGTCGTCCACCGCCAGCCGGTCGATGTCCTCCTGGGTCAGCTTGCCGAGCTCCTTGAGCACGGTGATCTCCTTTTCGGTCAGGTGGTAGCCCATACGGTCCTTGTCATCGGTGCTCGTGACGCGCACCAGGCAGTGGCCGCACTCGCCGTCCTGGCAATCGAATTGCACCGGCACCTTGTTTTCCTTGGCGATCTTGAGAACGGTCTCGGTGTGGCTGCCAGCGACGGCGTAGACGGTTTTGTCCTTGTAGTCGGGGTTGGAGAAGGTTACGAGGGCCATGGGGGCTCCTATGGAATAGGGGTTGTAATGAGTTGAGATGTGGCAATGACTAACGCGGATTGCCGGGTAGTGCGGAGTGCGGAGTGCGTTACCGCAGGGTTCGTGGCCTTCGCCGGTGCCGGCCGGCGCACCTCGCACGACGCACTGCGCACTCTAAAATGACGCACCGCGCACGGAATCCTTTACGCCGGCTTGACCGAACAGTCACCGATCACCTGCGCCTGACAGGCCAGGCGGTCGTGACGGCCGGCCATGTTCTCGCGCAGCACCTTCTCTTCCAGCACCGAGGGCTCGGTGAGATTGTTCCAGCCGTCGGTCACGTGCATCATGCAAGTGCCACAGTCGCCCTCGCGGCAGCCGTAGATGATGCCGGCGCCGACCTTCTCGGAGACGTCGATGACACGGATGCCGGCCGGCACGTTGACGGTCTGGCCAATGTCTTCAAAGGTGAGTTTCGCTTTTGCCATGGGGGCAGATCCTCTTGGTTGCGGCCGTTGAGATTGGCCGATTGATTGCTGTCGGAACCATCAATTGCGCATGGGTGCGCTATTTTTCGGATTGGCTACTGGCGGGCTCGGGGTGCTCAGCCCAGCTCGGCGAAGTCGATGACGCCGCGCGCCGCTTGTCCGTTGCCACTGCCGCTTGCCGCGTCGCCCACCAGCGCCCGTGCCAGGCGGCGGCCGAAGTCGCGACAGTCGGCGAGTTCCGCGTCGGTCGGGATCAGCTTCAGCCGTAGCCCGGGCAGGGGCACGCGCAGCTTCAGCCCGCGCAGGCGGTCCTCGATCATCGGTACCGCCTCGCCGCTCCAGCCGTAGGAGCCGAAGGCGGCGCCCACCTTGCCGCGCAGGTTGACGACCGCCAGCGACGAGAGCAGGTCCCAGACCGGTTTGACGGCGTCGCCGTTCACCGTGGGCGAGCCGAGCGCCAGCGCATCGGCGGCCTCGATCAGGTCCACGAAGGGCTCGGACTCGCCGCCGTCGAGGTCGTACAGCGACACGCGCACGGAATGCACCGTCTCGGCACCGGCGCAGATGGCCTCGGCCATGCGCGCGGTGCTGCCATAGGCGCTGAGATAGAAGATCAGGAGCGTGCGCAGCGGGGCGCTGTCGACCGGCATCGGCTCCAGTGCGGCGCCGCCGGAGAGCTCTCGGTAGCGGGCGACATAGCGGCGTGGGCGCTCGCGCAGGATGGGGCCATGCGTAGGTGCGATGAGCTTGAGCGGCAGCGGCTCGATGAGCCGGAGCGCGTCCAGCACGTGCGCCTTGAACGGGCGCATGATGTGCGCGTAGTAGTACTCGAAGGCGAAGCGGAAGTCCCCGACCCGGTCGTTGAACAGCCGCCGGTCGCAGTGGTGGCAGCCGAAGACATCGCCCGAGAACAGCACCTGCTCCTCGACGAGATAGGTGCACTGGGTGTCCGGCCAGTGCAGGAACGGCGTGTGCAGGAACTTGAGGCGCCGGCCGCCGAGGTCGATCTCATGGCCGGTGTCTACGGTCTCGTAGCGGATCTCCTCGTCGTCTGCCTTGAGCAGGGCCTTCAGCATCGCCGGGGCGCGCTTGGAGATGATGAGCCTCGCCTGGGGCGCGCGGCGCATCAGCTCCGGCAGGGCGCCGGAGTGATCGGGCTCCAGGTGGTTCAGCACGATGACGCGGATCTCGTCGTAGCGCGCCACCTGTTCCAGCCGGGCGAAGAACGGCTCGGCGAACTCGGCCTTGACCGTGTCCACCACGGCGACGCCGTCGCGCCCGCGTACCGCGTAGGCGTTGTACGTGGTGCCGTTGGCGGTGCGCAAGATGAGGTCGAAGCGCCGCAACTGTGGGTCCAGTGCGCCGATCCAGTGCACGTCGTCGGCGATGGGCACCGGTGCCGGGGCGCCGTCCTGGCCGATCCCGGGGTGGGCCGTGTCTGCGCGGGTACCGGCCATCGTCATCGTCGTGCTGTCTCGGCACGTGGCTCCACCGCGGCATCTGGCCGTCGCTCGGTGTCGGACCGGCAGGCGGCGGCGCGCGCATCGCAGGACGGTTCCGGATTGCCCGGCAGGTGTGTCCCGCGTGCGCAGTTGTCGAGATCGGCGGCGCTGTCCGGCACGCCCAGCGCCGTCAGCACCGGCCCCGGCAGGAAGCCGGCACAGCGCCCGTGCGGCGAGTCGATGAGCGGCCGGCGGATCAGCAGTGGCTCGGCGACCAGCAGCGTCAGCGCCGCGTCGGCGTCCAGCGCGTCGATGTCGATGTCGCCGTCGCGCACCCGCGGTGCGCTGGGGTTGAACCACTCGCGCACCGGCAGGTTCTCCAGGTAGTCGCGCAGCTCGGCGGCGGTCCAGGGCGTGCGCAGCAGGTCGTGCACGTGCAGCCGGTGTCCGAGCTGCACCAGCAAGGCTTTCTGCCGGGCGTTGCCGATGCAGCCGGGCTTTTCGAAGAAGACGATGTCGGTCATGGGCGCTGCTGCCGGGTCGGTATGTGGCCGGGTCACTGGAGGCCGCGCTCCACCGGGATGCTGGGCTCGATGCCGGCGCGCAGGCACAGCAGCGCGGAATGCCGCGCCCACACCCGCCGCGGCACCCAGCCGCAGCCGGCCGGCCGTGGCCGGGCGCGATGCCAGCGCAGCAGTCGCTGCCGTTCGCCGATGGCCCGCAGCAGCCGCGCGGGCAGGTGGCGGCGCTGCCGAGGCGCGGGCGTTTGGGGTTGCTGGAGGAGGGCGGCGGCGTCGAACACGAACATGACGTGACTCCCCTGGATGGGGTGGGCGGTAAGTCGGCCGGCGCGCTGTCGCTCAGCGGGCGCGGATCTCGGCCATGGCCTGGGCCAGGCGCTCCGGCGGGATGCCTGTGAGCGAGCCTGGCGGGTTCACTGGCACGCCGGCGCCGTCGAGGATGGCGCCCTCCACCGGGCAGATGCTCGCGCACTGGGGATCGGCGTAGGCGCCGTCGCACTCGGTGCAGGCCCCGGCGTCGATGACGAAGTGCGGCCGGGTGGCCTGGATGGCGTTGCTCGGGCAGAGCGGCTCGCAGGCCCAGCAGTTCACGCAGGATTCGACGATGCGGTAGGCCATGGTGGCTCCCCTGTTGGCTGGCTGGTCTTGGTGACCGGCTTTGGTGATCGCGCTTTGGTGACTGGGTCGAGTGATGGCGCGGTGGGCGCGCGTCAGGCGCTGAGCGCGGTGGCCGCGGCCGGCGTGTCCAGCCGGCCTTCCGCCAGCAGCTCGCGGTAGACGGCGGCGACGGCGTCCTCGATGGGCTCCATGGCGTGCTCGCCGTTGGGCACCAGGCCAGCGGCCTCCAGCCGGTCCCAGGGCTCGATGCCGATCTTCGAGCACAGCACGCCGGTGCAGCCTTCGAGCGTGCGGATGGTCTTCGCGAGCGCGTCCTCGGCATCGCCGCAGGTGTCGCCGCCGGCGCAGTAGAGGTCCACCTTGCGGGCGGCGAGGAAACGCACGTCCACGTCGTCTCCCACCGCCGCCGCCTCGTAGATCAGGAATTCGCGGGCGTGGCCGAAGTGCTGGTTGATGACGCCGCCGCCGGTGGTGGCCACCGCGAAGCGCGCCGCCTGGGCCGCCGCAGGGGCGGGTTGGGGCTTGCGGCGCTGCATGGTTCCCTTCAGAGATGTGATCGGAATGAAGGTCTCACTCCGCTGCTGTCGCTGCGCGGCGCGGTTCGCCTCGATGGCCGCGTGCACCTCGGCGCGGCGCTGCATGGCGGCGGCGTAGTCGATGTCCATCTCCGCCACCTTGTCCAGCGTGAACTCGGCACCGCGGTCCTCGCCGAGCATGCCGACGGCATCCGCGCGGCACTGGCGGCAATGGCGCATCATGGCCATGTCGCCGGCGCACTCGTCTTGCAGCGCTTGCAGCTCCTCGTTGCTCGGGCCGCGCTGGCCCATCAGGCCGTAGAAGGTGCCGTGCTCGGGCTCAGCGATGAGCGGCATCACGTTGTGCAGGAAGGCGCCCTTTTCCTTGACGACGCGGCTGACCTCTTTAAGGTGCGCATCGTTGACGCCCGGGATCAGCACCGAGTTGACCTTCACCAGCACGCCCCGGTCGCAGAGCATCTGCAGGCCCCTCTGCTGCTGCTCGATCAGGATCTTGGCGGCCTTCACGCCCTTGATGCGGCGGTTGTTCCAGAAGATCCACGGATAGATCTTGGCGCCGATCTCCGGGTCCACGCAGTTGATGGTGATGGTGACGTGGTCGATGTTGTGCTCGCAGATCTCATCGACGAGTTCCGGCAGCGCCAGGCCATTCGTGGAGACGCAGAGCTTGATGTCCGGTGCCTTCTCGGACAGGGCGCGGAAGGTGGCCAGCGTGCGCTCCGGGTTCGCCAGTGGGTCGCCGGGGCCGGCGATACCGAGCACGGTCATCTGCGGGATCTCGGCCGCGACCGCCAGCGTCTTGGCCACCGCCTGCTCCGGCGTCAGCACCTCGGAGACCACGCCCGGGCGCGACTCGTTGGAGCAGTCGTACTTGCGGTTGCAATAGTGGCACTGGATGTTGCAGGCCGGCGCCACCGCCACGTGCATACGTGCATAGTGGTGATGCGCCTCCTCCGAGAAGCACGGGTGGTTGTGCACCTTGGCGCGGATGTGCTCCGGCAGGTGGGCCAACTGATCGGAACTGCTGCCGCAGCCACTGGCGGAGCAGCCGCCAGCGGCTGCCGGGGCTGGGGCTGGGGCGGTGGCCGAGAGCGATCGGTCCAGTGCTTCGAGCGCCATCACGCGTCCTCTTCAAGAGTGGGTTCGGCACCCTCGGCGGGGTGCGGGCAAGGCTTGCCGAGCTAGAAGCAAGGCGCGTGCCTGCCTGGTGGGCGTGATCGAAGCAACTGTTTAGAAAGAGATTGGGCGCCGAGGTCGCGCCGGTTTGTCGCAACCGTGACAGTTGGGGAAGGCTGGATTGTCGGGTCCGGTACCCTGCCGCCGGCGTCGGGATGGTGGCCCAGCCGCTTCCTGCCGGCAAGCCCTGGCGCGCAGACAATCTATGCGCGCTGAGCCGTGTGAAGACGCGCGCGTGCACCTTCCTATGCCAACGGCGAGGCAGGCGCCAGGGGCCTGATCCTGCCCCGCGGCGCTTGTGGCCATTGACGCAGCGCACCAAAACGCGCGGTTCCTGCCGGAGTCGAGCGCAAGCTACTGATTCTCGGCGAGGACGGCTGATTGGCCGCGTTGACGCTCCGCGAGTCAGTGTCTATTTTACTTGACACTCAGTCGTGACAAATAATGATGACAAGGCCGCTCGCGGCCCCTTGCAACCGGTTTCAGCAGCGGAGGGTCATGGCCCGTGGATGTCTTGCAACGCATCGAGCAGGCCCTTGAAGCGGCCCTGACGCTCGGCCTCGCCGATGGCGGTCCGCCGCAGCTCGGGCGTGCCGTGCGTCATGCCGTGATGACGCCGGGCTCGCGCGCCCGCCCGCGGCTGGTGTTGGCGGTAGCCGGTGCCTGCGGCGACGACGCGCCGGCGGTGTCGGATGCCGCGGCGGCGTCGCTGGAGCTGCTGCACTGCGCGTCGCTGGTGCATGACGACATGCCGGTCTTCGACGACGCCGACACCCGTCGCGGCCAACCGACCGTGCACCGGCTGTTTCCCGAGCATGGCGAGCAACTGGCCTTGTTGGCCGGCGATGGGCTCATCGTGCTGGCCTTCGAGAATCTCGCCTGGCACACCCGCTTGCACCCGGAGCGGCTCGGCCCGCTGACGCTGATCGTCGCCCGCGCCGTCGGCGTGGGCCACGGCATTGTCGCCGGCCAGGCTTGGGAGTGTGAGCAGGGCGTGGACCTGACGCAGTACCACCGCGAGAAGACCGCCGCGCTGTTCTCGGCCGCCACCCAGGCCGGGGCCGCTGCCGCCGGCATGGACCCGGGGCCGTGGCGCACCCTCGGCGAGAATCTGGGGCTCGCCTACCAAGTGGCGGACGACCTGCGCGACGTCGCCGGCGACGCCGCCGAGCTGGGCAAGCCCGTGGGCCAGGATGCTGCGCATGACCGCCCGAGCGCCGTGGCCGAGCTGGGCGTTGAAGGCGCTGTCGCCAGGCTGAAGGCGCTGCTGGACGAAGCCATCGAGTCCATTCCGGCCTGTCCCGGCCGCGACCAGCTCGCCGCCATGGCGCGCGCCGAGATGGAGCGGCTGCTGCCTGCCGCGCTGCGCGGGTAGGACGGGCACTATGTGTCAGGTGGGCTCCGTGCTCCGTACGCCATACGCCGTGCGTCCCGCGGCGCCCTGCCGTGAGGTGCCGGCGCGCGGGTCGGCCGCCGTGCACTGAGCGGTCGAACCGTGGACGTCTCTTTACTTGACCGCCTGCGCGCCTGGCGCGACGCGAAGATGGCGAGCCCCGCCTTCCAGCGCTGGGCGGCGGACTTTCCGCTCACCCGCCTGGTGGCCGCGCGCCGCGCCCGGGGGCTGTTCGACATCACCGCCGGCTTTGTCTACTCGCAGATTCTGTTCGCGTGTGTAGAGCTGGATCTGTTCGACAAGCTCGCCGAGCGCCCGCGCACCGCGGTCGATCTGGCACCGGAGATGGATATGAGCACCGCCGCCGCGGAGCGCCTGCTGCGCGCCGCCGTGGCCATCGACCTATTGGAACGGCGCGGCACCGGCGCCGACGGCAGCACCCGCTTCGGCCTCGGCAAGCTCGGCATCGCCATGCCCGGCAACCCCGGCATCGCGGCCATGGTGCGGCATCACCGGATGCTCTACCACGACCTCGATGACCCGCTGGCGCTGTTCCGCGGCGGGCTCGAGGAGACCGAGCTCGGCCGCTACTGGTCCTACGCCGGCGCCGCCGACCCCGCCGCCGATGGCGATGAGCGCATCGCCCAGTACAGCACGCTGATGTCCGCGTCCAGCGGATTGGTGGCCGAGGACACCCTGGACGCCTATTCCCTGCGGAACCACCGCTGCCTGATGGACGTGGGCGGTGGCGAGGGCCGTTTCTTGATGCAGGCAGGCGCGCGCTGGCCGCACCTGCAACTGATGCTGTTCGACCTGCCGGCGGTCGTCGCCCGCGCCGAGCAGAACTTCATCGATGCCGGCATGGCCGAGCGTGTGCGCCTGGTTGGCGGCGACATCAAGGCCGACGGGCTGCCCACCGGCGCGGACGTGATCTCCCTGGTGCGCGTCATCTTGGACCACAACGACGACGGCGCCATGGCCATCCTGCGCGCCGTCCGTCAGGCGCTGCCGCTCGGCGGCACGCTGCTGGTGACCGAGCCCATGTCCGAGACGCCGGGTGCGGAGCCCGTTGGCGACGCCTACTTCGGTCTGTATCTGCTCGCCATGGGCAGCGGGCGCACCCGCCCGCCGCGTGAGCACCAAGCCCTGCTTGCCCGCGCCGGCTTCGGTGACATTCGGCTGGTGCGCACGCGCCGGCCGCTGCAGACGCGGGTCATCGTCGCCAAAGCCGCATAGTCCGCAGGGGATTGCCAAGCTTGGTTGACAGGTGTACTGTAAATTTATATTGACATCAGCGCGGGTCAAGCTAGACTGACACTACGTTGATCAGGCGGCCCCAGCCTGATGCCTTTGGGCATTCGACACACGCATCCGTATCTCAAGTGACCACCCCAGTTGACATGACAGCCCCCGCGCTCAGTGCGCAGGCCGTGGTGCTCCAGGAGCCCCGCCAGCTCACCTTGCGCAGGCTCGCGCTGACGCCGCCAGCTGCCGCGGACTGTGTGGTGGACATCGACTACAGCGGCATCAGCACCGGTACCGAGCGTCTGCTCTGGACCGGCCGCATGCCGCCATTCCCGGGCATGGGCTATCCGCTGGTACCGGGTTACGAGTCCGTCGGCCGCGTGGTGGATGCCGGCCCCGAGAGCGGGCGCGCGGTGGGCGACACGGTCTTCGTGCCCGGTGCCCGCTGCTATGAAGAGGCCAACGGCCTGTTCGGTGGCGCCGCATCCCGCGTCGTGGTGCCGGGTGCGCGGCTGTTGCCGGTGCCCGATGGTCTCGGCGAGCAGGGCGTGCTGCTGGCGCTGGGCGCCACGGCGGAGCACGCGGTTGCGGGCTCCGCGCATCCGCCGGAGCTCATCGTCGGCCATGGTGTGCTGGGGCGGCTCCTGGCGCGCGTCGTGCTGGCCCGGGGCGGCGAGCCGCCGCTGGTCTGGGAGACGAATCCGCAGCGCAGGGGCGGTGCCACGGGTTATGAGGTCATCGACCCGGCGCAGGATGAGCGCAAAGACTACAAGACCATCGTCGACGTCAGCGGCGACGCCTCGCTGCTGGACGGGCTGATCGGGCGCCTTGCCCGCGGCGGCGAGATCGTGCTCGCTGGCTTCTACGAGGCGCCCATCAGCTTCGATTTCCCTCCCGCCTTCATGCGCGAGCTGCACCTGCGCGTGGCGGCGGAATTCAAAGAGCCGGACCTGGTGGCGGTGCGTGATGCGCTGGCCGAGGGGCGTCTGTCCTTCAACGGCCTGATCACCCACCGCAGCCCTGCCGCCGAGGCCGCCGCGGCCTACGAGACGGCCTTCAATGATCCGGCCTGCCTAAAAATGATTCTCGATTGGAGTGGTGCGAATGGGTAACTCTGCGGCCAATACCGCCGTCAACGTCGGCTTGCCGGAACAGCCGGTGCCGGTGTCTGAATCTGCCAAAGATACGCAGATCATCGCGATCTACGGCAAGGGTGGGATCGGCAAGAGTTTTACGCTCGCCAACCTGAGCTACATGATGGCGCAGCAGGGCAAGAAGGTGCTGCTCATCGGCTGCGACCCGAAGTCCGACACCACCACGCTGCTGTTCGGCGGCAAGGCGTGCCCGACCATCATCGAGACCTCCGCCAAGAAGAAGGCGGCCGGCGAGCCGGTGACCATCGGCGACGTCTGCTTCAAGCGCGACGGCGTCTTCGCCATGGAGCTGGGTGGCCCCGAGGTGGGCCGTGGCTGCGGCGGGCGCGGCATCATCCACGGCTTCGAGCTGCTGGAGGGTCTCGGCTTCCACGAGTGGGACTTCGACTACGTGCTGCTGGACTTCCTGGGCGACGTGGTCTGCGGCGGCTTCGGCCTGCCCATCGCCCGCGACATGTGCCAGAAGGTCATCGTCGTCGGCTCCAATGATCTGCAGTCCCTGTACGTCGCCAACAACGTCTGCTCCGCCGTCGAGTACTTCCGCGGACTGGGTGGCAACGTCGGCGTCGCCGGCATCGTCATCAACAAGGACGACGGCACCGGCGAGGCGCAAGCCTGGGCCGAGCAGGCCGGTGTGCCGGTGCTCGCGTCGATCCCGGCGAACGAGGACATCCGCCGCAAGAGCGCGGCCTACCAGATCGTCGGCATGCCTGGCGGCGAATGGGCGCCGCTGTTTGAGGGGCTGGGCACCAACGTCGCCGAGGCGCCGCCGATGCGCCCGAAGCCGCTGTCCGCGGATGCGCTGCTGAACCTCTTCTCCGGCGATGCGGTGGGCCGTGACGTGGTGCTGGAGCCGGCCACGGTGGAAGACATGTGCGGCAAGTCGAGCCTCGACAAGCCGTCGCTCGAAGTCATCTACGACGACGTCTGAGCGGGCAGCACGCAATGCAGGCCAAAGTCTTCTACATGTCCGCCAGTGGCGGCGAGCGTGGCGACGAACGACGCGCCGCGGACGGCGAGGTCGTTTATGACGATGCCGCTTCCGCACCGCTGGGCAACGAGTCGAGCGTGAGCGCGCCCGACGCGCATGCGCCAGAGTCACATGCGCCAGAGTCACATGCGCCAGAGTCACATGCGCCAGAGTCACATGCGCCGCAGGCCGCCGTCGAGACACGGCAGGCCGATGGCGACGGGGCCGGCTGTCACGCCGGCGCCGCCGAGTTACGCCGGGCCGCAGAGGCCGCGGGTCAGAGCGAGTTGCTGCAACGCCTTGCCACCGACTATCCAACCGGACCGCATGATCAGCCCCAGAGCATGTGCCCGGCTTTCGGTTCGCTCCGAGTCGGACTGCGCATGCGGCGCACCGCCACCGTGCTCTGCGGCTCGGCGTGTTGTGTTTACGGGCTCACCTTCACGAGCCACTTCTACGGTGCCAAGCGCTCGGTGGGCTACGTGCCCTTCGATTCCGAGACCCTGGTGACCGGCAAGCTGTTCGAGGACGTGCGCGAGGCGGTGCAGCAACTGGCCGACCCTGCCAAGTACGACGCCGTGGTGGTCACCAACCTGTGCGTGCCCACGGCCTCTGGCGTACCACTGCGCCTGTTGCCCAAGTCCGTCAACGGCGTGCGCATTATCGGCATCGACGTGCCCGGCTTCGGCGTGCCCACGCACGCGGAGGCCAAGGACGTGCTCGCCGGCGCCATGCTGAAATACGCTCGCGGCGAAGCCGAGCAGGGGCCGGTGCAGGCTCCGCGGGGTGGCCGCAGCGAGAAGCCCACCATCACGCTGTTGGGCGAAATGTTCCCGGCCGACCCGGTCGGCGTCGGTATGTTGCTTGAGCCGCTGGGGCTCGCCGCCGGCCCGGTTGTGCCGACCCGAGAATGGCGCGAGCTCTATGCCGCGCTGGATTGCGCCGCCGTTGCCGCGATCCATCCCTACTACACCGCGTCCGTGCGTGAGTTCCAGGAGGCTGGGCGTCGTATCGTCGGCTCCGCGCCGGTGGGCCACGACGGCACCGCGGCTTGGCTCGAAGCCATCGCCGACGCCTGCAATGTGCCGGCCGCCAACGTGGCCGCGGCCAAGAACGTCTTCCTGCCGGCCATTCGCGGCGCGCTCGCCCAGGCGCCCATCGACGGCACCATCACCGTGTCCGGCTACGAGGGCTCCGAGCTGCTGGTGGCCCGGTTGCTCATCGAGTCCGGCGCTCGGGTGCCGTACGTCGGCACCGCCGCGCCCAAGACCCCATGGTCCAAGCCGGATCTGGAGTGGCTCGAAGCCCATGGTGTCACGGTGCAGTTCCGCGCCGCGCTGGAGCAGGACAAGGCGGCCGTCGATGCGGTCAAGCCGGATCTCGCCATCGGCACCACGCCGGTGGTGCAGCACGCCAAGCAGCAGCGCATCCCGGCGTTGTACTTCACCAATCTGATCTCGGCCCGTCCGCTCATGGGGCCTGCCGGTGCCGGTTCGCTGGCGCAGGTGATCAACGCGGCACTCGCCAGCCGCGCGCGCTTCGACCGGATGAACGCCTTCTTCGAGGGCGTCGGCGACGGCGACAGCGCCGGCATCTGGGACCGCATGCCCGCACCCCGCGCCGCGAAGCCGGTGCGCAAGACGGGTGGAGGTCGCAGCTGATGCTGATCCAAGACCTCGATCGCGCCGGTGGCTACTGGGGCTCCGTGTATGTCTTCACGGCCGTGAAGGGCATGCAGGTCATCATCGACGGCCCCGTGGGCTGCGAGAACCTGCCCGTCACCGCGGTGCTGCACTACACCGACGCGCTGCCGCCACATGAACTGCCAGTGGTGGTCACGGGGCTCGGCGAAGAGGAACTGGGCCAAGAGGGCACCGAGGGTGCCATGCGCCGCGCGTTTGCCACGCTCGACGAATCCAAGCCCGCCGTGGTGGTGACTGGCTCCATCGCCGAGATGATCGGCGGCGGTGTGACGCCGTCCGGCACCACCATTCAGCGCTTCCTGCCACGCACCATCGACGAGGACCAGTGGCAGTCCTCCGATCGCGCCATGTTCTGGCTGTGGCAGCAGTATGGACTGAAGAACGGGAAGATGCCGAAGCCGCGCGCGCGCAAGGAAGGCGACAAGCCTCGCGTAAACATCGTCGGCCCGATCTACGGCATGTTCAACACTTGGTCGGACCTGGCGGAGGTGCGCAGGCTCATCGAGGGCATCGGCGCCGAGGTCAACATGACCTTCCCGCTCGGCACGCATCTGGACCACATCCCGCGGCTGGTGGACGCCGACGTCAACGTCTGCCTCTACCGCGAATTTGGTCGCAAGCTCTGCGAGGCGTTGGAGAAGCCCTACCTGCAGGCGCCCATTGGGCTGCACAGCACGACCAAGTTCCTCCGCGCCTTGGGGGAACTCCTGGGTCTCGACCCGGAGCCGTTCATTGAGCGCGAGAAGCACACGACCATCAAGCCCATTTGGGACCTGTGGCGCTCCGTGACGCAGGATTTCTTCGGCACCGCGAGCTTCGGCATCGCTGCCACCGAGACCTATGCCCGCGGTGTGCGGCACTTCCTCGAAGACGAGCTGGGGCTGCCCTGCAACTTCGCCTTCGCGCGCCGCCCCGGGCAGAAGCCGGACAATGATGCGGTGCGTAGTGCCGTGCACGAGAAGACACCGCTGGTTCTCTTCGGGGGCTACAACGAGCGCATGTACCTCGCGGAGATCGGCGGCCGCGCGGCCTACATCCCGGCATCGCTGCCCGGGACCATTGTCCGTCGTCACACCGGTACCCCGTTCATGGGTTACGCGGGCGCGACCTACCTGATCCAGGAGGTCTGCAACGCCCTGTTTGACGCCCTGTTCAACATCCTGCCCCTGGGCACAGAGCTGGATCAGGTGGACGCGACGCCGTCGCGGCTCGCCGCCGAAAACCGCCAGCTGCCCTGGGACGCGGAGGCCAAGCAGCAAATGGATCGCATGCTCGAGGCCTACCCGATGCTGACCCGCATCTCCGCGGCGAAGCGTCTGCGCGATGCGGCTGAGCAGGCCGCCCGCGACGCTGGCGAGGAGCAGGTCACGATTGCGCGTGTCCGTGCCGCACGCGACGCGCTCAGCGGAGGTCGGGCCGCATGAAGATGCAGATCAGCATCTCAGCGGTTCGGCACCGTGAATCCCGGCTGCCGCGAGCGAACGCCTCGCGCTACTCGCGGCACGCCGATCCTTCGCCAGGCCAGTCCGTCTCGCGGTGCGGGGCGGTCGCGCAGTCCGCGGTCATCACCGATGGCGGCGACACGCAGCGCACATGCGCCGCCGGCCTGACGGCCCTTTGAACCTCACTGGAGGGTTATCCCATGGCAGACAAGAGCTTGACCGGCATCAGCGAAGAAGAGGCCCAGGAGTTTCATGGCATTTTCACGCAGAGCATGACGGGCTTCATCGGTGTGGCCGTCTTCGCGCATATCCTCGCTTGGCTGTGGCGCCCTTGGCTGTAATTGGTGACTGCGCAACCTCGCGCCCGGCGTGAGCTGCGCGTCATTCACCGTACTCGGTCGTCTTGAACTGCATCGCTCGACGGTATTCGAAGTTGTCTCGTGCACGACTGCCGGCCCGGCAGCGTCGACTGGACAAACCGCAACGATGCACTTGGTTCGACATCACCTCACACGCGGAGAGCAACAATGAACGGTCTTCACAAAATCTGGATGATCATCAACCCGACCATGGCGCTGATCGGCCTGTTCGTCTTCCTGATCGTTCTCGCGATCGGGATCCACTTCATCCTGCTGAGCACCACCGACTTCAACTGGCTGGAAGACGGGATTCCCGCGGTGCAGGTTGCGGCATCGGCCGTCGTGCCGCAGCAGATGTAGGGGCCTGACAAGTTGACGGCGTACGCGGCACGGGCTGTGCGCAGCCGTCGATCTCGCGAGGCGGGCGCCGCCCCCGGGGCGGCCCCCAAGCAGAGGAATTCCTAATGGCCATGCTGAGTTTTGAGAAAAAATACCGCGTTCGTGGCGGTACCTTGGTGGGAGGGGACCTATTCGACTTCTGGGTGGGGCCGTTTTATGTCGGCTTCTTCGGGGTCACCTCGGTCTTCTTCGCCACCCTGGGCACGCTGCTCATCGTCTGGGGAGCGGTCATGGGGCCGACCCAGAACATCTGGCGCATCAGTATTGCGCCGCCTGACCTTAGCTACGGGCTGAACATGGCCCCGCTGGCCGAAGGCGGGCTTTGGCAAATCATCACCATCTGCGCCATCGGTGCCTTCGTCTCGTGGGCGCTGCGGCAGGTGGAGATCTCCCGCAAGCTGGGCATCGGGCTGCACGTACCTTTTGCGTTCAGCTTCGCGATCCTGGCTTATGTCACGCTCACCGTCATTCGGCCGATCCTGCTGGGTGCATGGGGTCATGGCTTCCCGTACGGCATCTTCAGCCACCTGGACTGGGTGTCGAACGTTGGATACCAGTACCTGCACTTCCACTACAACCCGGCCCACATGCTGGCGATCACGTTCTTCTTTACGAACTGTCTGGCGCTGGCGTTGCACGGCTCGCTGATCCTGTCTATGGTCAATCCGCAGAAAGGCGAGCCGGTGAAGACCGCCGAGCACGAGAACACCTTCTTCCGTGACTTCGTCGGTTATTCCATCGGCGCCCTGGCCATCCATCGCCTGGGCCTGTTCCTCGCCATCAACGCCGCGTTCTGGAGCGCCGTTTGCATCGTCATCAGCGGTCCGTTCTGGACCCACGGGTGGCCGGAATGGTGGAACTGGTGGCTGCAGATCCCCTTGTGGTCATAAGAGGACACCGACATGGCCGAATATCAAAACATCTTCAACAAGGTTCAGATCCGCGAGCCTGGCTATCCCGGTGTTGCTCTCCCCAAGGGCGAGTTGCCGCGGCTCGGCAGGCCGATCTTCAACTACTGGCTGGGCAAGATCGGTGATGCGCAGATCGGACCCCTCTACCTCGGCTTTGCCGGCGTAGCGTCTCTGATCTGCGGTTTCATCGCCATCGAGATCATCGGCTTCAATATGGCCGCCTCGGTGGACTGGAGCCCGATCCTGTTCCTGAAGAACTTCTTCTGGTTGGCCCTCGAGCCGCCACCGCCGTCCTACGGGCTCACCTTCCCGCCGCTCGGCGACGGTGGCTGGTGGCTGATCGCGGGCTTCTTCCTCACGGCGTCCATCCTGCTGTGGTGGCTTCGCACCTACCAGCGCGCCATCGCGCTCGGCACTGGCACGCACATCGCATGGGCGTTCGCGGCGGCGATCTTCTTCTACCTGTCCCTCGGCTTCATTCGGCCGATCCTGATGGGTAGCTGGGGTGAGGCACCGCCGTTCGGGATCTTCCCGCACCTGGACTGGACCGCGGCGATCTCGATCCGCTACGGCAACTTCTACTACAACCCGTTCCATGCGCTCTCCATTGCGTTCCTGTACGGCTCTGCGGTGCTGTTCGCGATGCACGGTGGCACGATCCTGGCCACGTCCCGCTATGGCGGCGACCGTGAGATCGACCAGATCACCGACCGCGGCACCGCGTCGGAGCGTGCCATGCTGCTGTGGCGCTGGACCATGGGCTTCAACGCCTCGATGGAATCCATCCATCGCTGGGCGTGGTGGTTCGCGGTGCTGACGGTGATCACCGCCGGTCTCGGCATCCTGCTTACCGGCACCGTGGTCGAGAACTGGTACCTGTGGGGTGTCAAGCACGGCATCGTGGCGCCCTATCCGTCCGAACTGACGGTCCAGGATCCGAGCCTGTTGCAGGGGGTGTCGCAATGAAAATCGTGACTGCCAAGACGCTGGTGCTGGCCGCCGTCGGTGCGGGAGCGCTGCTCGCGGGCTGCGAGGCACCGCCGCCGGAAATCGTGCAAAACGGTTACCGGGGCCTGCAGATGCAGACCGTCTACAACCCGAAGCTCCTGCGGAAGTCTCTGGAGGCGAACGTGCCGCCGGAGCCGATCCCCGCAGCGCTGCCGGGCGGACCGAAGGCGAAGGACGTGTACAAGAACGTCCAGGTGTTGGGTGAGCTCACCGTTGCCGAGTTCAACCGCATCATGGTGGCGTTCACGAACTGGGTGGCCCCGAAGGAAGGGTGCTACTACTGCCACGTGAACGAGGGCTTCGAGTACGACGGCATCTACACCAAGGTCGTCGCTCGGCGCATGATCCAGATGACGCAGGACACCAACGCGAACTGGAAGGACCACGTCGCGAACACCGGCGTCACCTGTTATACATGCCACCGGGGCAACCCCGTGCCGCCTTACACCTGGGTCACCGACCCCGGTCCGAGGGCGGCCTCGGGTCTTGCGCCTTCGGGGCAGAACATTGCCTCGAAGACCGTGGCCTACGCGGCCTTGCCCTATGATCCATTTACGCCGTTCCTGCTGAACGACAACGACATCCGGATCATCGGCGACACCGCGCTGCCGCAGGGCAATCGCAGTTCCATCAAGCAGGCGGAGTGGACCTACGGCCTGATGATGCATATCTCGCAGGCGCTCGGTGTCAACTGCACCTATTGCCACAATAGCCGTTCGTTCTATTCCTGGGATCAGAGCGCGCCGCAGCGGACCACCGCGTGGTATGCCATCCGCCACGTCCGGGCTCTGAACAACGACTACGTGGTGCCGCTGTCTGAGGTGCTTCCCGACAGCCGCAAGGGACCGCTGGGTGACGTGTACAAGGTTTACTGCACGACCTGCCACCAGGGCGCGTACAAGCCGCTCTACGCCGCACAGATGCTGAAGGACTATCCGGCACTTGCGCAGCCGCTGCCGGAAGGTGGCCTGGAAGCCGTGAAGGCTGCGGCGGAAGCCGAAGCAGCGAAGGCAGAGGCCGCGGCTGCTCCGGCGGAAGAGCAGCAGGCCACGGCCGAGTCCGCGGAGGCGCCGGCTCCGGCCGCAGCCGAGGAGCAGCCGGCGCAGGAAGCAGCAGCGCCCGCGGAGGAGGCCGCGCCTGAGGCAGAGCCAGCAGCAGCACCGGCCGAGGCAGCACCGGCAGAAGCCGCCCCGTCGGCGAAGCCCCAGCTGCGCTATCCGCCGCCGAGCATGATGCAGTACCCACCGCCGCCGTTGCAGGTTCCGCCGGCTCCGGCCGGGCGCTGAGGTAGCGCCTGCAACCCGGCATTGACCAGGACCTCACGGGTGACGGACCACCCGGTCCAAACCGGTCGTCGGCGCAGCCGCCGGCCATCATCTGACCACGAGAGGCATTACCAATGGCTGACGACAAGAGCATGAGCGGTCTGACCGAAGAAGAGGCGCAGGAGTTCCATGGCATCTTCATGCAGAGCATGAACGGCTTTCTCGGCGTCGCAGCGTTTGCGCACGTCCTGGCCTGGCTCTGGCGTCCGTGGCTGTAAGCGCGACCTGATCGTAATGACCCTAGGTGCGCGGGAGGCCGCGTCAGGCGTCTCCCGCCCCGCAACCGTAAACGGAGTCAATCCATGCATAGAATCTGGCAATGGTACGACCCGCGCCGCGCGCTGATGGCGCTCTTCAGCTTCCTGTTCGCGCTGGCGCTGTTGATTCACTTCATTCTGCTGGCGTCGCCGGACTTCAACTGGATGGCCTCATCCGCGCGAGTGACGGCACCTGCTTCGAACATGACGCCAATGCCGCCTGTTCGGAACATGAACTGAGCAACGTGTTCTCCGCTCGGTCGCCCATGCGCCATACTTGGCGGTGCGGCCGAGCGGAGCGAAGGTGCTTCCCGACGCGCCGACGTCGGATCCGGCGGGATCGTCGGAACGCCCCTTAGGGCAACCCCGCCGCGGGGGTCGTCGCGGCAACGGCCGTTAGGCCGATCGAGCAAACTGGAGGTAATTCCATGGCTGACGACAAGAGCATGTCCGGCCTGACCGAAGAAGAGGCTCAGGAGTTCCACGGCATTTTCACGCAAAGCATGACCGGGTTCCTCGGTGTCGCGGCTTTCGCGCACATCCTGGCTTGGCTGTGGCGTCCGTGGCTGTAGGGTTTCGCCCCTAAGCGCTTTGTCAATAATTGCGGGCGCAGCAAAGAGCTGCACGGTCCCGCCTCAAGCATTGGAGATGACACATGCATAAGATCTGGCAGATCTTCGACCCGCGCCGGACCCTGGTGGCCCTTTTCGGTTTCCTGGGCGTGCTGGCCCTGCTGATCCACTTCATCCTGCTGAGCAGCGCCGACTTCAACTGGCTGGGCGATGGCATCCCGCCCGTCTCGGCTGTTGTCGATCTGGCTTCTCAGATGTTTGTCTGAGTCGGCTCGGGTTTGTTGGCCGCCCCTTCTTGGGCGGCCAACGGCGCCATGCCGGTGTGAAATGCGTTGCGGCTCGGGAGTCTGGTTGTTTTGCGGATGCCCGCGCCTGCGATAGAGCGGCAAGGACTGTCGCCGTTTGAGATGCCAGGGACGGTAGTGGCTGCGTCGCTTGGCCGTGCAGCGGCGAAGGCCGGTTGTCGCGCGGTTGTCGGCCGGTTTGTATGCGAAGGAGCGCCCCCTTGATCGATATGGGACCCATGCGGGACGGCTAGGGAGTTGCAGATTGTTTGCTTGACCGTGGACAACTCGGCGCCTGCCGCAAGAGGGCTTGTTCCTCTAGGCTGTACAGGTTGACCGACGACTTGGCGGCACGAGGCAAATGACCGATATCACGCCGATCCCCGTAGCGGAGCCCTACCCCCTCCTCACCACCATCGACACCCCGGCCGACCTGCGCCGGCTGGACGCGCACGAGCTCAAGCAACTCGCGGCGGAGCTGCGGGCCTACCTCATCGACAGCGTCTCGCGCACCGGCGGGCACCTGGCGGCGGGCC
>NZ_JAJDNQ010000066.1 GCF_022340605.1 Thiohalocapsa sp.
GAGATGGTGATGCCGGGGGACAACGTGAAGATGACGGTGAAGCTGATCGCGCCGATCGCCATGGAAGAGGGCCTGCGCTTTGCGGTGCGCGAGGGTGGGCGCACGGTCGGCGCCGGCGTGGTCGCGAAGATCATCGAGTAAAGGGCGCGAGTCAGACCAATGGCAAACCAACGGATTCGTATTCGCCTGAAGGCGTTCGATCACCGGCTGATCGACCAGTCCGCGCGCGAGATCGTCGACACTGCAAAGCGCACCGGCGCGCAGGTGCGCGGCCCCGTGCCGCTGCCGTCGAAGCACGAGCGCTACACGGTGCTGATCTCGCCGCACGTGAACAAGGACGCGCGCGACCAGTACGAGCTGCGCACCCACAAGCGGTTGATGGACATCGTCGACCCCACAGACAAGACCGTGGACGCGTTGATGAAGCTGGACCTCGCCGCTGGCGTGGACGTGTCGATTCGGCTTAGTTGACCAATCAGTGATCGTCGCGGTGTCCGTCTCGGCCATTAACGGGACGGCCGGCTCCGCGACCAATCGGGAAAGCAGACATGAGCATTGGAGTGATCGGTCGCAAAGCGGGCATGACGCGCGTCTTCGCGGAAGACGGCGCCAGCATCCCCGTGACCGTCATCGAGGTGACGCCCAATCGTGTCGCCCAGGTGCGCACCGAAGACACCGACGGCTACCGTGCCGTGCAGGTCACCGCGGGCTCGCGCCGCGCCTCGCGCGTCACCAAGCCCATGGCGGGCCACTTCGCCAAGGCCGGTGTCGAGGCTGGCGACAGCCTGGGCGAGTTCCGGCTCGAGCCGGGTGAGGGCGACGACCTGGCCGCCGGTGCAGACATCGGCGTCGGCCTGTTCGAGGTCGGCCAGAAAGTGGACGTGCGAGGTGTCACCAAAGGCCGTGGCTTCTCCGGCGGCATTCGCCGTCACCACTTCCGCAGCCAGGACAGCACCCACGGCAACTCGCTGTCGCACCGTGCCCCGGGCTCCATCGGCCAGTGCCAGACGCCGGGCCGGGTCTGGAAGGGCAAGCGCATGGCGGGACAGCACGGCAACGTGAACCGCTGCCAGCAGAACCTCGAGATCGTCCGCGTGGACGCCGAGCGCAACCTGCTGCTGGTGAAGGGTGGCGTACCGGGGCCGGCCGGCGGCCGGCTCATCGTCCTGCCTTCGGTGAAGCAGAAGAACAAGGGTTGAGGGAGTCATGCAGCTCAACGCAGCCAACGGCGTGACGGTCGAGGTCTCCGACTCGGTCTTCGGCGTCGATTACAACGAGCCCCTGGTGCATCAGGTCGTGACCGCCTATCTGGCCGGTGCGCGCGCCGGCACCAAGGCGCAGAAGAGCCGCTCGGCGGTGCGAGGCGGCGGCAGCAAGCCCTATCGGCAGAAGGGCACCGGCCGTGCGCGCGCCGGCACCTCGCGCAGCCCGCTGTGGCGCACCGGCGGCAAAACGTTCGCCGCGCAGCCCCGCAGCTATGCGCAGAAGGTGAACCGCAAGATGTACCGTGGCGCGGTGCGCTCAATACTGTCGGAGCTTTACCGCCAGGGTCGGGTGCACGTGCTCGACGCGCTGACCTTGGATGGGCCGAAGACCAAGGCGCTGAAGGCGAAGCTCGAAGAACTCAGCCTCGATGAGGCGCTGATTATCGTCGACGAGCAGGACGACAACCTGTGGCTGGCCGCGCGCAACCTGCCGGCGGTGGATGTCGCGACCGCGGTGTCGGTAGACCCCGTGAGCCTGATCGGCTTCGGCCATCTGCTGGTCACGACGGCCGCACTGCAACGCCTGGAGGCGCGCTTCGCATGAACCAGGAACGCTTGATGAAGGTATTGCTCGGCCCGGTGATCTCCGAGAAGTCGACCCTTGCCGCCGACAACGACGGCCAGTTCGTCTTCCGCGTCACCACCGATGCGACCAAGCAGGAGATCGGCCGCGCCGTGGAGCTTTTGTTCGACGTGCAGGTGGACAACGTCCGCGTGCTGAACGTCAAGGGCAAGCGCAAGCGTTTCGGTGCTCGCGCCGGCCGCCGGGCCGACTGGCGCAAGGCGTATGTGCGCCTGAAGCCTGGGCAGGACATCGATTTCGGCGGCGGCGCCTGAGCGACGCCGGATAGGGGTAGGCAGACATGGCAATCGCGAAGATGAAACCTTCGTCGCCCGGGCGGCGGTTCATGGTCAAGGTGACCAACCCGGATCTGCACCGGGGTGAGCCGATGCGCCAACTGGTGACGAAGAAGAACCGCACCGGCGGCCGCAACAACGCGGGGCGCATCAGTGTTCGCCACCACGGCGGCGGCCACAAGCAGCGCTATCGCCTGGTGGACTTCAAGCGGCGCAAGCAGGATGTGCCCGCGACGGTGGAGCGCTTCGAGTACGACCCGAACCGATCCGCCAACCTCGCGCTCCTCAAGTATGCCGATGGCGAGTGGGGATACGTGCTGGCGCCGAAGGGTCTGAACAAGGGCGACACCGTAGTGGCGTCCGAGACGGCGCCCATCGCGGTCGGCAATTGCCTGCCGCTGCGCAACATCCCGGTGGGCACCGAGGTGCATGCCATCGAGCTGCGCCCCGGCAAGGGTGCGCAGATCGCGCGCTCCGCGGGCGCGTCGGTGCAGCTGGTGGCGCGTGAGGGCGACCATGCGACGCTGCGGCTGCGCTCCGGTGAGATGCGCAAGGTGCACGCCGAGTGCCGCGCTGTCATCGGTGCCGTCGGTAACGGCGAGCACAGCCTGCGCAAGCTGGGCAAGGCTGGCGCGTCGCGCTGGCGCGGTGTGCGTCCGACGGTTCGTGGCGTCGTCATGAACCCAGTCGACCATCCGCACGGCGGCGGCGAGGGCCGAACCTCCGGCGGCCGCAACCCGGTGACGCCTTGGGGCGTGCCTACCAAGGGTTACAAGACCCGGAAGAACAAGCGGACCGACGGCATGATCGTTCGTCGCCGAGGCCGCAAGTAAGAACACAATCGAGGATCGATCCAGTGCCACGTTCAGTCAGAAAAGGGCCATTCATCGACCACCATCTGGCGAAGAAGGTGTCCGATGCGGTGGCGCAGAACAGCAAGCGCCCGATCAAGACGTGGTCCAGGCGCTCGATGGTCCTGCCGGAAATGGTGGGTCTCACCATCGCCGTGCACAACGGGCGGGCGCACGTGCCCATCCTGGTTAACGAAAACATGATCGGCCACAAGCTCGGCGAGTTTGCACTGACGCGGACCTTCCGCGGACACGCTGCTGACCGCAAGGCCAAGAAGCGCTAGGCCGCGAGGGGATGGGAGACGAGTCATGCAAGCTGTGGCGACACTGAAATACGCGCGCATCTCGGCGCAGAAGGCGCGCCTGGTGGGCGACCAGATCCGGGGCATGCACGTGGAGCGTGCGCTGAACGACCTTCAGTTCAGCACCAAGAGGGCGGCGAGCATCTTCAAGAAGGTGCTGGAGTCGGCCATTGCCAATGCCGAGCACAACGAGGGCGCGGACGTCGATGAGCTGAAGGTCGTCGCGGTGCAGGTCAACGAGGGCCCCACCATGAAGCGCATCCGCGCGCGTGCCAAGGGCCGCGCCTCGCGAATTCTGAAGCGGACGAGTCACATCAGCGTGACTGTGTCCGAAGGCTGAGGCAAGAGTTATGGGACAGAAAGTCAATCCGGTCGGCATTCGCCTTGGCATCGTCAAGGACTGGACGTCCACTTGGTATGCCGATTCGAAGGACTACGCCGACTTCCTGAACAACGACATCGAGGTGCGCAACTTCTTGAAGAAGAAGCTCGCTTCCGCCTCGGTGAGCCGGATTCAGATCAACCGTCCGGCCAAGAACGCGCACATCACCATTCATACGGCGCGGCCGGGCGTGGTCATCGGCAAGAAGGGCGAGGAGATCGACAAGCTGCGTGCCGAAGTCTCCCGGCGCATGGGCATTCCGGTGCACATCAGCATCGAAGAGATCCGTAAGCCGGAGCTGGATGCCCAACTCGTGGCCGAGGGCATCGCCCAGCAGCTCGAGCGACGCATCATGTTCCGCCGCGCCATGAAGCGGGCGGTGCAGTCCACCATGCGCGCCGGTGCCGAGGGCGTGCGCGTGAACATCGCCGGTCGCCTGAACGGCGCCGAGATCGCGCGCTCCGAGTGGTACCGCGAGGGCCGCGTGCCGCTGCACACCCTGCGTGCGGACATCGACTACGGCTTCGCCGAGGCGCGCACCACCTATGGCGTGCTCGGGGTCAAGGTCTGGATCTTCCGGGGGGAGGTCTTCGAGGGCATGCCCGAGGAGCCGCAACAGCCCGAGAAGCGCGGCTCGCGGAGGGGATAACAGATGCTGCAACCGAAAAGAACCAAGTTCCGCAAGCAGCACAAGGGCCGCAACCGCGGGCTTGCGCAGAGCGGTAACGCGGTCTCCTTTGGCGAATTTGGGCTTAAGGCCGTCGGTCGCGGCCGCCTGACGGCCCGGCAGATTGAGGCGGCCCGCCGCGCCATCACCCGCAAGGTGCGCCGCGGCGGCAAACTCTGGATTCGCGTGTTTCCGGACAAGCCCATCTCGAAGAAGCCGCTCGAGGTGCGCATGGGCAAGGGCAAGGGCAACGTCGAGTACTGGGTCGCGCTGATCCAGCCGGGGCGCATGCTCTACGAGATCGAGGGCGTCTCCGAGGACTTGGCACGCGAGGCATTCACGCTGGCCGCGGCGAAGCTCCCGGTGCAGACCAAGTTCGAGAAGAGGGTGGTGCTGTGAGTAAGGCAGCGGAGTTGCGCGGCCAGCCGCGCGAAGACCTGGAGAAGCAACTGCTGGAGCTGCTGAAGGAGCAGTTCAATCTGCGCATGCAGAAGGGCAGCGGCCAACTCGCCCGGCCCTCGCAATTCAAGACGGTGCGCCGCGAAATCGCGCGCATCAAGACCGTGCTGGCAGAGCAGGCCATGCCCGCTGGCGGCGAGCAGTGACCGCCTCAGTGATCGAATCAGCCGCCGGGTGAGCCAGCGATGACGGAACAAGAAACCATGTCCGAGCAGAAGAGCAACCGAATCCTCAGCGGACGCGTCGTCAGCAACGCGATGGATCGGACCATCACGGTGCTGGTGGAGCGGCGCGTCAAGCATCCGCTGTACGGCAAGTTCATGCGCCGCTCCATGAAGCTGCATGCGCATGACGCCGAGAACGCCTGCAATGCCGGCGATCTGGTGCGGGTCGAACAGTGCCGGCCGCTGTCCAAGACCAAGTGTTGGCGGTTGGTGGAGATCGTCGAGAAGGCGCGCTGACGTCGCGAGGCGCTTGCGGCTCGGCGCGGCCGTGGCGGGCACCACCACGGCGGCCACGGGTGGTCGCGCACATCGGGTCGGCAAAGGCGCCGTTGCCAGCGCCAGAAACTACTTCAGAGGTAGGTCCAGACAATGATTCAAATGCAAACCCGCCTCGGGGTCGCGGACAACAGCGGCGCACGCGCCGTGCAGTGCATCAAGGTGCTGGGCGGTTCCCACCGGCGTTACGCCAACATCGGCGACATCGTCAAGGTGACCGTCAAGGACGCGATTCCACGCGGCAAGGTGAAAAAGGGCGACGTCTTCAATGCCGTCGTCGTGCGCACGCGCAAGGGCGTACGCCGCCCGGATGGCTCGTTGATCCGCTTCGACGGCAATGCCGCGGTGCTGCTCAACAACCAGCTGCAGCCCATCGGCACCCGTATCTTCGGGCCGGTGACCCGCGAGCTGCGCACCGAGCGATTCATGAAAATCATTTCGCTCGCGCCAGAAGTCCTCTAAGAGGCCATGCTTGGAGCTGCGGCGCCGTCGGCGAACAGGGTTACAACTATGCGCAAGATCAGAGTGGGCGATGACGTCATGGTCATCGCCGGCAAGGACAAGGGTAAGCGGGGCACCGTGCTGCGCGTCGTGGATGCCGACCACGTGGTGGTCGAGAACGTCAACATCGCGAAGAAGCACCAGAAGCCGAATCCGAACAAGGGCATTGCAGGCGGGATCATGGATAAAGAGATGCCCATGCACGTCTCCAACGTCGGGCTGTACAACCCGGCCAAGGACGGCGCTGACCGCGTCGGCTTCACGGTGCTCGGCGACGGTCGAAAGGTACGGGTGTTCAAATCCGACGGCGAAGTCGTCGACGTTTGAGTCGAGCAGATATGTCCAGACTGGCAACACAATATCGCGAGCAGGTCGTCGGCCAGCTGCAGGAGCGCTTCGGTTACAAGAGCGTGATGCAGGTGCCACGGCTGGTGAAGGTCACGCTCAACATGGGCGTCGGCGAGGCCATCAATGACAAGAAGATCATGGAGAACGCGGTCGGCGATCTGACGCGCATCTCCGGCCAAAAGCCGATTGTCACCAAGGCGCGCAAGTCCGTCGCCGGATTCAAGATCCGCGAGGGCTGGCCCATCGGCTGCAAGGTCACCTTGCGCCACGAGCGCATGTATGAGTTCCTCGATCGGCTGATCAACATCGCCATCCCGCGTATTCGGGACTTCCGTGGCTTGAGCCCGAAGGCCTTCGACGGCCGCGGCAACTACTCCATGGGCGTGCGCGAGCAGATCATCTTCCCGGAGATCGACTACGACAAGATCGACGCGATCCGCGGCCTCGACGTGACCATCACCACCACGGCCCAGACCGATGAAGAGGGCCGCGCGCTGCTGGACGCATTCAACTTTCCGTTCCGGACATAGGTCGAGTCATGGCGAAGAAGAGCATGATCGCCCGCGAAGCGAAGCGGGCAAAGGCGGCGGTGCGCTACGCCGAGAAGCGTGAGCGGCTCAAGGCCATCATCAACGACCGCAGCGCGGAGCCGGAGGCCATCGACGTCGCCGTCGTTGCGCTGCAGAAGCTGCCACGGGATGCGAGTCCGGCGCGCAAGCAGCGCCGCTGCCGCGTCAGCGGCCGCCCGCACGCCGTCTACCGCAAGTTCGGCCTGTGCCGGAACAAGCTGCGTGAAGCGGTGATGCGGGGCGACGTGCCCGGCGTGGTCAAGGCGAGCTGGTAGCAGGCTACAGGTAACGGGCCCGCGAGCGCGGGCCGGCATTCGAGGGCTCGGCCGCACCTGATCCGCGGCCTGGGGCCCCAACCCATTGGGTATCGCGCCGGGCATGGCGGCCTGACCCTGGAGGAACAACATGAGTATGTCGGATCCCATTGCGGACATGCTGACGCATATCCGCAACGGCCAGGTACGCGGCAAGATCACCATCCGCATGCCGTCGTCGAAGCAGAAGAAGGCCATCGCTCAACTGCTCAAGGATGAGGGTTACATCAGCGACTTCTCGGTCCAGGAAGCCGAGGGCAAGGCGCAGCTGGAAGTGCGGCTGAAGTATTTCCGCGGCAAGCCCGTCATCGAGGAGCTGAAGCGCGTCTCGCGCCCGGGTCTGCGCATCTATCGCGGCCGCGGCGAGTTGCCCCGCGTCTGGGGCGGCCTCGGCGTGGCCATCGTCTCCACGTCCCAAGGTCTGATGACCGACCGCCAGGCCCGTGAGGCCGGACACGGCGGCGAGATCATCGCCTACGTCGCGTAACCGGAGGCCGGGCATGTCGAGAATCGCAAAAGCGCCCATCAACGTCCCGTCCGGGGTGGACGTGAACATCGCCGGCCAAGACGTGGCGGTGAAGGGGCCAAAGGGCAATCTGAGCTGGACCGTGCACCAGCACGTCTCCGTGGCCGTGAACGATGGCATCGTCAGCGTCACGCCGAACGGCGACGAGCACTGGGCGATGGCCGGTACCACACGGGCGCTGCTCAGCAACATGGTCACCGGCGTCAGCGCCGGCTTCGAGCGCAAGCTGACCCTGGTGGGCGTCGGCTACCGCGCGCAGGCGAAGGGCAAGGTGCTGACTCTGGCACTGGGGTATTCGCATCCCATCGACTATCCGGTGCCCGAGGGCATCGACATCGAGACGCCGACTGCCACCGAGATCGTCGTCAAGGGCGCCGATAAGCAGCGTGTGGGCCAGGTCGCCGCGGAGATCCGCGCGTTCCGGCCGCCCGAGCCCTACAAGGGCAAGGGTGTGCGCTACGCCGACGAGCAAGTCGCGCGCAAAGAAGCGAAGAAGAAGTAGGGGTGTCAGCGATGATGGACAAGAAACAAGCCAGGTTGCGTCGCGCCACACGCGCACGCGCCAAGATTCGCGAGCTCGGCGCCCACCGGCTGTGCATATATCGCTCGCCGCGGCACATCTACGCGCAGATCATCGCACCGGACGGCAATCGGGTCATCGCCAGCGCTTCGACCCTGGACAAGGAATATCGCCAGGGCGCGCAGGGCCACTCGGGCAACGTCAGCGCTGCTGCGGCCATTGGCAAGATCGTCGCCGAGCGCGCGCGTGCCGCCGGTATCGAGCAGGTGAGCTTCGACCGCTCGGGCTTCAAATATCACGGTCGTGTCAAAGCGTTGGCGGACGCGGCACGAGAAAACGGACTCAAGTTCTGAGGTTGCGGCAATGGCGGCATTCAATCCAAAGCCCGAAGGCGACGAGCTGCTCGAGAAGCTGATCTCCGTCAACCGGGTTGCGAAAGTGGTCAAGGGCGGTCGGGTGTTCGGATTCGGCGCGCTCACCGTCGTCGGCGATGGCAAGGGCCGCGTGGGCTTCGGCACGGGCAAGGCGCGTGAGGTCCCGGTGGCCATCCAAAAGGCCATGGAGTCGGCGCGCAAGAATATGGTGGACGTGCGTCTGAAGGGCACGACGGTGCAGTATCCGCTGGTGGGTCAGCACGGCGCCGCCCGGGTCTACATGCAGCCCGCCTCCGAGGGTACCGGCATCATTGCCGGCGGCGCCATGCGCGCGGTGTTCGAGGTGGTCGGCGTGCAGAACGTGCTCGCCAAGTGCATCGGCACCAACAACCCCATGAACGTCGTTCGCGCCACCATCAACGGTCTGTCCGAAATGGTCGACGCCGAGTTGGTCGCTGCCAAGCGTGGCAAGACGGTCGAGGAGATCCTGTCATGACCGGGGCGGACGACAACAAGACCATGCGCGTGCAGCTGTTTCGCAGCATCCACGGGCGTTTGAAGAACCATCAGGCCTGCGTGCGCGGCCTTGGCCTGCGGCGCATGCACCAGGTCGTCGAGGTGGAGGACACCCCGGCCACCCGCGGCATGCTGAACAAAGTGGCCTACATGGTGCGCGAGGTCGCGGAGAACTGACATGCACTTGAACGATCTGAAACCCACCGCCGGCAGCCACCGGGCGCGCAAGCGCGTCGGTCGCGGCATCGGCAGCGGGCTCGGCAAGACCGCCGGACGCGGCCACAAGGGCCAGAAGTCGCGCTCGGGCGGCTTCCACAAGCTCGGCTTCGAGGGCGGCCAGATGCCCCTGCAACGGCGGCTGCCGAAGGTCGGCTTCCGCTCGCGCATGGCGGTGGATCGGGACGAGATCCGCCTGAGCGAGCTCGGCGCCGTCGCCGGCGACGAGGTGACCCTGGACGCCCTGCGTGCTGCCGGTCTGATCGGCCGCGGCATCAAGCGCGTGAAAATCATCAAGTCCGGGGACCCGGCGCGCGCTTTCACGGTGCGTGGCGTTGCGGTCACCGCGGGCGCAAAGGCGGCAATCGAGGCCGCGGGCGGGACGGTCGAGGCGTAATTGGTGGACCCAGTCAGAGCCGGGCTTACAGCCGGGCTCAAGGCCGGGCTCGCGGTCATGCCGTCAGCGCAGCTCACGCCTGGTTCGCGGATTCATCGCCGGTCTGAATCGGGCGCGAAACGTGACACGGCCTGTGGCGTGACACGATCGCGGTGACACTATCGCGGAGACGACGAGATACCTATGGCGAAATACGGCGCATCCGCCATGCAGTCACTTGGCGGCATGGGCAAGCTCACCGAGCTGCGGCAGCGGCTGCTGTTCGTGCTCGGCGCGCTGCTCGTGTATCGCATTGGCACCTTCATACCGGTGCCGGGCGTCAATCCGCAGGCGCTGGCCCTCCTGTTCGAGCAGAATCAGGGCTCCATCCTGGACATGTTCAACATGTTCTCCGGGGGCGGACTGAAGCGGGCGAGCATCTTTGCGCTCGGCATCATGCCGTACATCTCGGCGAGCATCATCATGCAGCTGATGGCGTCGGTGATCCCGCAACTAGAGCAGATCAAGAAGGAGGGCGAGTCCGGCCGGCGCAAGATGACCCAGTGGACGCGCTATGGCACGGTGGTGCTGGCGAGCTTCCAGGCCATCGGCATCTCCATCGCGCTGCAGGGACAGACCGCCGGCGGGTCGGCCATCGTGACGCATCAGGGCTTTGGCTTCGTGTTCACCGCGGCGGTGTCGCTGGTGACAGGCACCATGTTCCTGATGTGGCTGGGCGAGCAGATCACGGAGCGGGGCATCGGCAACGGTATCTCGCTGCTCATCTTTTCCGGCATCGTCGCCGGGTTGCCGGCAGCGGTCGGCGGGACGCTGGAGCTGGTGCGCACCGGCGAGATGAACGCGCTGGCGGTGCTGGCCTTGTTCGCGCTGGTGCTGGCCGTAACGGCGCTGGTGGTCTTCGTGGAGCGCGGGCAGCGGCGCATCACGGTGAACTACGCGCGCCGGCAGCAGGGCAGACGCATGATGGCGGCGCAGAGCACGCACCTGCCGCTGAAACTGAACATGGCGGGCGTGATCCCACCCATTTTCGCGTCGAGCATCATTCTGTTCCCCGGCACGCTGGGGCAGTGGTTCGGCCAGTCGGAAAATATGCGCTGGCTCGCGGACATCACCTCCAAGCTGGCGCCGGGTGAGCCGATCTACGTGATCCTCTACACGGTGGCGATCGTCTTCTTCTGCTTCTTCTACACGGCGCTGGTGTTCAACTCGAAGGATACCGCCGACAACCTGAAGCGCTCGGGGGCGTTCATACCGGGCATTCGTCCGGGTGAGCAGACCGCGCGGTACATCGACACCGTCATGACGCGGCTCACCGCGGCCGGGGCGATCTACATCACCGCCGTCTGCCTGCTGCCCGAGTTTCTGATCGTCGGCTGGAACGTGCCCTTCTACTTCGGCGGCACGTCGCTGCTGATCGTGGTGGTGGTCGTCATGGACTTCATGGCGCAGGTGCAGGCGCATCTGATGTCGCATCAGTACGAAGGTCTGATGAAGAAGGCGAACCTGAAGGCGCCTGGTGCAGGGCTCACCCGCTAGCCAGGCCAGTATCGACAACCAAAGGCGCTGGCCGGCCCGGCAGGGCCGGGTCCAGCGCGGGCGCAACGGGCGCCGGGAGCAAGCAATGAAAGTACAGGCATCGGTCAAGAAGGTGTGCCGGCACTGCAAGATCATCCGCCGTCATGGCAGCGTGCGCGTGATCTGTAAGGACGTGCGGCACAAGCAGCGTCAAGGTTGATGAACCTGGTATTGACGCATCGTTCGGTTATTGATATTCTGCGCGGTTTACGTTCGCGCGCGTGATTGAGGAGTCTTCAGCATGGCCCGCATTGCCGGCGTCAACATCCCGGACCGTAAGCACACGGTCATTGCGCTGACCGCCATCTACGGTATCGGCCGTACCCGGGCCGCGCAAATCTGTGAGGCGGCGAATGTGCCCGCTGCGACCCGGATCCAGGACCTCTCGGAAGACGAGGTGGATCGGCTGCGGACCGAGGTTGGCAAGTACACCGTCGAGGGCGATCTGCGCCGCGAGGTGTCCATGAACATCAAGCGCCTGATGGATCTCGGCTGCAATCGGGGCATCCGGCATCGGCGCGGTCTGCCGCTGCGCGGGCAGCGGACGCGGACCAACGCACGCACGCGGAAGGGTCCGCGCCGTCCGATCAAGCGCTGATCCGCCCTTCATGCCGCGGCCCGACCGGCCGTGATGAAGGCGGTGCGCATGGCGTTTTCCACCGGGAGCAACTGTGGCTAAGCAGGTAAAAACACGCAAGAAGGTCAAGAAGCAGGTGGCCGATGGCATCGCCCACGTGCACGCGTCCTTCAACAATACGATCATCACGATCACGGATCGCCAGGGCAACGCGCTGGCGTGGGCCACGTCCGGTGGCTCCGGTTTCCGTGGGTCGCGCAAGAGCACGCCGTTCGCGGCGCAGGTGGCTGCATCCCGTGCCGGTGCCGCCGCGAAAGAGTTTGGCATCGTCAATCTGGATGTCAATGTCAAAGGGCCTGGCCCGGGACGCGAGTCCGCCGTGCGTGCGCTCAACAATGCCGGCTTCAAGGTCACCAGCATCACGGACGTCACACCCATCCCGCACAACGGCTGTCGTCCGCCGAAGAAGCGGCGCGTCTAACTGGAGAGAGATTCTAAATGGCTAGGTACGTCGGACCGACCTGCAAGCTGGCGCGCCGCGAGGGTGTCGATCTCGGGCTGAAGAGCCGCGCGCGCGCATTGGAAACCAAATGCAACATGGAGAAGGTGCCGGGCCAGTCCATGGATCGGCGTCGCCGCCTGTCGGATTACGGCATCCAGCTGCGCGAAAAGCAGAAAGTGCGGCGGATGTACGGCGTCATGGAGAAGCAGTTCCGCGGCTATTACCAGGAGGCTGCCCGCCGCAAGGGCGCCACTGGCGAAAATCTGCTGCAGTTGCTCGAGCGCCGGCTCGACACCGTCGTCTATCGGATGGGCTTCGGCTCCACACGCGCCGAGGCGCGTCAGCTGATCGGCCACAAGGGTGTGCTGGTCAACGGTAAGGTGGTGTCTATTCCCTCGTACAGTGTTGGCCCCGAAGACGAGATCGAGGTCCGCGATAAGGCGAAGAAGCAGGTGCGGGTGCAAAACGCGATGGCGCTGGCCGAGCAGTACGGCTTCCCCGATTGGGTCGAAGTGGACACCAAGTCCGCCAAGGGCGTCTTCAAGCGGATTCCCGATCGGGCGGACCTGCCGGCAGACATCAACGAGTCGCTCATCGTCGAGCTGTACTCGAAGTAAGCGATTGCAGAGGCACCAAGCCCAGAGGTTTCAAGTATGGCCGAGGCCGGGAGCGGATTCCTCAAGCCGCGCATCGTCAAAGTCGAGCCCGTCGAAGGCTCGGAGCATCGTGCTCGGGTCTCCCTGGAGCCCCTTGAGCGCGGCTTCGGGCATACGCTGGGCAATGCCCTGCGGCGCATCCTGCTGTCGTCCATGGATGGCTGCGCGGTCACCGAGGTGGAAATCCAAGGTATTCTGCACGAATACACGACCATCGAGGGTGTGCAGCAGGACGTGCTCGAGATCCTGCTCAACCTGAAGGATCTCGCTATTGCGCTCAATGGGCGCGACGAGGCGACCTTCACCCTGAGCAAGGTCGGCCCGGGTCTCGTGACCGCCGCCGACATTGCCATCGATCACACCGCCGAGATCGCGAATCCGGATTTGCTGATCGCCAACATTACCGGGGAAACCGAGCTCAGCATGACGCTGACGGTGCGGCGTGGGCGCGGTTACGAGCCCGCGACGCAGCGCGAGTTGGAGGCCGGTGAGGATCGCCCGATCGGCAAGTTGCCGTTGGACGCGTCCTTCAGCCCGATCCGTCGTGTCGCCATCGAGGTGCCGACGGCGCGCGTGGAGCAGCGCACCGACCTCGACCGGCTCGTCATCGACCTGGAGACCAACGGCACCATCGACGCGCAGGATGCCATTCAGCGCGCTGCGATGATTCTGCGCGACCAGCTCTCCAGCTTCGTCGACCTGGAGACCACCGTGGGCGGGGAGTCCCCAGCCGAGCACGCACCGAAGGAGCCGCCGTTCGACCCGATCCTGGTGCGGCCGGTGGACGAGCTGGAGCTGACGGTGCGCTCGGCAAACTGCCTGAAGGCCGAAAACATCTACCTCATCGGCGATCTGATCCAGCGGACCGAGGTGGAGCTGCTCAAGACGCCGAACCTGGGCAAGAAGTCCCTGACCGAGATCAAGGACGTGCTGGCCACTCGGGGGCTGTCGCTCGGCATGCGCCTGGACAACTGGCCGCCCGAGAACATCGACGAGCTGATGGTCAAATAAACAGTATTCAGACGGAAACAAGATCATGCGCCATCGTAAATCCGGCAGGCATCTCAACAGAACCAGCGCGCACCGCGAGGCGATGTTCAGGAACATGGCCGGCTCGCTCATCCGCCACGAACTGATCAAGACCACGCTGCCGAAGGCCAAAGAGCTGCGTCGGGTCGCCGAGCCGCTCATCACCCTGGCCAAGAACGATTCGGTCCACCATCGTCGGCTCGCGTTCGCGCGGCTGCGCGACAAGGAGGCCGTTGGCAAACTGTTCGCCGAACTCGGCCCGCGCTACCAGTCCCGTCCCGGTGGCTATCTGCGCATCCTCAAGTGTGGGTTCCGCCCCGGGGACGCTGCGCCGATGGCCTATGTCGAACTGGTCGACCGTCCCATCGTCGAAGATGCCGAGGGCGACGAGGACAAGGCCGCCTAAGTGGGCCGTGCCGCCAGGCGGCACCGCCGGCGCCCTCTGCCGGGGCAAGGCACCACGGGAATCCGGCCGGGCACGCCCCGGCCTTTTCGTGTCTGAGCCGTGTTGACCGGCGCCAGGCGGCGGCGCATCCCGCGCGCTCGGCGGCCTGGACGGATCGCGCTGGTGACCGATTTCGGCGCCGGCCCCTACGTCGGTCAGATCTGGCTGCTGCTGGCTGCCGCAAGACCGGCATTGCCAGTCATCGAGCTGGTGGGCGATCTCGCGCCCTTCCGCCCCGATCTCGCCGCCTTCCTGTTGCCCGGGCTGCTGCAACGCATGCCGCCGGGGACCTTGTATCTATGTGTCGTCGATCCCGGCGTCGGCACGGACCGCGCCATCCTCGCGGCGGAGGTTGGCCGCGATTGGCTCGTAGCCCCGGACAACGGGCTCCTCGTGCCGTTGTTGCGGGCCGCCAGCGAAGCCGTCTCGCTGTGGCGCATCGCGTGGCGGCCGACGGCGGCCTCGGCGACCTTTCATGGCCGGGACATATTCACTCCGATCGCACAACAGGTCTGCGCAGGCGTGTTGCCGGCGGCCGTCCGCATGGAGCCGGGCGCCATGGTGGGCGCGGAGTTGCCCGCCGCGCTGGCCGCGGTGTGCTATGTGGACCACTACGGCAACCTCGTCTCCGGCATGCGCGCCGCGGACGTCCCTCACGACGCGGTCATCAACGTGGCCGGCGAGCGCATTGCGCGGGCACGTACCTTCAGTGACGTGGGCGTGGGCCAACCCTTCTGGTACGAGAATGCCTTCGGGCTCCTTGAGATCGCCGTCAATCAGGGGCGAGCTGATTCCCGTCTCGGTCTAAGTCCTGGCGATCCGCTAAGATTCGACCCTTGAGCAAGGCGAATTGCAGGCCAGAGCGATGATCCGAAGCGCATTTGTGTCCATCGTGCCGGCGCGGTATACCGTTCGATCGCGCCTGCTGGCGGTGCTGCTGTGCTTGGCCGCAACGGCCGCGTCAGCTGCAACGGACGTCGATCGTGCACGCGATTATTGGAATCAGGGCGAGCTCAGACAGGCCGGTCTGCTGCTGAAGGAGCACCTGAGCCACAAGCCGCAGGACGTGGAGGCGCGGCTCCTGCTGGCCGGCATCTACCTCGACCTCTACCAAGGCGACGCGGCCGAGTCCGAGCTGCGCAAGGCCGAGTCTGCCGGCGCCTCCCGGAGCCGCGTCCTGCCGCTGCATGCCCGCGCGCTGCTGCTGCGGGGCCAAAGCCAGCGCGTGCTGGACGAGATCGCGGTGGCGACGGTGTTGGAGCCGGCGGAGCGCGCGCTCCTCGCCGCGCTGCGCGGCGATGCCCAGCGCGGACTCGGCGACCGGCAGGCGGCCGGCGCCGAGTATGCGCGCGCCCTTGCCATCGAGCCCGGACAGGCGAACGCGTTGATGGGGCAGGCGCGGCTGGCGCTGATGGACGAGCGCGTCGATGTTGCGCGGCAACTGCTCCTCACCGCCACGAAGCGCCATCCAGAGGTTGCCCGGGCTTGGGAGCTGCTCGCCGAGGTGGACTTTGCCCGCGGTGACTACGCGGCTGCCGAGCAGTCCCTGACCAAGGCCGTCGTCGCCGGGCGCAACAAATGGATGCCGCGGTTCAAGCGTGCGCTGGCGCGCTTGGAGCTCGGCGAGCTCGACGCGGCGGGCAAAGATATCGAAGCGGTCGCCGACCAGTTCCCCGAGTTTCCGGGCCTGCTCTTCGCCCGCGGGGCATTGTCGCTGCGCCGCGGCGATCTGGACGACGGGCTCGCCGCGCTCGACGCCTACCTCAAGTACGACCCCCGCAACCTCCGCGCCCTGTATCTGTCCGCCAGCGGCGAGGCAACGCGCGGCAATCTGGATCTGGCCGCGGATCTGCTGCGCAAGTACCTGGCTCTGGAGCCGAATTCGGTGCAGGCGAATCAGGCCTTGGCCGAGGTGCTGCTGCGCAGTCACAGCCCCCACGCCGCCGAGACGCTGTTGCGCAAGGCCCTCGCCGCACGCCCTGACCAGCCGCGGCTGTCGCTCACGTTGGCCCATGCGCTGAGTCAGCAGGGCCGCTGGCAGGACGCGCTCGAGCCGCTATCGCGGGCGGTGAAATCGGCTCCGAAGGTGGCCGAGTATCGGGTCGCCGCCGCGGACGCGCTGCAGCACCTTGGCAGGTACGACGATGCCTTGCTGCAGCTCGAGCAGGCGCTCGCGCAAGATCCCCTGAATCGCACTGCACCGCTGATGCAGATCAGGATCCTGCTCGCGCAGGGGAAGCCCAAAAAGGCGCTAGCGCGTGCCGAGACCTTCGCCGGCGCGCGTCAGGACAATCCCTATGCGCTCAACGCCCTGGGACTGGCCCAGCTCGCCGTTGGTGACGAGGCGAAGGCACGCGCGACCTTTGTCGCCGCCCTCGACGCCGATCCGGGGTTCCCGGATGCGGCACTGAACCTCGCCAAGCTCGACCTGCGCACCGGTGACACCCAGGGCGCTCGGGAACTGCTGGAACGGGTCGTGGCCGCGGCACCGGACAACGTGGATGGGATCCTGGCGCTCGCCGACCTCGACGCCTCCAGTGGCGATGTGCGTGGTCAGCAGCGGCGATTGCGTGCGGCCGTGGAGGCCCTTCCCAACGAGCTGCGCCTTCGTCTTGCCCTGGCACGCAGCTACCTGGGCAACGGTGCGCCGGAGCGAGCGCGGATTGCGGTGCAGGCCGCGCCCGAGACCATGCGCCAGCAACCGGAGCTGATGTTGGTGAACGCGCAGGCGCAGGCGGCGGCCGGCGATCTGGATGCCGCGGTCGAGACGCTCCAGATCCTGCGGCTCAAGGCCCCGGACAGCGCAACGCCGCAACTGCTCATCGCCACCGTATACGCCGAGCAAGGCAACCTGTCGGAAATGGAAGTGTCCCTGGTCACCGGCGCGTCCATGGACCCGGACAGCCCGCTGTTGCGCTCGGCGCTGAAGCGCGCCCTGGACCAGTATAAAGATCCCGCACAGCAACTGGCCCTGCTGGACAGGTTGCTCGCCGCCACGGATGCGAGCCCGCGCGTGATCGCGGCCAAGGTGGACCTGCTCACGGGCCTCGGTGAGTATCGCCACGCCGAGCGGCTGATGCGCGGGCTGTTTAGCCGCTACCCGGACGACGTCGGCGTCATGCGCAAGCTGGTCGGCGTGCAGCGTGCCGGCAACGACGGCGCCGCCGCGCGTGAAGTACTGACCGATTGGCTGGCGCGCCATCCCGACGACGCGACGGCACAGGTGATGCTGGCGCAGGTGCAGGCGGAGCTGGGGGAGACGGATGCCGCGCGCAAGCTGTTGCAGGGCCTGATGGCCTCGGCCAACGCCTATCGCGCCGATCCGCTGATCCTGAACAACCTCGCCTGGCTGCTGCGGGACAGCGATCCCGGACGCGCCCTCGGCTACGCGGAGCGCGCGTTGCGGGCTGACCCTTCGTCAGCGGCCATCAAAGACACCCTTGGGCTGCTGCTGGTGCGCTCGGGGCACCTGCCGCGCGGCCTCAAGCTACTGGAAGAAGCCAAGATCGCCAACCCCACGGACCCGAGCATCGGCTTCCACTATGCGCTGGCGCTGTCCAAGGCGGACCGCGGTGCCGAGGCGCGCGTGATCCTGCTGGGGTTGGCGAACAAGGACTTTCCGGAACAGGAGGCGGCCCAGAAGCTGCTGGCGCAGCTCGCGAACTGAATCAGTCCAGGCCGAAACGCCCCCGCAGTGCCGCGGCGGTGTAGCCGCTGCCTGCCGCGGCGATCTCCATCGGCGCGCCGGCCGCCACCTGCCGCCCGCCGCCCGCGCCGCCCTCCGGACCCAGGTCGATGACCCAGTCCGCCGCCGCGACAAGGTCCAGGTCGTGCTCGATGACCACGACGGAGTGCCCGGCATCCACCAGCCGCTGCAGCACCGTGATGAGCCGCCGCACGTCCGCCATGTGCAGGCCGACACTGGGCTCGTCCAGCACATACAGGGTCGGCCGCTCGGCACGCCCTTCGGCGTCGCTGCGCGCCTTGGCCAACTCCGCCACCAGCTTGATGCGTTGCGCCTCGCCGCCCGATAGGGTCGGGCTCGCCTGACCCAGCGTCAGATAGCCGAGCCCGATCGCCTGTAACAGCTCCAACGGCCCGCGCACGGCCGGGTGCGCGGCAAACACATCCACGGCGGCGTCGACGCTCAAGCGCAGCACCTCGCCGATGCCGTGGTCGCGGTAGCGGATGGCGCGGGTCTCGGCGTTGAAGCGGCTGCCGTGGCAGACCTCGCAGGGGACTTTCACGTCAGGCAGGAAGCTCATCTCCATGCGCTGCACGCCCTGGCCTTCGCAGGCATCGCAGCGCCCGCCCTTGGTGTTGAAGGAGAAGCGCCCCGGCCCCCAACCGAGCATGCGTGCCTCCGGCGTTGCGGCGAACAGCCGCCGGATGTGGTCCCAGAAGCCGATGTAAGTCGCCGGGCAAGAGCGTGGCGTCTTGCCGATGGGCGTCTGGTCTACCTCCAGTACCCGGCTCAGCGCCGGCCAGCCCGCCACCTCCCGGCAGCCATGCAGCGCCTGGCTGCGGGCGTGCGCGCCCGGCCGCTCGGCGGCCAACAGGCCGTGTACCGAGCGCGCCAGCACGTCCCGCACCAGCGTGGACTTGCCGGAGCCGGAGACGCCGGTGACGCACACGAGGCGCGCCAGCGGGATCGAGACCTCCAAGTCCTTGAGGTTGTTCAGGCGGGCGCCGCGAATCACAAGCCGCTTGGACGGTACTGCCGGGCAGTCGCGCGGCGCCTGCGCCGGCGGTTGCGGCGGGCGCGCCAGGAAGCGGCCGGTGACCGATGCGGGCTCGGCCGCCAGGTCGGCGGCGCTGCCGCGTGCCACCAGCCCACCGCCCTGGCGCCCGGCCCCTGGGCCCAGATCGATGATCTCGTCCGCGCGGCGCATGGTCTCCTCGTCGTGCTCGACGACGATGACGCTGTTGCCGCGCCGGCGCAGCCCTTCCAGGGTGTCGATGAGCCGCGCGTTGTCGCGGTGGTGCAGGCCGATGCTCGGCTCGTCCAGCACGTAGCAGACGCCGCGCAGGCTCGAGCCGAGCTGGGCGGCGAGGCGGATGCGCTGCGCCTCGCCGCCGGAGAGCGTCGGCGCCGCGCGGTCCAGGGTCAGATAGCCGAGCCCCACCTGCTCCAGAAAGCCGAGTCTGGCGCGCACCTCGGCGGCGACGTCGGCACCGATGGCCGCCTCCCGCGCGTCGAGCCGCAGCGCGCGTAGCCAGTCCGCGGCGGCCGTCACCGTCAGTGCCGAGAGCTCAGCGATGTTCTGGTCCTTGAAGCGCACCGCCAGTGCCTCGGGGTTGAGGCGGGCGCCGTGACAGCTAGGGCAGGCGCCGGCCTCGTCCTCTGTCAGCCCCGCGCCCTCCAGCCAGTTTCCTTCTTCGCCGGTCTGCTCCGCGTCGAAGCCCGCCAGCTCGGCGCCGGTGCCGAAGCAGGTCGTGCACCAGCCGTGCTTGGAGTTGTAGGAGAACAGCCGCGGGTCCGGCTCTTCGAAGGCCTTGCCGCAGCCGGGGCAGGTGCGGCTGGTGGAATAGTTGCTGGTCGGCGCCTCGTCGGCCGCCGGCAGCACCCGCACCATGCCCTTGCCCAGGTCCAGCGCCTGGTCCAGCAGTGCGGCAAGCTCCGCCGCGGGCAGGTTGCCCGGGTCCAGCTCGGCGACGGGGAGGTCGATGTCGTGCTCGCGGAAGCGGTCGAGCTCGGGCCAGGGCTGGGTCGGTGCCGGTTCGCCGTCCACCCACAGCAGGGTGTGGCCGTTGCGGGCTGCCCATGCGGCGAGGTCGTTGTAGATGCCCTTGCGGGCGATCACCAGCGGCGCCAGCAGCGTGACCGTTCGGCCGGCGTGCTCGTCGCGCAGGCGCTCCAGGATGGCCGCGCGCGGCTGCGCGGCGATGGGCAGGTCGCAGTCCGGGCAGTGCTGCACCCCGAGCTTGACATACAACAGCCGCAGGAAATGGTGGATCTCGGTGAGGGTGCCGACGGTACTCTTGCGCCCGCCGCGGCTGGTGCGCTGCTCGATGGCGACGGTGGGCGGGATGCCGAACACGGCGTCCACGTCGGCGCGCGCCGCCGGCTGCACGAACTGCCGCGCATAGGCGTTCAGCGACTCCAGGTAGCGCCGCTGTCCCTCGGCGAACAGGATGTCGAAGGCGAGCGTGCTCTTGCCGCTGCCGGACACGCCGGTGATGACCACGAAGCGCTCCCGCGGGATGGACAGGCTCAGGTCCTTCAGGTTGTGCTCGCGCGCATGACGAATGAGGATGGAGGGGCTGGAGGCGAGGGGCGAGAAACCACCGTTAGTGGCGACCACGTAGCCGGCCGGCGCTTCCGCGACGCCAGCCAAGGTCCCTGACTCTTGGCCCTCGGTCCTGTCGCCCGGCGCGCCTTGCGCAGGCGTCTCGGCGAGCGCCGCCTCCGCTCGTAGCGCGCGCCCGGTATGGCTGGTCGCGTGCTGGGCGACTTGCTCAGGTGTCCCGGTGCAAACCACCGCGCCACCGCCGTCGCCGCCCTCGGGTCCGAGATCGATGAGCCAGTCTGCGGCGCGGATCAGGTCCAGGTTGTGCTCGATCACCACCAGCGAGTGGCCGGCATCGATGAGCCGGCGGAAGGCGCGGAGCAGGGTGGCAATGTCGTCGAAGTGCAGGCCCGTGGTCGGCTCGTCCAGCAGGAACAGCAGCCCGGCGCCGCGACGCTTCTTGAGCGACTTGGCCAGGTGCCCGGCGAGCTTCAGGCGCTGCGCCTCGCCGCCGGACAGGGTCGGCACCGGCTGGCCGAGGCGCACATAGTCCAGGCCCACGTCGGCCAGCGGCTTCAAGGCGCGGGTGACGTCCGCATGCTCGGCGAAGGCCGCCAGCGCCTCGGCCACGGTCAGCTCCAGCACCGCGGCGATGTTGAGGCCATCTCGCAGCGTCCGCTCCGCGCACCGCCCACCGCCCCCTGCCTCTAACCCGTTCAGCCGCACCTCCAGCAGCGAGGACTTGTAGCGCCGCCCGTTGCAGTCCGGGCAACGCAGATACACGTCGGACAGGAACTGCATCTCCACGTGCTCGAAGCCGGAGCCGGCGCAGGTGGGGCAGCGCCCCGGGCCCGAGTTAAAACTGAAGTGCCCGGCCTTGTAGCCGCGCTCCTTGGCCAGCGGCGTCGCGGCGAAGAGCTTGCGGATCGGGTCCAGCGCGCCGACGAAGCTCGCCGGGTTGGAGCGCGAGGTGCGGCCGATGGGCGACTGGTCCAGCATCAGCACGTCATTGATGATGTCCGCGCCCCGCACCGCGTCGCAATCGCCGAGCGCACCCTCCGGGTGGCCCTTTGCCTTCGCCAGGTGGTGGAACAGCACCTCCTGCACCAGCGTGGACTTGCCGGAGCCGGACACGCCGGTCACCACCACCAGCCGCCCGAGCGGAATGTCCAGATCGATGCCGCGCAGGTTGTGCTCGCGTGCGCCACGGATGGCGATGGCCGGCGTGCCGTCGGCCGGCGGCTTTGGCTCCCGGGGTGGCTCCACGTGCCGGCGCCCGGCCAGGTAGTCGCCCGTGAGCGAGCCCTCGCACGTCAGGAGCGCCGCCGGCGTGCCCTGGAACACCAACTCGCCGCCGCGCTCGCCGGGGCCGGGGCCGATGTCGATGATGCGGTCCGCCGCGCGCATCACCTGCGGGTCGTGCTCCACCACCAGCAGGGTGTTGCCCTGGTCGCGCAGCCGCTGGAGGATCGCCACCACCCGGTCCATGTCGCGCGGGTGCAGGCCGATGCTGGGCTCATCCAGCACGAACAGGGTGTTCACCAACGAGGTGCCGAGCGCCGTGGTGAGATTGATGCGCTGCACCTCGCCGCCGGACAGGGTGCGGGACTGGCGGTCCAGGGTCAGATAGCCGAGCCCGACCTCGGTCAGGTACCTGAGCCGCGAGCGGATGTTGGCGAGCAGCAGCTCCATCGCCTGGTCCATGGCGCCGGGCAATGCCAGGTCGTCGAAGAAGGCCCGGCAGCGCTCGATGGGCAGGCACAGGAGGTCGTGCACATTGAGCCCCGGCAGGCCGAACCAGGCGGTCTCGGGCATGCTCACGCGCGCGTGCCGGAAGCGCTCGCCACGGGGCAGCGCGGCATCCGCCAGCGCATGGTCGCCGACGCGGAAGTCCAGCGCGGCGTCTTTCAGCCGGGCGCCGTTGCAGGCGGGGCAGGTGTCGTAGCTGCGGTAGCGGGACAGCAGCACCCGCACGTGCATCTTGTAGGCGCGCCCTTCCAGCCAGCCGAAGAAGCGGCGGATGCCGTACCAGACCTGGTCCTCCCACTCGCCCTCGCCCTCCAGCACCCAGTGCCGGTCGGCGTCCGAGAGATCGCGCCAGGGCACGTCGGTGGGGATGCCGCGGCGGTGGGCGAAGCCGATCAGGTCCTCCTGCACCTCCGAGTAACTGTCGGACTGGATGGGCTTGATGGCGCCCGCGAGCAGGCTCTTCGACTCGTCCGGCACCACCAGCGACCAGTCGATGCCGATCACCCGCCCGAAGCCGCGGCAGGTGTCGCAGGCCCCGAGCGGCGAGTTGAACGAGAACAGCGCCGGCTGCGGATCGCGGTAGTGGATGTCGCAGTCCGGGCAGTGCAGGTCCGCCGAGAAGCGCCACGGCTCGCCGGGCTTGCGCTCGGCGTCCAGCGGATACACCCGCAGCCGCCCGTGGCCGTGCTCCAGCGCGGCGGCCAGGGCCTCCACCGCGCGGCTCTGGTTGTCCGCATCCAGCTTGAGCCGATCCTGGATGACCTCCAGGCGCTCGTCCGTTTCCGCGAGAAACCGGATGTAGCCCTGCTGCCCGAGGAGCTCCTTCAACTGCTCGGTCGACATGGACGCTGGCACCGGCACGTCGAAGCAGATCAGCGCACGCACGGGCGCCGGCCGGTCGGTGGCGTCGGCGTGATCCTGACCGCTGCGATGCCGCAGCGCGCCCCAGATGCTCTCCGGCGTGTCGCGCCGCACCTCGCGCCCGCAGCCGCGGCAGAACAGCGGCGCCGCGCGGGCGAACAGCAGCTTCAGGTGGTCGTTCAGCTCCGTCATCGTGCCCACGGTGGAGCGGGAGGTGCGCACCGGGTTGGTCTGGTCGATGGCAATCGCCGGCGGGATGCCGTCGATGCGATCGGCCCGCGGCCGGTCCATGCGGTCCAGAAACTGCCGCGCGTAGGGTGAGAAGGTCTCCACGTAGCGCCGCTGGCCCTCCGCATAGACGGTATCGAAGGCGAGCGACGACTTGCCGGAGCCGGACACGCCCGTCACGACGATCAGCTCCCCGAGGGGCAGATCCAGGTCCAGGTTCTTCAGGTTGTTCTGCCGCACCCCGCGCAGGCGGATGCGGTCGGCCGGGTCGGACATGGGTGGGGTGGGGCGCTGCTGGGGGCTGGTGGGGAGCCGACGCGGGCGCATCGGCATAGCCGGTCATCATGGCAGGCGGCGTGCAGGCGTCAAGTCATCGAACTGCGCGCGCAGGCGGAGCGCCGGCTCGAGGACACGCCGAGCCTGGCATCATCCTCGAAAGAGCGGCCGCAGCGGCGCGCACCTGGCAGGTGACGTGCAGCGTTTAAGCCTTGAGATTTCGCCACTGTCTCGCGACACCGCTCCGCGGTGTCGCGCATCCGGGACCCGAGTCATCCGGCGGACCATCCGCAGCCCGCTCAACCAATTTCGTAGAATTCTTAAAATTTAAACCGTTCCATGGCCTCGCGTTCGCCTTCGGCCGCCTGCACGGCTCTCGTGGCAGCTGGTTGCCACTGGCGGCGGGGCTCCTTGCCGGCGAGCCAATGGCGGCCATTGCGGGCAGGCTCGGCAAGCGCGAGCAGACCCTGTACAAGACCGCCCGCACCGCGGATCTCTACCACCTGGTGGGCTTTCTGCGAGCGGTGGAGGAGTTGCTGGACGAGCGCCTCGCCGCTGGGCGTCCTGCGGCTCCTGACCGTCAGTGACGGATGTGGCGGCTGCCGCGGCGGCTGGTCCGCTGGTACGGAAGTGCCGAGACCGCTCGCAACGCCAATCCGTGTCGCCCTCCAGGGCGACACTGCAAGGGATCGGCCAGAGACCGGTCTCGGAATATTCACGCTGCTGTACTAGTTCTTCCCCGCGCACTCCCCCGGCAACTCCTCGCCGAGGCCGCCTAGCCAGGTGCACAGCAGCGCTATGCGCATGTCGCGGCCGCCGGCGGCGCTGGTGAGTACCACCATGCCGGACTGGCGCTCCGGCACCGCGGCGAACAGTCCGTGCCAGTTGGGCGGGTTGTCACCGGGCTGGTACAGGAGGGTGTGGCCACTGCCCGGCAGGGTCTTGATGGCCATCCCGAGGCCGTACTTCGACCCCGCGAACAGCAGCTCGTTGTCGCTGTCGGGCTGCGGCTCTACGGCCTGCTTCACGAGGTCGGCCTTGATGACCTTCCGGCCCAGCGGCTCGCCGCAGGGGCCCGGCATCAGTGCCGCGACGAAACGGGCATAGTCTGCCGCCGTGGTCTGGAGTCCGGCGGCGCCGAGGGCCGCGAAGGCGCGCGCCGGGGCCGGCTTGCCGGCGTCGTTGTAGGTGACCGCCAGTGGCGGCGCCTGGTCCGGGCGGTCCGGCAGGCTCGTGCGGAACATGTCCAGGCGCCGCAGGATCTGCCGGTCGACGAACTTGCCGAACTGCTCGTTGCCGGTCTGGCGCACCATCAGCTCCGCCAGCGCAAAGCCGCCGGCGGAGTAGGCGAAGCCGCTGCCGGGCGGGGCGGCGATGACCAGCGGCTGGCCGCCGGCGTCGAGCGCCCCGCGCAGGGACTGATCGAGGGTCTGGAGTTTCTGCTTCGGCCCGAAGCCACCGTAGCGCTTAATGGACAGCCCGGCGGTGTTGCTCAGCACCCGGCGCGGTGTGACGGCGTCCGCGTCGAAGGGCGACTCGGGCAGATCTCGCCCCCGCAGGTACTTGCTCACCGGCTTGTCGAGATCGATCCTGCCGCGCTGCACCAGGTCCAGCACCGCCCAGGCAGTGAGGGGAGCGGTCATTGACCCCACCTGGAACACGGTATCCGGCGAGAAGGGGATGCGCTTGGCCGGTATCGCCCAGCCGTAGCCGGCGGTCCAGCGCACATGGCCGTCGGCGATCAGGGCCACCGACGCGCCGGGCAGACCGTAGCGCTCGATCAGGCCCGGCATGGCCGCCTGCACCGTGGTCAGGGTGATCTCGGCGGTCTTTCGCTCGGCATCGGTGAATTCGCACGTCTGCGCCGTTGCGGCGGCGGCGTGGGCGGCAACGGTGGCAAGGCCGAGGCACAGGGCTGCGCCCAACACGAGGCGGTGCGGCTGCATCCGGGGGCTTCTCCTGACTCCAAGTGGTTCTGCGGGATACCTGGCCGCGGTGGCGCGAGCACCAGGGGGATGTTTCTACGGATCATCGGCACGTCCTTCCGCTGATGGGCTGCTGGACGTACGCACTCAAACGGCCGTGCAGTCTAACCCGAGCACCGGCGCGGCAATAGCCGCAGACGCGCGACAAGCGCATGGCATGCGTACAAGTCCGTGCCGTCAGTCGCCGGTGGCATCCGCCCGGCGCATTCGGGCCACGAGGGTCACCACTGCCAGTGCCGTGGCGGGGAGCAGCAGCCAGGTCAGCCAGGCGGCGCCGCGCGGGTCCAGGGCGAGGATCAGCCCGGCGATGGCGAAGACGATCGCGCGATCGTGCATGCCCATGGGGCCGTCCCGGCGGCGCTCGCCGCCGCGCAGCAACGGCGCCAGGCCGGCGATCTCCGCCAGCAGCCCCAGCACCACGAGCAGCACCACCGGTGCCGCCGCCACGCCGGGATAGGCCGCCAGCGGCAGGTAGAGCAGCACCTCTGCGCCGGCGTCCGTGACCTCACGCGCGGCGGGATCGCGCGGCGGCAGGTCGGGGTGATCGCGCGCCAGCAGGTCCGCGACGGCCAGCGCGGCCGCGCGCACCGCCAACGCCATTGGCAACAGGAGCAGCACGCCGTACCCGCCCGGCAGCAGCACCGGCGTCGCCAGCAGCAGCCCACCGACCCCGGCGGCGAGGCCGAGCATGCCCCATTGCAGTCGGTCGCCCGTGATACCCGCGGCCGCGGCGCGTTCGGCGAGCGGTGCGAGTTGGGCGTCGAGGCGCTGTCTGATCAGACGCGGCAGGTCCATGGGCTGGCTCCCCGGTGGCGTTGGTGGCGGGCACGATCCGGCGCCGGCGCGATGGCATCCGCGGCAACCGTGCGCATTGTCGCCAGCCAGCGGAGCCGCTGCCAGCTTGCGCATCGCCGCAAGCCGTGTGGTCCCCGATGTTCGTCGGCGCCGCGGACCGGCCGTCGTGGGCGGCTGCAGACCCTTGTTTGGATTGCGGAAAGGGCCCCTTGACTTGGTGCGGAAAAGGACAAAAATTGAGTTAGCACTCTCCCGATTAGAGTGCTAAAGCAGTGTGACAGCGGCGGTGCTGCTGTCCTCCGGTGCTAGCGACGGTGCCAGCGTGCCAGCCGGGTTGCCGCCCGAGGGGCGGGTGCCATGGCGGCGCCGGCCTCGCGCCACACGCCGGAGGTCTGAATCGGCGGTTCCCGTCGCGCCACATCGAGCAACCTAAGACTGCGTGCAATCCACGCACAGGAGCAAGAGCGATGTTCGGCACCTTCACTGGTCTGCAAGGCAGCCTGTTCGATGATCTCAACCGACTCCAGCGCGAGCTGGACGAGTCCTTCGGCCGTTGGCCTTACACGGCGCAGCTGCGCTCCCCGGGCCTCGGCGGTTGGCCGCCCATCAACATCGGCGCCACCCCCGAGCGGGTGGACGTCTACCTGTTCGCGCCGGGGCTGGACCCCAATGAGCTGGATATCTCCATCCAGCAGAACCTGCTCACCATCGCCGGCCAGCGCCAGATCGACCGCGGTGATGAGAGCGGCTGGTACCGCACCGAGCGCTACAGTGGCGAGTTCCGCCGGGCGCTGACGCTGCCCGAGGACGTCGACCCCGAGCGCGTCGATGCAAGCTATCGCGACGGCATCCTGCACGTGGTCTTGCAGCGGCGCGAGGCGTCGCAACCGCGGCGCATCACCGTGAGCTGAGATCCGGCCAGTCACCCACACCGCTTCGGAGGAACGACATGAACACCCAAGTCGAGAACGCCCAGGCCGGCACCGACACGCCCGAGGTCGCGGCGCGCCGTGAGACGACCGCCCTGCGCCCGCCGGTAGACATCCTCGAAGACGCCGAGGGCATCACGCTGATGGCGGACATGCCCGGCGTCGCGAAGGAGCGGCTGCACGTGCACGTGGATGCCAACACCCTGCAGATCGAGGGCGATGCCCAGATCGAGCTGCCGAAAGGCGCCGAGGCGCTGTATGCCGACGTGCGCACCACCCGCTTCAGCCGCAGCTTCACGCTGAGCAACGAGCTGGAGCCGGACAAGATCGAGGCGCGGCTCAAGGATGGCGTCCTGACCCTGCGCATCCCGAAGCATCCGGAGATGCGGCCGCGGCGGATCGAGGTGAAGGCTTCCTAGAAAGAAGGGGCTAGGGGCTAGGAGGGCGGGTTGCCTTGGAGCCGCGACCTAAGGGCGCGGGGCCTTGGCGCTCGGCCCTTGGCCCTTGCCCCTTCGCGTCGCCCTTGCAAATGACCAACAGCGGCACCGCGCGCGGCGCTGCCCGCGCGCTGGTGCCGAGCGCAAGAGGAGGTATCGAGCATGTCGACACTGCAACAGATTCGCGAAGGCCTGAGCCAGGCCTGGGATCGGGTCGTGGAAGGCTGGGACCAGCTCTCTCGAAACGCCTCCGGCGCCATGACCCGCTTCAAGGTCGGCCGCGGCAACAACGCCGACGAGGCCCGCGAGCTCGCCGAGCGCAGCACTGGCTGGGGCCTGCTCGCCGCCGAGGTCTTCGAGGACGATGACCACGTGGTGGTGCGCGTCGAGGCGCCGGGCATGAGCAAGGACGACATCCGGCTCGAGGTCCAGGATGACTTCCTCGTCGTCAGCGGCGAGAAGCACATGGCCAGCGAGCGTAGCGAGGGCCGCTGGCAAGTCACCGAGTGCGCCTACGGCAGCTTTCAGCGCGTCGTGCCGCTGCCCGGCCCCGTCGACACCACCCGGGCCGACGCCACCTACCGCAACGGCGTCCTGCGCGTCGAGCTGCCCAAGTCCGCCGACCACCGCCGCAAGGTGCAGGTGACCGTCCATTGACCCCGAGGCCGCGCCCCCCGGGGGTCGCCCACATCCCCTGGGGGCGCCGACTTCGAGTCGGCCCCGGCAACCCATGGGAGCGGCACTCTCGGTGCCGCGACCGGCGCCGAGGCCGGCCACCCAAGTCAGCACCGCAAACTTCGCAGCCCACCGCCACCCGCTCACCGTCGCGCCACAAACACCAGTGGCGCTCCCACCGCGCCACAGCGCACACATTTTCAACGGCGGCGGACATGACACCGATCGTGTAGCCGGCACTTCTCGGACCGCCCGCACCGCCCGGTGAATCGCTTAGAATCCTCGGCCAATAGCCGTCCGTCTGCAGAATGAGCCCGCTCGGAGAAGCCACCCCTAAGGATGTCCGCCCACAAGACCGCCCTGCTCATCGGCAACGACGCCTACCAGGACGCCCGGCTCGCCCCGCTGGTGGTGCCGGCCGACGACGTGCGCGACCTCGCCGCGGTGCTCGAAGACCCCGCCATCGGCGGCTTCGACAGCGTCAAGCCCCTGCTGAACGCCGACCGCGGCAGCGTCGAGGGCGCGATTGAATGCCTGTTCGCCGAGGCCGGGCGCGACGACCTCGTGCTGCCTGGCGGCGGACGCCGGAACGATTGCTGCCCGCGGACCTGCTGGCGGACCTGGCGTCCGGCAAGCTCTACGTCCGCGAGGGCGCCGTCCGTGAGCTGGCGCGCCGGCTCGATGATCCCGCCTGCGATGCGGCGACGCGTGAGGCCATCCGCACCGTGCTCGCTGAACGGCAGATGCAGGAGCGCGACCGCTTCGTCTACCGGGAGATCGAGCTCGCCCTGGCCGCGCGAGCGGCGAAGCCCCTCACCGCCTTCCTCGACACGCTGAAGGATGGCGGAGAAGGCCCGGAAATGCTCTGGCTCCCGCCCGGCCGCTTCCTGATGGGCTCGCCGGACAGCGACGGCATGGCCTTCGAACGCGAAAAGCCGCAGCACGAGGTCCGGATCAGCTCTCCCTTCGCCATCGGCCGCTCTCCCGTCACCTTCGACGAGTACGACCGCTTCTGCGCGGCAACCGCCACGGACAAGCCGGATGACAAGGGCTGGGGCCGCGGCAAGCGCCCGGTGATCAACGTCAGGTGGGACGACGCCATCGCCTACTGCCAGTGGCTCGCGCTACAGACCGGCCAGCCCTACCGGCTGCCCAGCGAGGTAGAGTGGGAATACGCCTGCCGCGCCGGCACCGCGGCCAGCCCGCCGGCGGCAGCGCCGGCATCCTGCGGGCCCTCTGGGAGCGCCGGCATCCTGCTGGCCCCCGGGAGCGCCGGCATCCTGCCGGCTCGGACTTGGCGCAACGCAGCCCGTAGTCGGGTTAGCGCAGCGTAACCCGACGATGGGCGCCCGTAACCCGCTGATGATCGCGTTGCTCACCTCGCTCCCACGCTCCAGCGTGGGAGTGTAGTCGCACCGCTCCAGCGGTGCGTGGTGCCGCCGCGCCGACGACGCGACGCTGGAGCGTCGCCGCTTGCTCCCACGCTGGAGCGTCACTGCCATTGAATTTAGCCAAAATGTGTTCAATAGCAATGCTTCCGGCGCCGGCGGTGATAGTCGAGCAGGCCGCGGGCGGAGGTGCTTTTGCGCGGGGGATTGCGACCCGCGCGGTACGACGTGGGGTTGGTCAAGAACAAGGCGGTCAGGCGCTCGCCGATGGTCTTCGAGCAGCGAAGTGACCAGCACCTCGTACTCGCCGGTGCCCAGGCGCACGCGCACGAAGCGCACCCGCAGTCGGGTCGGCAGGCCGGCCTCGCGGGTGGCGCCGACCTTGCCGTCGGCGGACCTGAGCTCAACGATCTGGCTATCGGGTCCCGCGCCGCGGCGCATCGCGCGCGCTTGGCGAAACGAGCGGTTGGAGCAGCGGATGGCGAAGTCGATCCCGCGCCGGCTCAGCTCGGCGAGCATGCCAAAGGACGGGTAGTTGCGGTCGGCCACGACCAGATCGCCGGGGCCGGCGTGCGCCAGATCCGCAACGGCCACGTCGGACCCCCTCACGTTGGCCCGACCAAAGATAGGACGCGACGCCGAGCCGAATCATCATCGAGGCCGGCAAGAGATTCTTCACCGCCCAAGCCCGGGAGCCATAGATGTCCAACCCAACTGCCCCGCTGACCCTCCAGATCCTTGCCGACCCCACCATGGCCGACGACGAGACCTTGCTCGCCGCCGGCGCCTCGCTGAATCGCGAGCTCACCGACGCGGCGCTCGCCGAGCGCATCGAGCCGGTCACGGCCGGCCCCGCCGCACCTGGCACCAAGTCCGGCGAGCTGATCACCGCCGGCGCGCTGCTGCTGGCGGTGCTGCCGGCGACGGTGCCCGCGCTGGTGGTGTTCCTCAAGGAGTGGACGCTGCGCAACCGGCCTCTGCGCATCAAGGTGACGGACGGAGAGCGCAGCGTCGAGGTGGACGGCTTCGACCCGGCCAGCATGGACGAGGCCGCGCTGCTGGCCCTGGTGGACAAGCTGAAGACGCGCGTCGAGCGCGTGGAGGAGTAGCGCGTGAGCGCACGCATGTCGAGGCCCCCGGGGGCGGTGAAGAAACTTCATCGGTGTCGCCCTGGAGGGCGACACTCCGGCCAGCGCTCCGGCCAGCGCTCCGGCCGTCGCCGCCCGGGAATGTCGCCCTCCCGAGGGACACGTGGATGGCTGTAGCAAGAAGGGCCTCGGCATCTTTACGCGGATGGACTAGGTCCTGTTGCCACCACTGCTACCCGGCGCAATCGCGCCACAAACAGCAGTGGCGCTCTCACGAAGAGCGCACCCCGCGCATCGGCCACGGTGCGGTTGAGCTGCGCGCTGAAACAAAGGGCGCGCTCCGCGGGCTCACGGATTGAGCCACCCCAGCGGCTAGGCTCCGGCAAACCCGAGCCGGAGCCCGCAGATGCCCGCCAGTCTGACCCTACCGCCGCAGCTGCGGCCTACCGAGCAATCATCCGCAATAGCCACGCCGGCGCAGCGCGCGCCCAACCCGAATGACGACCACGTCAGGCGCCTCCTCGGCGGCCTGAAGCGCAAGTACGCCGCCCGCATCACCGGCGAGCTGACCATGCCGGCGCAGCCCGCACGCTTCGCGGAGCTGCCGGAAGCGCTGCACCCGCGGCTGCGCGCGGCGCTGGCGGCCCGCGGGCTGACGCGGCTCTACGCCCACCAGCGCGCCGCCTGGGACCTGGCCCAGCGGGGCGAGCACCTGGTGGTGGCGACGCCGACGGCGTCGGGCAAGACGCTCTGCTACAACCTCCCGGTGCTGGACGCGGTGCTGAGCCGTGGGGCGAAGGCGCTGTATCTGTTCCCCACCAAGGCGCTGGCGCAGGATCAGGTGGCGGAGCTAGCGGAGCTGAATCAGGCGTTGGTGGGCGGTGCGAGCGCCGCGGCACCATCAAAATCGCTATCGAAGTTGCCACCGGGTTCGAATACTCCTCACGGAGCCAAGGCGCGCGGCGCGAATATCGATCCCGATCCCGATCAGCGCGACCGGGGCACGCTAGGCATCAAAGCCTTCACCTTCGACGGCGACACCCCCGGCGACGCCCGCAAGGCGGTGCGCACCCGCGGCGACATCGTGCTGTCGAACCCGGACATGCTGCACCAGGCGATCCTGCCGCACCACACCAAATGGGCGCAGTTCTTCGAGTCGCTGGAGTACGTCGTCGTGGACGAGCTGCACAGCTACCGCGGTGTGTTCGGCAGCCATGTGGCCAATGTCTTCCGGCGGCTTCAGCGCATTTGCCGCTTCTATGGGGCCAGCCCGCGCTTCATCTTCGCGTCGGCCACCATCGCCAATCCGGCGGCGCTGGCCGGCCGGCTCATCGGCGCCGAGGTCCGGGCCGTCACCGACAGCGGGGCGCCCCGTGGCGAGCGGCACCTGCTGCTATGGAACCCGCCGGTCATCGACCCGGATCTCGGCATCCGCGCGTCGGCTCGCTCCCAGACCACCCGCATCGCGCGCGCGGCCACCAGGCAAGGGCTCAAGAACATCGTCTTCGCCCGCTCGCGGTTGATGGTGGAGGTCATCACCAAGTACCTGAAGGACGTCTTTGACCGCGACCCGCGCCGCCCGCCGCGAGTGCTCGCCTACCGCGGCGGCTACCTGCCGAGCGAGCGGCGCAGCGGCGAGCAGGCACTGCGCGCGGGGCGGGTGGACTGCGTGGTGAGCACCTCGGCGCTGGAACTGGGCGTGGACATCGGCGCGCTGGACGTGGCGGTGCTGAACGGCTACCCGGGCACCATCGCCGCCACCTGGCAGCGCCTCGGCCGCGCCGGGCGGCGCAATCGCCCCAGCCTCGGCGTGCTGGTGGCCACCAGCGACCCGCTGGATCAGTACATGGTGCGGCACCCGGAGTTCTTCTTGGGGAGGTCGCCGGAGCACGCGCGCATCCACCCGGACCAGCTCCTGATCCTGATGGACCACGTGCGCTGCGCCGCGTTCGAGCTGCCGTTCCGCGACGGCGAGGCCTTCGGCGACTGCGCCGAGGACCTGGCCGAGATGCTCGCCTACCTGCGCGACGAGGGCCTGCTGCAGCGCCAGGGCGGGCAGTGGTACTGGATCGCCGACAGCTACCCGGCCAACGCCGTGTCGCTGCGCTCGGTGGCGGAAGGCAACTTCGTCGTCATCGACACCAGTGGCGGCAAGCAGACCATCATCGCCGAGGTGGACTACACCGGCGCGCCGGGCACGGTGTACGAGGGCGCCATCTACATGGTCCAGTCCCAGCCCTACCAGGTGGAGCGCCTCGACTGGACCGGCCGCAAGGCCTTCGTCACCAAAACCCGCGCGGACTACTACACCGACGCCATCGACTATACCAAGCTCAAGATCCTGGCCGAATTCGACCGCATCACCAATGCGGACGGGGCCGCCGGGCAGGCCGCCGCGGCGCATGGCGAGGTGCACCTGGTGCGTCGCTACCCCGGCTACAAGAAGATCCGCTACTACAGCCACGACAACATCGGCTACGGCAACATCGACCTGCCGGACCAGGAGATGCACACCACCGCGGTCTGGTGGCAGGTCCACCCGCGGGCGCTGGAGGCGGCCATCGCCGAGACCTTCGGCGGCCGCGAGCGGGCCGTCGAGGGCTTCCTCGGCGCCGCCTACGCCCTGCACCACGTGGCGGCGCTGCGGGCCATGGCGGAGCTCGGCGACCTCGGCCGCGCCGTCGGCGACGGGCAGGGGCGCTGGTTCGCCGTGGTCGGCGCCGACGGCCGCGGCCAACTGCGCGGGCCGGACAACGAGCAACTCGACGGCGCGTGCCTCGCCGGCCGCTTCGAGCCCACGCTCTTCCTCTACGACAACTACCCGGGCGGCGTCGGCCTGTCCGCGCCGCTGTTCGACGCGGCGCGGGCGCTGCTGGCGGACGCACGGGCGCTGGTGCAGGGATGCGCCTGCCGCGCTGGCTGCCCGGCCTGCATCGGGCCCATCCTGCCGGGGGACGAGCAGCGTGTGCAGACGCCCAAGCATCTGGCGCTGGCGGTGCTTGGCCTGCTGGAGGGCCGGGCGCCGGGGGCCGAGGACCGCGGCGAGGCGCTGCCCGGTCCGGGTACCGGCACGCTGTCGCGCCCATCGCAGCAGACCGCGGACGAATGAGCAGCCTGCGCGAGCGATTGCGGCGGGTGCGGGGCGAGCCGCCGGCGGCACCCGCTGCGGGTGGGCCAGCCTCGCCTGAACAGCCCACGCTGGCGGAGCGGCTGCGCCGGCTCGGTGCCGCGCGCGGCGGTGCCGCACCAGCGGCTGGCGAGTCCGCCCGTCCGCACGCGCGGGCTGCGTCGCCAGCGGACGCGTCGGGCGCTATGCCCGACGAGGCGGCACTCGCCACACACCTGGGCGCCGAGCAGCTCGCCCCCGGCGTGCTGCGCCTGCGCCGGCGCCAGCCGCTGGCGGTGCCGCACGGCCATTGCGCGCTGTGGCCGGACGCGGCCGCGGTGCAACTGCTGCTGCCGGATGCCCCGGCGGACCCGGCCGGCTGGATCGCCCTGGACACCGAGACCAGCGGCCTCGCCGGCGGCACCGGCACCTGGGTGTTCGTGGTGGGGCTCGCGCGATGGCGGGCGGCGCACCTGGAAATCACCCAATTCCTGCTGACGCGCCTCGACGCCGAGCGGGCCTTTCTGGAGCGCGTGACCGCGGAGCTTGCCGGCGCCGCGCTGCTGCTGAGCTACAACGGCAAGACCTTCGACCTGCCGCTGCTCGCCGCCCGGCTGCGGCTGGCGCGACTGCCGGACCCGACGGACGGCGTCGGCCATCTCGACCTGCTGCACTCGGTGCGGCGCGCCTTCGCCACCCGCTGGCCGGACTGCCGGCTCGCCGGTGTCGAGCAGCGGCTGCTGGGCCGCGCGCGCACTGGTGACCTGCCCGGTGCCGAGGCACCGGCGGCCTGGCTCGACTGGCTGCGCCGCGGCGACGGGCGCAGGCTTGGCGCGGTGCTGGCGCACAACCGGATGGACCTGGCATCCGTCGCCGCGCTGCCGGCGGTGCTGGCCGCGGCGCATCGCGCACCGGGCGCATTTGGCGCGGACCCGCTGCGCGTTGCCCGCTGGCGCCTCGCGGCGGGCGATGCCGACGGTGCCCGCGCGCTGCTGGCCGGCACGGCAGCCGACGGCCTGGACGCCGGCGCCCGTCATCTGCTGGCGCGGCTGCATGCCCGCGCCGGCGACTGGCCCTCCGCGCTGGCACTCTGGGAGCAGCTCGCGGACGGCGGCGATGCCGCGGCCCGCGAGGCCCTGGCCAAGCATTTCGAGCACCGGGCCAAAGATCTCCGGCGCGCGCTGGCGCACGCGGAGCGGCTGCCGCCTGGTGTCGCGGCCGTACGGCGGCGGCTGCGATTACTAGACAAATTGCGTAATGCCGTTCAGAGAGCCGATGAGCGCCATTGACGATTGATGGGGGTATAGGGATATAAGTCACCTGATCGGCCGACTTACCACCATCAGGTCCACAGGGGGCACACCATGACCATCACAGTCGTTCTCGCGGACGACCATAAGATGATCCGCGAGTCACTTGGCGCGCTCCTCTCGCGGGAGACCGACATCAGGGTCGTCGCTTTCGCCAGCGACGGTAGCGAGGCCATCACCCTGGCTCAGGCTTGGAAGCCGGATATCGTGCTGATGGACGTCTGCATGCCAGGGGTGGACGGCATCGAGGCCGCGCAGCGGATCGTTAAGCTGCTGCCGCGCACCCGGGTCATCGCGCTGTCGGCGCAGGGCGAGCGGCCCTTCGTCTCGCAGATGGTGGAGGCCGGCGTGCAGGGCTACGTGTTGAAGGACGAATCGGTCGCCACCCTCGCACATGCCATCCGTACCGTGGCCCGAGGCCAGAGCTGGCTGCCGGAGGCCGGGGAGATTCTGAGCGGCCCGGAGAAGCGGCTCCTGTCACGCCGGGAGCGGCTGGTGCTGAAGGGTCTCGCGGAGGGCAAGCGTGCCCGCGAAGTGGCAGAGGTGATGGGCATCAGCACCAAGACCGTGGACACCTATCGCCGGCGCATGATGTCCAAGCTGGGGCTGGAGTCGCAGGCGGAGCTGGTCAAGTATGCCGTCGCGCTGCACACAGGCGTGGGTACCGGCATGCGGGGCATTCACACCGGGCCCTAGTACAGCGGTTCTCCAGATTTTGCTTTCGTCGTTGTCGTTGTCGTTGTCGTTGTCGTGATTGGATACTCGGCCACGACCACGACCACGACCACGAGCAGAGACTTCGACCAGGTTCCTCGGCTTCGGCCCCACTCAGGTTGGCGGCCTGCAAGATTGTCTGAAACGGGGCCGTAGTGCAGCGAAGCGGAGTAGCCGCCACCCTGAGCGGTTCCTATCCGTGTCGCCCTGGAGGGCGACACTCCGGCCGGGCGGCCGCCGCGGTCAGCGTGGCACGAGCGTGCTGCGCACCGGCATCCGCAAGCGCGGGCGCGCGTCGGACAGCCAGCGGGTCAGCGCGGAGTCACCCGGCGGCCACTGGCCCTTGAGCCGGTTGTCCGGCGCATCGCCGGCGAAGGTCAGGTAGCCGTACTTGCCGTAGTGCGGCAGCTTGCGGGCGAGGCCCGGCACCGCCGTGGGCGTCGCCGCTGCCACCCACCCCAGCGGCCGCTGGGCATCGCCGACGGCCAGTGCGACGTTCGCGTCCGTCTGTCTGTTGCCCGCCAGCGTCACGCCGTGGGTGTCGGCATCGGGGTCCAAGTCCTGGTCCGCCGATACGACTTGGTCGAGAAAGGCGTTCCGCCAGCCGAACAACCAGATCGCGCCACTGTCCGGCAGCGTTTTCAGTTCGTTGTCCCAGGCGACCTGCCAGCCGGCATGGCCTTGGCGCCAGGCGTCGGCCAACTGTCGATAGGCTCGCCGGTCGGCCTCCGGGGCCTGCGCCGGCAGCACCATGACACCCTGCTCGGCGCCGAACAGGTTGCTCAGCGAGGCCGGTGACTCTTCCGGCAGCAGCCGGCGGAAGGTGTCGAACTCTGGGTCCACCGCCACCCGCGCCGGCGGCAGCGGGAGCCGGGCCTCGAAGCGCGCGGCGCGGCCGTCGAACCGGGCGAGCACCCGCTTTGGATCGCCACGCTCGGTGTGCAGCACGACCGGTACGGTCATCGGGAACGGCGGCGCCTGCTGAATCTGGTAGACGCTGCCGATGACGGTGTAGCCGGTTCCGGGCGCATGCTCGATGCGCACGTCCCCAAGCTTCAGCTCGGCGGCGCCGGGGCGCCTGGTCCAGGCGTCGAAGAACGCGCGCAGATCGCGATTGGCGGCGAGCGCGAAGGCGAGGCGGAGGTCGTCGAAGTCGGCGGTACGGAAGCGGTTGTGGCGGTAGAAGGTTCGGAGCCCCGTGCGAAAGGTGTCGTCGCCCAGCATGACGCGCAACATGTGCGTCACCATCAGCATCTTGCCGTAGCCGATGGCTTGGGAAGCGCTGCCGTGGCGGGCGCGAAAGGCCGTCAGCGGAAAGTCTTCGTCGTGCTGCACGTAATCGGCATACGCCTTGAGCTGGTCGCGGCGGTAGTCGGCGCCGTGTCCCGCGAGTGCCTGGTTCAGGTGATCGGACAGATACGCGGTGAGCCCCTCCGCCCAATTGCCGGAGGCGTAGTCCACGTAAACACTGTTACCCCACCAGTTGTGCAGGATCTCGTGCGGGTAGGAGCTGTGCACGATGAACGGCAGGCGCATGACCTGCGAGCCCAGCAGCGTGAATGACGGCATGCCGTAGCCCGTCTCCCAGAAGTTTTCCACCAGCGCGAACTTGGCGTAGGGGTACTCGCCGATGAGCCGGCTGTAGCGGTCGAGGTAGTCGGCGGTGGCGTCGAGGTAGCGCCGGGCGAGCGCCTCGTCCGGAAGTCGCAGGTAAGCCTGCGCCTCGCCATGCGGCGTCGCCCGGCGGTACAGGCGGAAGCGGGCGGCGCTCAGATAGAGCTCGTCCTGCGGGTGCTCCTCGGTCCAGCGGATGCGGTGCTCGGTGCCGTCCACCGACTCCGGCCCCGCGCCCTGGGAGACGGCGAGCCAGCCCGGCGGCACCTGCACCGTCAGGGCCATGCGGTTCAGCGCACCCGGGACGTTCGGATACCAGCCGGTATACCCGGTGAGGAAGACGCCGTCGTTGCTGATGGTGCCCACCAGTTGCTGGCTGTTCCGCCCCATGCCCTCGCGCACCGTCTCGAACGGATGGCGGATGCGGCCGCCGTAGCCGAGGGTCACCGCCTCGCCGTCTTCGACACTGAGCCGAAAGCGCTCCAGGTGACCCTCGCGGCCGATGCGCTCCAGCACCGCGTCGCCACTGCTGACCCGCGGCCGCAGTCCCTGGTGCAGCAGGAAGGTCACCTGCTGCACGCCGGTCGGCAGGGTAAGCTGGTCCGTGGCATGCAAGGTGCCGGCGGCGGGGTCGATGACGGCGTCGATGCGGTGAGCCACCACCGGCTGCTCGGTGGACGCCGTTGCCAGCAGCGGCACGAGCAGGAGCAGCCACGACAGCGGACGAAGCAGGGGCCGCGCGCGAGGGAATCGTTTCGGCGAGCGAGTTGCGTTGGGCGCGGATGTCCGCGCCGCGTTGAGCTCAACAGTGGAATGCATGGGCGCTCCGTGTTCGGTCCGGTCGCGGGCGGGACGTGCGGTCGAGCGGTGGGGCGGCCTGTCCCGCGCAGTTGCCCCATAATGGCGATGTCCGCCAGACAATCGCAACAGGTGTCATGATCGAGCGCATCTTCACAACCCCGTTCGTCGCCGGTGGCGGCCTCATCGCATGCCTGGCCGCCGCTGTCGTGGCCTGGACTCTCGTGGCCAGCACACCGGCCGCGGCGGCACAGCCCCCCGCGGCCGCCATGTTGCCGGGTCAGGACCAGATTCTCGATACCAGGACCGAGGTGGTGGACACGGCCGATGTCGCCGGACTCGACGATCTGCTCGCGCGGATCGTGGACCGGCGCGTGGTCTATGTCGGCGAGTCCCACGACCACTACGAGGACCACCTGAACCAGCTCGGCATCATCCGCGGCTTGCAGGCGCGTGGGCGTGACGTCGCCATCGGCATGGAATTCTTTCAGCAGCCGTTCCAGCCGGCGCTGGATGCCTTCGTCGCGGGCGAGATCGGCGAGGCCGAGTTGCTGAAGCGCACGGAGTACTTCGATCGCTGGCGCTTCGACTATCGCTTGTACCGGCCCATCCTGCGCTTTGCCCGCGAGCACCGCATCCCGGTCATCGCGCTGAACCTGCCCAAGGAGATCACCGACCAGGTGGGGGTCGGCGGCATGGCATCCCTGAGCAAGGCCCAGGCCGCGCAGATCCCGGCGGACATCGACCGTGACGACGAGGTGTACCGGGCGCGGATGAAGGCAGTGTTCGCCATGCACCCGAAGGACAAGCATTCCGACTTCGAGCGCTTTTTGGACGTGCAACTGCTCTGGGACGAGGGCATGGCCGCGCGCGCCGCCGCCTACCTGCGCGAGCACCCCGGCAAGACCCTGGTGGTGCTGGCCGGCACCGGCCACGTGGATTACGGCCAGGGCATCCCGCGGCGCGTCGCGCGGCGCATCGACGTGCCCGCGGCGACGGTGGTGAGCGGTGCCGAGCGGCCGTTCGATCCGGACCTCGCGGACTTCATCCTGTTCCCGCAGCGGGTGGAGTTGCCGGCCACCGGCCTGCTGGGCGTGATGCTGGACACCGAGTCCGCGGGCAAGGGCCTCGGCGTGCAGGGCTTCAGCGACGACAGCGGCGCCAAGGCGGCCGGACTCGAGGAGGGCGATCGCATCGTCGGCGTCGGCGACAACGCCATCGACGGCTATGCCGACATCCGCATCGCGCTGATGGACAGCCGTCCCGGCGAGACCGTGCCCGTGCAGGTGCTGCGCAAGACCATGCTCGGGGGTACCGAGCGGCTCCGCTTCGACGTTCAATTGCATTGAGCGCTGTGGACGCTGCCAATATGGGCTCAGCAGGGCCACCCCGCCCGCGGGGCGCCGGCGGCGGGCCGGAGCTGCTGGCGCCGGCGGGAACGCTCAAGAATCTGCGCTATGCGCTCGCCTATGGTGCCGACGCCGTCTACGCCGGCGTGCCCCGCTACAGCCTGCGCGTGCGCAACAACGACTTCGACTTCGCCAACCTCGCCACCGGCATCGCTCTGGCGCACGCCGCGGACCGGCGCTTTTATCTCGCGGCCAACGCGCTGCCCCACGGCGCCAAGCTCAGAACCTTTCTCGACGACATGGCGCCGGTGGTGGCCCTGGCGCCGGATGCGCTCATCATGGCGGACCCGGGGCTGATTCTGCTGGTGCGCGAGCGCTGGCCGGACCTGGCGATTCACCTGTCGGTGCAGGCCAACACCACCAACGCGGCGGCGGTGCGCTTTTGGCAGCGGCAGGGCATCCGCCGCGTGATCCTGTCGCGGGAGCTGTCGCTGGCCGAGATTGCCGAGATCCGCGCCGCCTGTCCGGACATGGAGCTGGAGGTCTTCGTGCACGGCGCCGTCTGCATCGCCTATTCCGGCCGCTGCCTGTTGTCCGGCTATTTCAATCACCGCGACGCCAACCAGGGCACCTGCACCAACGCCTGCCGCTGGGCGTACCGGCTCGCGCGGCCGGCGGCATCTGCGGATGTGGATACGGAGCCGCCGGCGGACGCCCACCACCCGGCGGCGGACGAGGTCTGGCTCGCGGAGGAGGCGAAGCGGCCGGGCGAGTACATGCCGGTGTTCGAGGACGAGCAGGGCACCTACATCCTCAACGCCAAGGACCTGCGCGCGGTGCGGCACGTGGCGGCGCTCGCGGACATGGGCATCGACTGCCTCAAGATCGAGGGCCGCACCAAGTCGCACTACTACACCGCGCGCACCACCTGGGTGTACCGGCGGGCCATCGACGATGCCGCCGCCGGCCGGCCCTTCCGCCCCGAGCTGCTGGACGCGCTGGAGCACCTCGCCAACCGCGGCTACACGGAGGGCTTCTACCGTCGCCACGCGCCCGAGCAGATGCAGAACTATGCAGACGGCGCCTCGCGCAGCCACCGGCGCCTCTTCGTCGGCGAGGTGCTGGGGCCAGACACCGCCACCGGGCTGGTGGAGGTCGCGGTGAAGAACCGCTTCCGCCTCGACCAGCCGCTGGAGCTGCTGACACCCGCCGGCAGTGCCGAGGTGCGGCCGGCGCAGATGCTGGGTCCGGACGGCCAGCCGCTGGATGTCGCACCGGGGGATGGCTGGCGGGTGCGCCTGCCGCTGCCCTGGCCCGAATCCCGCCATGGCTTGCTCACGGCACCCGTCTAGGGGTGGATCGCACATCTGCGAGGCGTTGATCATGACGGCATCCAGAGCCATGGCCCCGTGGGAGCGGCGTCCCCGCCGCGATTGGGCGCCCGTCGCGCCGAGGACGGCGCTCCCACGACGGGGGACGGACTCATGATCGACGCCGTCTGCGCGTGCCAACGGTCGGCATTGGCAACCGGCCGGCGCATGCTTGCCTGTACGACGTCGTAGCGGCCGACGACAAGCTGCCGCTGTACGCCACGTTGGCGGCGGCGCTGGCGGGGGTGTTCACGCTGGTGTTTCTGTTCGCGCAGTTCGGGCTCTACATGCAGTCGATCATTGCGCTCGAGGACGGCAACGCCGAGCGCGCGGCGTGGCTCAATCATTGGCCGCACCGGGTGC
>NZ_JAJDNQ010000069.1 GCF_022340605.1 Thiohalocapsa sp.
CCGATAGGCCGTCGAGGAGCGGACGGTAGTCCTCCAGCGTGAGCAGCATCCGCGCGAGAAAGGGGCGCGAGTATGGGCTGCGCTTACGCGATCCGGGACGCGGGTGTTGATCGAGGTTGCGCTCGGTTGTCGCGGTGCCGACCAGCCACAATACGAACGCTGCCAAGGAGGCGATCAGCACCAGCAAGGTGTAGCGCCCGGCGCTGCGCGAGCGGCTGCGCTCGAGGCCTTCGCCGAAGTGCTGGCTCTTCATGTCGCGAAAGGCCTCCTCGATTTGCATCCGCTGTCGATACATACCCACCAGCCGCTTGGCGCCGCGGGCGGCAAGTGTTGGGGAGGCGACCAACAGCCACGGCTCCTTGGCGCTGCGTGCGGCGTTGTTGGCCTTTTTCGAGCGCGCGCTTGCCGGCAGCGAGGCGCGCAACAGGTGCAGCGACTGGTCCGCCTTCAGGTCCGACCAGTCCACGACGATCACCGCCTCCGTGAGGCCGGCCAGCAGCACCCGGCATAGCGCGCCGTAGACCACACCCGCCTCGCGCTGCAAATGCGCGTTGCCCGCCAGCCGGTCGATGCGCTTGAGCTTGTGGCGCAGCGCCCCGGAACCCGGCAGGCGCCGGGCGAGGTCGGTCAGCGTCAACCCCGGCCCCAGCACCCAGGCCGCCACGGCCGCGAACAGTGCCGTCAGGCGCGCACGGTGGATCGGGACGAGCAGCGGCTCCAAGCATCGGTGTAGGATCGCAGGTGCATGCACGGGGGGTCTCCTGAGAGGTTTGGTCGCTTGTCAGCGACAGCGACCCTCCGTGCATGTTCATTTCGGCGCTAGAAACTCGACGCAAGTTGCTGTTCTCATGAGATGAAAACTGGGGATACCTCAGGGTCCGTCCCCTATTATTTCAAACTGACCGCGTTGCTACTGCCCATCCTGGTCGCGCTAGAGGTCAACGCGGCGGAAACCTATACTGAGCGATGCGGCGTGGACGCCCCACCTCAAGTCTGACGACTTATTCGATGTGGCGACCTATCCGACCATTACATTTCATGCGGACGGGCTCGTCTTCAACGGGGCGAAGGTTATTGGCGCAACGGGGACAATAACAATGAAGGGGGGGCACCAATCCCGTCGCCTTTCAGGTGCACGGCTTTCAGTGTAACCGCAGCGCAAGGGCCGGAAGACGCATCTGCCGGGGAAAGGTCACGGGAACCGTGAAGCGGTCAGACTTCGGCATGATCAAGTACCTCCAGGAGGTCAGCGACGAGATCTAGATTACGATCCCTGTAGAGGCGTACGGAGACTAATGGCATGGCGCACCGCCGAACAGCGGAGCGAGTCGACCAGTGCCCCGGAACCGCCGCCGCGCGGCGGCAGGCCCCAGGGCGGTCGAGGCCGGCTTCAGGCCGCTGCGCCGCGGCGGCGACGTATCGCGCCGATGCCGAGCACGCCCGGCAGGAGTAGCAGCGCGGTGGCTGGAACCGGGACGGTCGGGCGTACCCGGCCGTCATTGGTGTCGCTCAAGTCCAGCACTTGGTGCGTCGTATCCTTGAAGGTGTATTGGCCGTCGATCTCGAAGCTGGTGAGGTAGGTGATCAGGTAGCCGCTGCCCTCCGGGTTGTTCGCGATCTCGACGTCCGCCTGTGTCGAACTCGCCAGGGACGTCTCTATCGGGTCACTGAGGGCGGTCAAGCCGTAGAAGCTCGCCTGCATCAGCGTCATCGTGAAGGTACCGGTCTCGAATGCGCTGCCACGCGCAGCACCCGTATCTTTGTTGATGTACTGCACGACGAACTTGGCTGAGTCCGGCTCGCTTGCGGTGCCGCTCGCCAGAGTTGTAGAGAACGGCGCAGTCGGATTGCCCGCATTGTCAAAGTACTCGGTCTCGTAGTTCGCCTTGTAGTAGGCCTTGCCGTCCACGAAGTTCGTCTGGCTGAAGCCACTGAGGACGAACTCTTGGGCATACAGCGTGGTGCCGTCGGGCCCGACGCCGGGCAGGGCGACCAGAGCGCCGCCATCGGCCTGAAGGGTCATGCTGTGGCCCATGAACGGGTCCGGAACCGAATTTACGAACGACGCGAAGCTCACGCCGGGGGCGACGGCCAGCGCGACCGCGGCAACGGTTCCGCGGGCGACTTGGACAGCGGAAAACTTGTGCATGTGGGTCTCCAGGTATTGGGGTTGGATGCAACCTCGATGAAGAGTCGGTTGCTGTGCGTCGACCGGCTCAGAACGGCTGGCTCGCGTCTCCCGGAATCCACCACAAGGCTGGTGCAATTGAATCCGGTGGCCCCTGTTGGGGGCGCGCGTGCCGCAGCCGATGCCGATTGATTGTCGTGGACACGGCCAAGGCCTCGCGGGTCGTAGTGACCGCTTGTTGCCGCCGGCACAGACGTGGAAGATCGCCGCAAGGGGAGGCCCTGGCGGAACCCATTTTTGGCGCCGCGCCAACACTGCTCCCCTTGGGTGGCGAACGGCGCGCCTGCCCGGCATGCGCATAAGCAGCCTTTGTGCCTAAATTTATAAGCATATTATGTGCCATTTTTGTGAAAATTTTCAAAAATCTTTTAAAGTCAGTCTCTTAATTTTATTCGACTTTGATGATAGGTTATATTTATCCGACGAAATATGCCTTCGTGTAAAGAATGCTGACAGGTTTGCCGGGCGTCGGGGTTTGGCGGACACGGTGCGCCGTTTTGTCTGCCTCAAGAAGGTGTTGGGTTGGCGCAACTGATTCAGAGGTATTTGTGGCGAGCACGAAGAACCCGCTGCGGCAACGAAACGCTGCCATAGCGCTGTAAAAAAAGCTGACAGCAAGCGCGCGGCGCGGTCGAGCGGTGATCTCAGGCAACCGCGTCCCTGCCATCGACGACGGCGATCCGCGCGATGGCGGGGCCAATGAGCCAAGGAGCGCCGCTGGGGTCAGCGAAATGGTGACCCCTTCCCTTCGGTCGCGGTCTCCCAAGCCGATACGGCGCTGGCAACGGTCACGGGCGCAGGGCCGGATGACTGGAAGAACCTAGCCGAGTTTGGCCAGTCATCCCAGTTGGTGACCCGTTCCAGTGAGCCGAGAACGGTGGCGTCTTGGTCGAGGGTCAAGCTTAGGAAGGGTGGTCTGTTGGTCCGAAGTAGCAGAGCCAACGCGGCCAACGGGGTCAGAGCCAGCGGGGTCCGATCGCCGACTCTCGGAAACACGCTGTCGCGCTCGCCGCCGCTTTGCTCCCGCGCCGCCACGGTCTTTGCAGCCCCGGGGGCAGCCGGTCAAGGGTGATAGCCGGTCCCTCGAAACGCCATGTCGCTGCGAGGGACGAGGGGTTTAAACCGCGCCCCAGGCCTCGCGGACAGCGTCGGTCTTGGTGGCGATGACCTCGTCCAGGGTCTTGATGGGGGCCTTGGGCTGTTGACCCTTCGACGCCTCGTAGACCGTCGCTACCTTGTCTTCGGCACTCTGGCCCTTCAGATCGGACTTCTCGACGTAGAACAGCTCCATCAGCTCGTTCCAGACCAGCCCCTCGCCATACCGGATGAGCACGTAGCGATGCCCATCCTGCTCGATGACGGCGTCTTCGGCGAAGGTCCGATCGACTTGGGAAAACCCATGTCGTTCGGGACTTAGCCTGCCGCGGGCGCCGCGTATCCGCGGCGATCCGCACGTTTAAGCAATAGCCGCGCCAGAAGGTCGGGCTAGGCCCGTGCGGGGTTCACCAACGCGATGGGTGCATCGTCGCGGCGAGCAAACGGCAGGGAGAGACCCGTCGGTGCCCGTGGTCACGACCGCCATCACTTGCGACGAGAGCGGCGCTGCGGCGGCTTGCGGTGGGTGTCTTGGGCGGTGCGAGCATCTTGCGGGCGCCGCGCGGTCCCCGCCGGCTGAAAGCTCGGCACCAGGTGGCGTTTGCCGTTGCCGATGAGCTCGGCGCGGCCCATGCGGCGCAGGGCCTCGCGCAGCAGCGGCCAGTTGTCCGGGTCGTGCCAGCGCAGGAAGGCCTTGTGCAGCCGGCGCTGGCGCAGCTTGCGCACGACGCTGACGCGCTCGGCGCCGGGGCGTACCGGTCGCAGCGGGTTCCAGCCGGTGTGGTACATGGCGGTGGCGAGCGCCATCGGGGTCGGCAGGAAGGCCTGCACCTGGTCCGGGCGGAAGCGGTTGCGCTTGAGCCAGAGCGCGAGGTTCAACATGTCCTCGTCGCTCGTGCCGGGGTGGGCAGCGATGAAGTAGGGGATCAGGTACTGCTCCTTGCCCGCCTCGCGAGAGAAGCGCTCGAACATCTGTTGGAAGCGCTCGAAGCTGGCGATGCCGGGCTTGAGCATCTTCGCGAGGGGACCGGCCTCGGTGTGCTCGGGGGCGATCTTCAAATAGCCGCCGACGTGGTGTGTCACCAGCTCGCGGACGTAGGCCGGGGAATGCACGGCCAGGTCGTAGCGCAGCCCGGAGGCGATAAGTACGCGCTTGATGCCGGGCACGCCGCGGGCCTTGCGGTAGAGCTGGATCAGCGCCGAGTGGTCCGTGGACATGTTCTTGCAGACGTCCGGGTAGACGCAGGACAGGCGCCGGCACGCGGCCTCGATGGACGGGTCGCGGCAGGCGAGGCGGTACATATTCGCGCTCGGCCCGCCCAAGTCGGAGATGGTGCCGGTGAAGCCCGGCGTGCGGTCGCGGATCTCGGCGATTTCGCGCAGGATCGATGGCTCGGAGCGGTTCTGGATGACCCGCCCCTCGTGCTCGGTGATGGAGCAGAAGCTGCAGCCGCCGAAGCAGCCGCGCATGATGGTGACCGAGAAGCGGATCATCTCCCAGGCCGGGATACGCGCGTCGCCGTAGGCGGAGTGCGGGCGGCGGCTGAATGGCAGCTCGTAGAGCCGGTCCAGCTCGTCGGTGGTGAGCGGGATCGGCGGCGGATTCAGCCAGAGGTCGCGCTCGCCGTGGGCCTGCACCAGTGCACGGGCGTTGCCGGGATTGGTCTCCAGGTGCAAGAGGCGCGCCGCATGGGCGTACAGCATCGGGTCGGCGCGCACCTGCTCGAAGGCCGGCAGGCGCAGCACGGTGCGTGCCCGCTCGGGCGACCGCTGCCCGCGCTTCGGGCGGGTACGGGCGTGCCCCTCTGGCGCCTGCCGGACCGGGTCATCCGGGCCGGCATCCAGGGCGCCGGCGGTGGGTCCGCTCGGCGTGCTGGCGTCGAGCTCGGTCCAGCCCGCTGGGTGCTCGCCGCGGCGGGTCAGATAGGCGGTGCCGCGCACGTCGCGGATGCCGTGGACCGGCTCGCCGCGCGCTAGCCGGTGGGCGATCTCGCAGAGGGCGCGCTCGGCGTTGCCGTAGAGCAGCAGGTCGGCCTTGCTGTCGATGAGCACCGAGCGGCGCACCTGGTCGGACCAATAGTCGTAGTGGGCGACCCGGCGCAGGCTCGCCTCGATGCCGCCGAGCAGGATCGGCACGTCCTTGTAGGCCTCGCGGGCGCGCTGGGCATAGACCAGCACCGAGCGGTCCGGCCGCCGGCCGCCGGCGCCGGCTGGCGAGTAGGCGTCGTCGGAGCGCGGGCAGCGGTCGGCGGTGTAGCGGTTGACCATCGAGTCCATGTTGCCGGCGCCGACGCCAAAGAACAGGTTCGGCCGCCCGAGCACGGTGAAGGCCTCGGCCGAGGTCCAGTCGGGCTGCGCGATGATGCCGACGCGAAACCCCTGCGCCTCCAGCAGCCGGCCGACCAGCGCCACGCCGAAGGAGGCATGGTCCACGTAGGCATCGCCGGTGACGATGATCACATCGCAACTGTCCCAGCCGAGCAGGTCCATCTGGTCGCGGGACATGGGCAGCTCGGGGGCGGTGCCGAGCTTGTGCGCCCAGTGCTTGCGGTAGCCGAAGAGGTTTGGGGCGGTATCCATGATGCGGGTGCAGACGCCGGACTCGGTTTGCCAACTCTAGCTTGCTTTGCCCATTCATGGATCGCCGCGGTAGGGGTGCTGATCAGGGCTTCGCGTCGGGATGAACCTACAGGTAGCGCTGAAGAACGGCATAGCTCGGAAAGCCGCTGTCGAGTCCGAGGGCGTCGCAGCCGAAGAATGCCTTGGGATGCTGGAAGCTGATGAGGCTGACATATCTTCGGATGCCGTCCTGATTCGACACGATGGCGAGCAGATACCCTTGCGCCTGGAGCCGCTTCAGTGGCGCCACGATGTTGGGGAGCAGCACGACATCCTCCGGAGTGCTTGCCGAGCGCTGCCCCCTCGGGGCGACACGCAGCGCGCTGTTGGCATCGAACAGGGCGAGCCGGACCGGGCCGGACGCAGGCGCTTGGAACGCCGGGACAAGCGCCCGGCGGCGCGCGTGGCCCGGTGAAGCCCTGATCCGCTAGATCAGGACGCGTCCCGTGTGCCTGTGTTGCAGGGAGTGGGATCATTTCCGTTCCCCGATCCAACACCCGAGCGCCGCGCCGCCCGCCACCACCATGCACACCGCATCCGAGCCCGTCGCCACGGCGGACGCCTGTCCGAGGGATGTCGCCCCAGGGACGCCCCGAGATGCCTGACCCTACTGCCGCGCTGCCGTGTGGCCACTGCTCCTGCTCATCATCGCCGCCAATGGCGCCCCGGTGCTGGTGAGCCGCCTGCTGCGCGGCCGCTGGCGGACGCCGCTGGATCTGCGCGTGCGGCTGGCGGACGGTCGGCGGCTGCTCGGCGCCAGCAAGACCTGGCGCGGCCTCCTGGCGGCGCTGCTGGTGAGCGCGGCGCTGGCGCCGCTGTTGGGCCTGTCGCTCGGGGTCGGGCTCGCCGCCGGCGCCCTGGCCATGGCCGGTGATCTGCTGTCGAGCTTCGCCAAGCGGCGGCTCGGCCTCGCGCCGAGCAGCCGGGTGCCGCTGCTGGACACGGTGCCGGAGGCCCTGCTGCCGGGGCTCGGCCTGATGCTGCCGCTGGGTTTGGACGCCACGGACCTACTGCTCTTGGTTATCCTGTTCACAGTTTTCGACATGCTCGCCTCACCGCTGCTCTATTGGCTGCACATCCGGCGCCAGCCGTGGTGAGCGGGTAGAGCGGGCCTTGCGGCTGGGCTTGGAGCCGGCACCGGGGGCGGACGAGGCGGATGACCCGCGAATTCAGTGTTCTGACCTACAACATCCACAAGGGCTTCAGCATGGGAGGACGGCAGTTCGTACTGCATCGCATGCGCGACGCCCTGGCGCAGACCGGCGCCGACGTGGTGTTCCTGCAGGAGGCCCTCGGCCAGCACGATACGCACGCGCAGCGGCTGCGCGAGTGGCCTCAGTATCCGCAGTTCGAGTTCCTGGCGGACACCGTCTGGCCACACCACGCCTATGGTCGCAACGCCCTCTATGGCCAGGGTCACCACGGCAACGCCATCCTGAGCCGCTACCCCTTCGTGCAGTGGGAGAACATCGACGTCTCGCCCTATCCCTTCGCCGCCAGCCGCAGTCTCATGCACGGCGTCATCGAGTTGCCGGGCAGCGGCACCCGGCTGCACCTGGTGTGTGTCCACTTCGGCTTCTTCGGCGTCGAGCGGCGGCCGCAGATTCGCCGTCTTTGCGAGCGCATCGAGGCGCACGTGCCCCACGACGAGCCGTTGGTGGTGGCCGGCGACTTCAACGACTGGTCCGGCCGCGCCGAGCGCCACTTCAACGCCGAACTGGGGCTCGTCGAGGTGTTCCGCACCCTGCACGGCGAGCACGCGCGCACCTGGCCGGCAATGGCGCCGGTGCTGCCTATGGACCGCATCTACTATCGCGGCGCCAAGCCCCTGGCGGCGGAGCGGCTCGGCCTCGCCCCCTGGCGCGACCTTTCGGACCATACACCGCTGCAGGCCTGGTTCCGCCTATGAACGACCGCGCGCGCTGGTCCCTGCCCAATCTGCTGAGCGCCATGCGGCTCGGCCTGGTGCCGCTGCTGCTGCTGCTGGCGCTGTCGGGCCGGCGGGATGCCTTCCTTTGGCTCCTCGCCGTCGCCTTTCTCACCGATGCCGTCGACGGCACCATCGCGCGCCTGACCGGACAGGTCACCCGCTTCGGCGCGGTCCTGGACTCCTGGGCGGATGTCAGCATCTACGCGGCCGTTGCCGTCTCCATGGCGCTGCTGTGGCCGGACCTGCTGAAGAGCGAGGCCCCCGCCATCGGCGCCATGGTAGCGAGCTTCCTGCTGCCCGCCGCGGTGGGGTTGCTGCGCTTCGGCCGCTTCACCAGCTATCACACCTGGCTCGTGAAGGTCGCGGTGGCCGCCGCCGCGGTTGGTCTCTTTCTGATGCTCCTCGGGATCTCCGTCTGGCCCTTCCGCATCGCCGCGGTGCTGGTGCTGCTGGCCGGGCTGGAAGAAATCGCCATCAGCCTGGTGCTGCGCGAGGAGCGCTCCGACGTGAGCGGACTGTGGGCGGTGCTGCGCGAGCGGCGCCGAATGCGGGGCGGCGGCCCCTGAGGATCGCGGCCGGTACGGTGGACATGCGCAGCGTGGTCCACCATTGCCACGTCCGCTACCATCGCCCGATCAGTGTCGCCCTGGCGACACTCCGGCCGCCGCACCATGGGCAGCGCCCGGCGTACGCCGGCAGCGTCCGCAACGCTGGTGCGGAGCAAACGCTCGGTGCCATCTGCGGTTTGCTGGTAGCGGGCGGTGCGCTCCCGGTGCAGCATAGCATGCTGTCGTCCGGGGCCAGGCCGAGGGCGTCGTCGAGTTCGGCTGCGGCGCCCGGGAAGTCGCGCGCCAGGTTGTCGTGCGCCGTCTATGGTCGCTCGCCATCCGAGATGCCGCGCATAATTCGGTGCGACACCACAATCGGCCTAGCAACGCCCCAGCACCACCCATGAGTCAAGAGCGACCCAGCATCCCCGAGCCGGCCCACCGCACGCGGCGCCGCGAGCCGCTGCCCTCCGAGCACCCGAAGCCGGTGGAGGAGGACTCGGAATGCGCGGCGCGGCTGGATGCCATCATGCAGCATCCCTCGTACCTGGCGGCCGATCAGGACGTGGAGTTCCTGCACACCCACGCCACCCGCGGGTTGCGGCTGCATCTGGACTACCTAAAGGCGGAGGAGGGCCTGGTGGAGCACGGCGTGGAGCGCTGCATCGTCGTGTTCGGCAGCACCCGGCTGCGCGAGCCATACGCCGCGCTGCGCGCGCTGGCCGGCGCGAGGAAGGCCGCCGCCGCGGCACCGGACGACCCGGCGCTGGCACGCCGGCTCGAACTCGCCGAGCACCGCATGGCGCTGTCGCGCTACTACGAGATCGGCCGCGAGCTGGGCCGGCTGGTGGGGGAGGCGGGCGAGGGGCCCGCGGACTCGCGGCTGATCGTCATGACCGGCGGCGGGCCGGGTGCCATGGAGTCCGCCAACCGCGGCGCCTTCGAGGCGGGCGCGGACAGCGCCGGGCTCAACATCACGCTCCCCAGCGAGCAGTATCCGAACCCCTATCTCACGCCAGGCCTGTGCTTTCAGTTTCACTACTTCGCGCTGCGCAAGCTGCACTTCATGAAGCGCGCCGCGGCCATCGTCGCGCTGCCAGGCGGCCTCGGGACGCTGGACGAGCTGTTCGGCACGCTGACCCTGATCCAGACGCGCAAGGTGCCACCGATCCCGGTGGTGCTGATCGGCGAGGATTATTGGCGGCGGGTGTTCGACATCGACTACCTGCTGGAGGTGGGCAGCATCGACCCCGAGGATACCGAGCTGTTCTGGTACGCCGAGACCGCCGCCGAGGCCTGGGCCGGCATCCGCGAGTGGCACGACGCCAACGGCAGCCCGCTATTTGCGACCAACGCCGGTAGGGAGTCCCGCGACGACGGCGCGGAGATGCCCGAGGAGCGCAACACATGAAGCTGTCCTTCCACGGCGCCGATCGCGGTGTCACCGGCTCCTGCCACCTGGCCGAGGTGCAGGGCTTGCGCATCCTGGTGGACTGCGGCCTGTTCCAGGGCGGGCACGAGATCGACGAGGAGAACGCCGCCGACTTCGGCTTCGACCCCGGCGAGATCGACATCTTGCTGCTGACCCACGCCCACCTGGACCACTGCGGGCGCATCCCGCTGTTGGTGCGGCGCGGCTTCCGCGGCGAGATCATCACCACCGCGGCGACGCGGGAGCTGGCCCGCGTCGTGCTGCTGGACGCCGCACACCTGCAAGAGGAGGAAGCCGAGCGCCGTTCCCGCAAGGCCCACCGGCGCGGCCAGCGCGGCACCACACCGCTCTACGGCGAGCTGGACGCGCTCAACGCCATGGACCTGTTCGGCCGCAAGGCGCGCTATGACGTGCCCATCGAGCTGTCCGACGGCGTCTGGGCGACCTTTCTCGACGCCGGGCACATCCTCGGCTCGGCCTGCATTCGGCTGGAGTATCGCGACGGCGGCGCGCGCCGGGCGGTGATCTTCTCCGGCGACCTCGGCAACAAGGGCCGGCCGATCCTGCGCGACCCGACCTTGCCCGCGCATGCCGAGGCCGTCGTGATGGAGACCACCTACGGCGACCGCGACCACAAGCCGTTGGCGCCGTCGGTGCAAGAGCTCTACGCCGCCATCGACGACGCCCTGGGGCGCGGCGGCAACGTCATCATCCCGACCTTTGCGCTGGAGCGCGCCCAGGAGCTGCTTTACCACCTGCGCGAGGGCGTCGAGCAGGGCCTGCTGCCGCGCACCCTGCCGGTCTATCTCGACTCGCCCATGGCCATCTCGGCTACCGAGATCTTTCGCCACCACCCGGAGTGCTACGACGACGAGGCGCGCGCCCTGTTCGAGCGCGGCGATGATCCGTTCGCGCTGCCGGGGCTGCGCTTCACCCGCGAGACCGCGGACTCCATGGCGCTGAACCGCCTCACCGGCGGCGCCGTCATCATGGCCGGCTCCGGCATGTGCACCGGCGGCCGGGTGCGCCACCACCTGCGCCACAACCTATGGCGCAAGGACTCCAGCATCATCTTCGTCGGCTTCGCCGCCCCCGGCACCCTGGCCCGCATCCTCATCGACGGTGCCGAGCGCGTGCGGCTGTTCGGCGACGACATTCCGGTGAAGGCGCACCTGCACACCATCAATGGCTTCTCGGCCCATGCCGACCGCGGCGAGCTGCTCGAATGGCACCAGGCCATCCGCCCCGAACGCACCATCCTGGTCCACGGCGAAGAGAAGGCGATGCACGCCTTCGCCGCGCGGCTGCCCGAGACCGAGGTGCTGATGCCGCGGCAGGGGGAGACGATTGCGTTGTAGCCCGACCGCGCCGAGCGCCGACCAACACACAGGCCGGGCGAATCAGCGAAGAGGCCGGGCGGGAGTCCGCCGTAGGTTGGGCTGAGGAACGAAGCCCAACGGGGTGCGCGCCGTCAGTGCTGGATTGTCGGGCCTCCTTCGTCGGCCCGACCTACACGTGCTCACCGCCGAGGGGCCGACGCCCGTGGTCCCTGAGCAACGGGCGGTGCAAGCAAGATCAATCCCAGAGGCGCTGAGCCAACGCCGGGCGGGTGCGGCCAAACCGGGCCAGGGCGTGCAGCGCCCGCAACCTGGCGGGGCGGAATGGGCGTGGGTCCGGCAGGGACGGCGTGCGCACAACCTGGTGCAGCATCGGCCCGCCGATGCCGTTCTCAAGCAGGCCGGCGAGGATGAGCCGGCGGTACCAATCGTAGGGTTGCAGGCTCGGATCGGTGCGGGTCGCGACATAGACCTCGCAGCGCTGCCAGCGGCTCTTGACCTGCACGGCAATCCGGCGCCGCTCGTAGCCTGCGCCCTCCGCCAGGTCGAGCCGCCACAGCTCGCGGGCACGCAGCCGATACAGGACACCGGCTACGCAGGCGTCCGCCGCCGGCACGATGTTGCCCTTGCCCGAGCCGTCGCTGCCTTGCTTGTGGAAGCACACCGCCCAGCCCGGCAGGCTGGCGACGCCCACGGGACGTGCCGAGGGCGTGCGCGCCTGCAAGCGCGCCGCGAGCATGTTGGAGCCGTAGGCGAAGTAGTAGAGCGGCATGTGATCGGTTATTCCCGAGCAGCGCTGGCCGGCGATTCATGGGACATCATGCCGGCTGCGCAAGACACAAGGGTGCCCATCATCGCCGCGCCCGCACGCTATTCGCCGCCCCCTGCGCGAAGAACCGGCGGTCGACGATAGATGCCACCAGGTGCTGGACCAGGTTGTAGAAGATGATCGGCAGCATGACCTGCGGGTGGTTGGCCAGCGCCACCGACGCCAGCACCAGGCCGGTGCCGTTGTTGTTCATTCCCAGCGCGAACATCAGCGACACCTTGCTGTTACGGTCCGCATGAAAGTAATGCGCGATCAGGTAACCGGCCGCGAAGGCAACCAGGCAGAGCGCGGTGACGATGAACAGGATCAGGGCGAGAAAGTCCCAGTCGTGCCGGGACAGTGCGTCCGGTAGGGTGAGCGCCGCATTCGAATAGTTCAGCAGGATCAGGACCAGATAATTGACCAGCTTCAACAGGTCGCGCCGATCGGCATAGCGTGATTCGCCCATGAGCCGGCGCGTCAGGATGCCGAGCACCGACGGCAGCAGCACCCAGACGCCCAGAAAGGACACGACGCCATCCGAGGCGAGCTCGTGCAGATCGCTGGAATAGTCACCGCTGGTGACGAAGCCCACCGCATGCAGCACCAGCGGCGTCAGCAGCGGGCTCAGAAACGTGGTCAGCAACACCAGGCCGAGGCTCAAGGCCAGATTGCCATTGGCATTCTGCGCCCAGGCCGTGGAGGCGCCGGCGATCGGCATCGAGCCGACCAGGGCCAGACCCACCAGGATCTGCTGTACCTCGTCGCCGTTGTGCCAGGTTCGCATCGGCAGATCGATGCCGATGATGAACACCAACGGCACCAGGACGTTGCCCAGCAGCCCGGCCAGCAGGACACGTGGCCGCGTGAACATCCGCGCCAAGTCGTCCTGCCGCACGCCGAGCCCGGCGTTGAACAACAGCGTCGCCAGCATGAGCTGCGGCAGGTTCAGATTGACCTCGCTGCCGAGCAGCGTGAACTGTCCCAGACTCGCGTGCCTGATGGCGAGCCCAAGCCCGGGCAGCACGGCGGCCACGAGGTAAGAGCCGACGATCACCCAGATCAGGTACCGGTGGATCAGGTGCACCAGCCCCGAAATCAGGCGGTTACTGGAAGCCATCTGCACATCGACCACTGGAATGCCCCATCCCGCCATACAAGCCTGACACGACCCTCGGCCGCTCGAACCGCGAGTCATCTTCCGGATGGATTGGTCCCGCGAGGACGACTGACAATCGCCGCCCGTCCGGCCGAGCCCTGCACCCGTGGCAACGGCGGCTGGCAAGGCGGACATCGGGCAGATGCACGTGTCGGACTTTTTTGAAATTTCGGTGGGCTGAGAGGAAGAGCAAACGTCTCGACCAACCGCCCGCGGATAGCGCACTGAACCGCACTGCCTGCTGCGGGACGGCGCGGCTCAGCGATCTGTGCAGGGTGCCGGGCACTGGCTGCCACCGTGCTGACGCGGATCTGCGGCCAGGCAAGTGTCGTAGGTCGGGTTAGCGATAGCGTAACCCGACAATCGCGCCGTGACGACACGCGGGATGTCGGGCTTCGTTCCTTAGCCCGACCTACGACGCTACGACGTATTCTTGCCGGCGGGCAATCTGGGTCAAATCCGCAGCAGCAACCGCGCCGGGTCTTCCAGGGTCTCCTTGACAGTGACCAGGAATTGCACCGCCTCGCGGCCGTCGATGATGCGGTGGTCGTAGCTGAGCGCGAGGTACATCATCGGCCGGATGACGACTTGGCCGTCGCGGGCGACCGGGCGTTCCTCGATCTTGTGCATGCCGAGGATGGCGCTCTGCGGCGGATTGAGGATGGGCGTGGAGAGCAGCGAGCCGAAGACGCCACCGTTGGTGATGGAGAAGGTGCCGCCGGTGAGCTCCTCGAAGCTCAGCGTGCCTTCTTTGGCTTTCGTGCCGAAGTCGCCGATGCCGCGCTCGATGTCAGCCATGGAGAGCTGATCGCAGTTGCGCAGGATGGGCACCACGAGCCCGCGCGGGGAGCTGACGGCGATGCCGATGTCGAAATAGCCGTGGTAGACGATGTCGCCCTCGTCCACGGAGGCGTTGACCACCGGGAAGCGCTGCAGGGCCTCGACGCTGGCCTTGACGAAGAAGGACATAAAGCCCATCCGCACGCCGTGGGTTTGCTCGAAGCGGTCCTTGTACTGGCTGCGCAGACCCATGACGGCGCTCATGTCCACCTCGTTGAAGGTGGTGAGCATGGCGGAGGTCTGCTGCGCCTCGACGAGACGCTCGGCGATGCGTGCGCGCAGCCGGGTCATGGGCACGCGCTGCTCGGGGCGGCCGGCGTCGCCGGTGAGGGCGGGCAGGGAGGCATCCAGGTCCGCGCCGGTTTCCGGGCGATAGCGCTGCTCGGCTCTCAGTTGGGATGGGGCGGCGTCGGCGTCGGCGTCGCGCTCGGGTGCGGCCGCCTCCTGTCGGTCGAGCCAGGCGACGACGTCGGCCTTGTGCACGCGCCCGTCGCGACCGCTGCCGGGGATGGCGCCGGCATCGAGGCCGAGCTCTTTGACCAGCCGGCGGGCGGCGGGGGCCAGCGGTGGCGGCTCGGTGGCCTTGGCTAGTGCCGGTGCCGGTGCCGGTGCTGGCGCGGCGGCGGGCGGTGTCTGGCTCGTCGCCGCGGGCCGGGACCTTGGCTGTTGCGCCGACGCCTCCGCCGCGGCCCCGGCCTCGATCAGCGCCAGCACCGCGTCGGCCTCCACCACGTCGCCTTCTTTGACCTTGTGCTCGGCCACCACGCCGTCGGCGGGTGCCGGCACCTCCAGCACGACCTTGTCGGTCTCCAGGTCCACCAGGTTCTCGTCCTTGGTCACGGCGTCGCCGGGCTGCTTGTACCAGGTGAGTACGGTCGCGTCGGCGACGGACTCGGGCAGGGCGGGGACGCGCACTTCGGTGCTCATGGGTCGTGGGTTCTCTCTCGCTTGGTGCTGTGGGGGCGATGGTGGCCTGGCGGCGGTTCGTCGATGTCTTGGTGAATGTGCTTTGGTCGCTGACGGCCAGTGGCGGGTGCGCTTTGAGGCCGTGGAAGTATTCGGTTTAGTTGGTTGCAGCGCAGCGTAACCCGACGCTGGGCGACGGTGCGCCATTGCTTATCGGGTTACGCTATCGCTAACCCGACCTACGATCCGCTCGTTCTCGGAGTTGCGAGCAATACTTTCACGGTCTCTTCGCTTATCCGTCTTACAGTTCGCTGGTTGGCCGCGGGGCGGCCCGTGCCGGCGTCGGCAGCGTCACACCGCCTCCTGCTGCGGGATGCGGCGGTTCATGTGCGGGTTGAAGCGGCCGGTGAGGGCCTCGTCGACGAGCTGCTCCTGCTGTGCCACGTGCACCGAGCGATGGCCCACCGCCGGTGCCGCGGATGCCGGCCGGCCCACGTAGTAGGGCTGCTTGCCCTGCTCGATGAGGTTGTGAAAGCGGTGCTTGATCTGGTCCCAGGCGCCCTGGTTCTGCGGCTCCTCCTGGCACCAGATGATCTCGGTGGTGTCAGGGTACAGGGCCAGGGCCTCGGCGAACGCCTCCTTCGGGAAGGGGTAGAGCTGCTCGATGCGGATGATGGCGACGTTGCTCAAGCCCCGGGCGTGGCGCGCCTCGAGCAGGTCGTAATAGACCTTGCCGGTGCAGAAGACGACGCGCTCGACGCCGGCGGGGTCGATGGGGTCGGTCTCCGCGATCACCACCCGGAAGCCGCCGTCGGCGAGCTCCTCCAACGAGGATACCGCGAGGCGGTGGCGCAGCAGGCTCTTTGGCGTCATCACCACCAGTGGGCGGCGGAAGTCCCGCAGCATCTGCCTGCGCAGCAGGTGAAACATCTGCGCCGGCGTGGTGGGCACGCAGACCTGGATGTTGTGCTCGGCGCAGAGCTGCAGGAAGCGCTCCAGCCGCGCCGAGGAATGCTCCGCCCCCTGGCCCTCCAGCCCGTGTGGCAGCAGCATCGTCAGCCCGCAGTCCAGCCCCCACTTGGTGCCGGCGGAGGTGATGAACTGGTCGATGACCACCTGCGCGCCGTTGGCGAAGTCGCCGAACTGCGCCTCCCAGATGGTCAGCGCGTTGGGCTCGGCGGTGGCGAAGCCGTATTCGTAGCCCAGCACGGCCTCTTCCGAGAGGATGGAGTCGATGGCGATGAAGGGGGCCTGTGGGGGTTCGGGCGGTTCCTCGCCCTCGTTGCGCAGGTGTTGCAGTGACGTGTACTCGCTGCCGGTCACCTGGTCCAATATCTTGGCGTGGCGGTGGAAGAAGGTGCCGCGGCCCGCGTCCTGGCCCGACAGGCGCACCGGAAAGCCCGCGTCCACCAGCGTCGCATAGGCCAGGTTTTCGGCGAAGCCCCAGTTGGCGAGCTGGTCGCCCTGGGCCATCTTGCGCCGCTCGGTCCAGATTTTGGCGACGCGCGGGTGCAGCTCGAAGCCGTCCGGCACGCGCAGCATCCGCTCGGCCAGCGCACCCAGACGCTCGCGGGGCACGCTGGTGTCCGCCGGGGCGCGCCAGTCGTCGCCGTGGTAGACGTGCCAGTCGGCGCGGTAGCTCTTGTCCAGCCCACACAGCACCGGGCGTGCCACGACGACGCCGTGCTCGATGGCGTCGCGGTACTCCTCGATCATCCCCACCGCGTCGTCGCGGGTCAGCACGCCGTCGTCGATGAGTCGGTCCGCGTAGATGGCCCGTGCAGTGGCGCGCTCGCGGATCTTCTTGTACATCATCGGCTGGGTCACGGCGGGCTCGTCCGCCTCGTTGTGACCCAGGCGGCGGTAGCAAATGATGTCGATGACCACGTCTTTGCGGAACTGGTTGCGGTAGTCGAGTGCCATGCGGGTGACGAAGATGACCGCCTCCGGGTCATCGCCGTTCACGTGGAAGACCGGCGCCTGCACCATCTTCGCCACGTCGGTGCAGTAGAGCGTGGAGCGCGTGTCCAGCGGGTTGCTGGTGGTGAAGCCGATCTGGTTGTTGATGACGATGTGCACCGTGCCGCCGGTGCCGTAGCTGCGGGTCTGGCTGAGCTGAAGGGTCTCGGCGACCACCCCCTGGCCGGCGAAGGCGGCATCGCCGTGGATCAGCACCGGCATGACCTGCTCGCCGGTGCGGTCCTCGCGGCGGCGCTGGCGCGCGCGCACCGAGCCCTGAATCACCGGGTCGATGATCTCCAGGTGCGACGGGTTGAAGCCCAGCGCCAGGTGCACGATCCCGCCCGGCGTCTCCACGTCCGACGCGAAGCCCAGGTGGTACTTGACGTCGCCGGCGAGCTGGCGCGGGTTCATGGGCACCTGGCCCTCGAACTCCGCGAAGATCTCCTGCGGCGGCTTGCCGAGGATGTTTACCAGCATGTTGAGCCGCCCGCGGTGGGCCATGCCAATGACGATCTCCTTCACGCCCTTGCGTCCGGCGCGCTGGATCAGCTCGTCCATCATCGGGATCAGCGCCTCGGCGCCCTCCAGCGAGAAGCGCTTCTGCCCGACGTACTTGGTGTGGAGGTACTTCTCCAGCCCCTCGGCGGCGGTGAGCAGCGTGAGCAGCCAGCGCCGATCGGCGGGTTCCAGCTCCGGGCGCGCCTGGTAGCCCTCCAGGCGCTTCTGGATCCAGCGCTTCTCGGCCGTGGTGGTGATGTGCATGTACTCCGAGCCCACCGGGCCGCAGTAGATGCGCCTCAGCAGGTCGAGAATATCCTTGAGCGGCATGCGGTCCGGTGCGTACAGGGAGCCGGTGTGGAAGACCTGCTCCAGGTCGCTTTCTTCCAGGTTGTGATACGCCGGGTCAAGGTCCGCCACCTTGGGCTTCGGGCGCAGCTTGAGCGGGTCCAGGTCCGCCACCTGGTGGCCGCGGTAGCGGTAGGTGTTGATGAGCCGCAGCACCGCCGCCTGGCGCTCCGCCGCCGCCGGCTCCAGGCGCTCCACGAAGCGGCTCTGGGCGCGGGTGCGGCTCTCGCTCGCGAGCCGCTCGAAGTTCTCGCGCACGGGGCCGTGCGGGATCTCGTTGGCGGCCTCGGCATGGATGGCGTCGAAGCGCCGGCGCCAGGCGAGGTCGATGCTCTCCGGGTCCTTGAGATAGCGCTCGTAGAGGTCCTCGATGAAGGCGGCGTTGCCACCGTAGAAGGCCGACGAGGCTCGGAACAGCTCAAGCAGGGCGCTCATGTGTTGAATCGCTTCGAGGCAGGGGAACTCGCGTTGTGGGGCCTGGACGCGGGGGCCGGACGTGTGCGGCTCCGAGGCGCCGTTGCGACCCGAGTGTAGCGCACAAAGCGGCCCGCGCTGTCAGATGCCCGGGCAATGTCATGCATTGGGCTTTTCGCGTATCCTTCGGTTGCGTTGCGGAGACAGCAGCAGCGCAATTGCGCGGGTCGCGCCGAGCGGCAGCGATGCCCACGGCGGCGGGAGCCGACCTGAATCGACGCGCCAGCGGAGCCGAGACCATGCCCCGATACCCGGAAGACTCCATCGAGACACCGGAGGAGCGCGCCCGCCGCCGGCTGCGGGTGGCCAAGTCGCAGGCGGATCTGGCCTATTTCCAGGCGCGGCTCACGCTGCTCGGGGAGCCGACGACATTGAACCAGGCCGCCCAGCACCGTACCTTCAAGCGGCTGATGAAGGTGGTGGGGCACCGGCTGGTGAACGTGAGGCAGTCGCGCTGAGGTTGCGCCAGCTCAGCCGGCGTGTCCGCCCCAGGCGAGCAGCGCGCGGCCCGACGGGCGCCGCCCGCCATGCTGCCGACACGGACAGCGGGGTATTGCACTGACGGCGCCGCCCTCGCGCGATCGCCCGCACAAAAGACCGGCGCCGCCGGCATTGGCCTTTCATACAGCCCTCGTAGCTCAGCAGGATAGAGCAGCCGCCTCCTAAGCGGCAGGTCGCAGGTTCGAATCCTGCCGAGGGCACCATTCGACGCCAGGCTGTCACCGCCTGGCACAACCGCGCCGTGCTGCGGCCAAGACGTGTCGGGGCGGATACGCGAAGAGATTGGGCAAGTTCTGGTCGCAACGCCGAAATCGAGCGGATCGTAGCCGCCCTCGTGGGAGCGGCACGCTCGGTGCCGCGACCGGCGGCAAGGCAACTCACCGCGCCCCGAGTAACTGCCAAGCCGCAGCCAGCCACGCGCCCCTCATCGCGCCACAAAAGGCAGTGGCGCTCCCTCCCAGGCGCGAAGTGCATCCGCAACGCCGCAGGTCCAATGCTTCGGCGCCCAGTACCATCCCGCGGTACCATCCAGCGGTCTGCGGCCCCAAGCCGACAGATGCGGGCCTCACAGCCTCGTCCACAGCCTCGCAAGCCCATTGATGAACAACGACGCTGAGCGCACGACGCCTTCCGCCGGCGCAGCGGACCCCAACGCGACGCTACGCGGCGCCATGGACCTGCATCGGCGCAGGTCCTTCGACGCGGCCGAGCGCCTCTACCGCGAGGTGCTCGACGCAGCGCCCGAGCATCCGGATGCCCTGCACTGGCTCGGCGTGCTGCTGTGCGGCAGCGACAGGCAGGTGCAGGGCAGGGCGCTGATCGAGCGCTCCATCGCCCTGGTGCCGGACTTCCCCGGCTTCCACAACAACTACGGCAACGCCCTGCTCGCGAGCGGCGCCATCGCCGACGCCGAGCGTGCCTACCGGCGCTGCCTGGACCTGGACCGCAGGCAGCCGGCGGTCTGGTGCAACCTGGGCATCTGCCTGCGCAAGGCACGCCGGCCCGTGGAGGCGGTGCACGCCTTCGAGCAGGCGCTCAGTGTCGATGCCGGCCAGGGCGACAGCTACCGCGGCCTGGTGGACATCCTGGAGGCGCAGGACAAGTTCCAGGAGGTGGCCTCGGCCTACGAGGAATCCTTCGCCGCGCTGCCGCACCACGAGCCGGCGTTCGCGCAGCTCGCGCGGCTCTATTACCTGGCCGGGCGCGCCGGCGACGCCGCGCGCATCTACCGCCGCTGGCTTGAAGCCAATCCCGAGCACCCGGTGCCGCGGCACATGCTCGCCGCCTGCACCGGCGAGGCGGTGCCGGCGCGCACCGCCGACGACATGGTGCGGCTGACCTTCGACGGCTTCGCGGACTCCTTCGACCAGGTGCTCGGCGCGCTCGGCTACAAGACACCGCAGCTCATCTGCGAGCAGGCGTCCAAGCGGGTCGACACCGAGGGCGGCGCGCTCGCCGTCGCGGACATCGGCTGCGGCACCGGGCTCTGCGGCCCGCTGCTGCGTCCCTGGGCCGGGTCGCTGATCGGTGTGGATCTATCACCACGCATGCTGGACAAGGCGCGCCGCCGCGGCGTCTACGACCAACTCGTGGAGGCCGAGCTGGTGGGCTGGCTGCGCGGGCGGCCGGGGCTCTTCGACCTCATCCTCTGCGCCGACACCCTGTGCTACTTCGGCCGTCTCGACGAGGTCTTCGCGGCGAGCCGCGCGGCGCTCCAGTCCGGCGGTGTCTTCGTGTTCAGCGTCGAGAGCGCCGCCGCCGACGACGTTGCCGAGTACCGGCTGCATCCCAGCGGGCGCTATGCCCACCGCTCCGCCTTCGTCGAGGCCCAGCTCGCCGCCGCCGGCCTGAAGCTGCTGGAGCGCCGCGACGTGACCCTGCGCCAGGAACTGGGCAAGCCCGTGGCCGGCTGCCTGTTCAGCACCGGCATCTGACAGCAACACCCGCCCGGGACACGCCATGGAAGCCACCATCATCCCCCTATTCCGCTGGTCCGGCCTGTTTGTCGGCTTCTTGGTGGACGGCTGCCTGTTCAACCCCGTCGGCATCTATCTCGGCTGGGAGGACGCCGCCGGCCGCGTCTGGAACCCCGACGGCAGCTACCTCGGCCAGCGCGTGAGCGAGCACTACGTGCTGCGGCGGGTCGCCTGGTCGCCGCCGGTGCCGCAGCCGCGGCGCGTGCCGCCGGTGACGCCGGAGCTGCCGCTGCCGCCGGCCAACCGCGCCGCCCGCCCGCCACGGCCCGGCTGGGCCGATGCGCTGGAGCGCTTCGGGATGCGGCCCGCGCCGGATGACTTGGTGGGCGACTGGCACAACGCCCAGGACCGCATCCGCTTTCGGGCCGACGGCCGTTACGAGCTGGTCGCCGCGGGCCAGCCGCCGCAGCAGGGGAGCTGGGAATTGCGCGGAAATCTGTACCTGACGCCGGACGTCGCTGCCGATTCGCCGGCGGCCCCGCCTGCCGAGCCTGGCGCCGCGCCGGCGGCAGCCCCGCGCCGGCTGGTCTTCGGGGTGCTCACCTACGACATGCAGTGCATGACGCTGCGGCAGATCACGCAGGACAGGAGCCTGCCGTTCACCATGGAGCGCGAGGGTCCGCCGCCGCGCGGGTGACGCCTGACTGTCCCAGTGCTCGGCGCGATGGGGGTGCAGCTACGGCGCGCAAGGCGCCGCCCTCCGACCCGACCGACGATCCTTGGGTTGAGGCCACAACTACCCTGACAACCACCGAGGCTCAGACCAGCCGAGTTGCACTCGGCCCTGGGGGCGCCGAGTGCAACTCGGCACGCCGCCGGCGCGGCTCGATGCCGTGCCGGCGGCGCCGCGGCGGCCCAAGATTGGCGCCACCTCTGTCCGCCGCATGGCGTCTGCCGCGGGCATCGAGCCCAGGGCAGACGCGGCCGACTGGAAGTTGGCGCCCCCAGAAGCCGAACAAGCGCCGGCAGCCCTAAGGCAGGACGCCTTCGTCGATGTGGAAGCGCGCGAGCCGGCTGGTGGTGTCGGCAGGGGCCGGCGTCGTCTGCCCGCCGCTGTCTTTGCTCTCGCTGCATGTGTCGCC
>NZ_JAJDNQ010000077.1 GCF_022340605.1 Thiohalocapsa sp.
AGGGCGACACGGGCGACCATCGGCCCATGACCGGTCGCGGAACCTTCACGTCACTGCACTCGACGCCTAGCCCCAAACCCCGAAAGCACCGCAACGGCCGCGATCCGATCATCAATGGACCCGAAATCCTTCGTCTACTCCGCCGTCCTGCTGCTGGTGGTCGCCGCCGGTGCGGTGGCACTGTTCCGGCACTTCGGGCTCGGCTCGATCCTCGGGCTCCTGGTGGCCGGGGTGCTGATCGGGCCGCATACGCCGGGTCCGTCAGTGACCAGCCACGTCGAGGACCTGCGGCACTTCACCGAGCTGGGCGTGGTGCTGCTGCTGTTCGTCATCGGGCTGGAGATGCACCCGCGCCGGCTGTGGGACATGCGCCGAACCCTGTTCGGGCTGGGAACGGTGCAGATCCTGGTGTCCGCGCTGGCGCTGATGCTCTACTTCCGGCTGTACGTGGACACCTGGGCGGCGGCGCTGCTGATCGGGCTTGCGCTGGCGCTGAGCTCCACGGCGCTGGTGATGCAGGTGCTCTACGAGCAGCAGGAGATCGCCACCCGCCACGGCCAGACCGCCTTCTCGGTCCTGCTCATGCAGGACCTCGCCGTGGTGCCGATGATCGCGTTCCTGCCGCTGTTCGCCGGCACCAGCCCGCTGCCCGCCGGCGAGGCGCTGTGGCAGCAGGCGCTGGTGGTGGCGGGCATGCTGGCGCTGCTGGTACTGGCGGGCCGGGTGCTGGTGCCCTGGGTGCTGGACCGGATGGCCCGGCAATACAACCGCGAGGCGTTCTTCCTGACGGTGATGGCGGCGGTGTTCGTCGCCGCCTGGGCCATGGAGCAGGCCGGCATGTCCATGGCCCTCGGCGCCTTCCTGATGGGCATGTTGCTGTCCGGCTCGCGCTACAGCGTGCAGATCCAGGCCAGCGTGGAGCCGCACAAGGGGCTTTTGATGAGCCTCTTCTTCGTTGCCGTGGGCATGTCCGTGGACCTCGGCGTGCTGGCGGCGGCGCCGCTGACCTTCGCGCTGCACCTGAGCGTGCTCATCGCCATCAAGGTGGCGCTAATCTACGGGCTTTGCCGCTGGTTCGGCACCGGGCGGGCGGTGGCGGTTCGGGTGGCCTTCCTGCTGGGACAGGCGGGCGAGTTCGGCTTCGTGCTGTTCGGCGCCGCCAAGGCACTCGGCATCATCGACGACCGGGTGTTCGCGATGGCCGTCGCCATCATCTCGCTCAGCATGCTGCTGACACCGCTGCTCAATAAGCTCGGCAACCGCCTCGCCGGCAAGGCCGCGGACGACGTGGACGCGCGCTTCCGCTACGCCCCCGAGGCCGGGTCCGCCGACGCGGGCACGGCCGCCGGGAAAGGCCCGCGCGTCATCATCGCCGGCTACGGCCGGGTCGGGCACACCATCGGCGCCATCCTGGCGGGCCACGGCATCGACTACGTCGCCTTCGACCCCAACGCGGCGCTGGTCGCCCAGTGGCGCAACGACGGCTATCCGGTGTTCTACGGCGACATCCGCGACCCGCACCTGCTGGACGCGGCGCGCATCGAGCGCGCGGAACTGGTGGTGCTCACCATCGACAACCCACAGGCCGCCGTAGAGGCCACGGGGTTCATCCGCGCCCGCTCCGCGCACGTCACCATCGTCGCCCGCGCCCGGGACCTGACGGCCTGCGATGCGCTGTACCGGGCCGGCGCCAACCACGCCTTTCCGGAGGCGGTGGAGGCGAGCCTGAAGCTCGCCGCCGAGACCCTGAGCGCGCTCGGCATCTCCGAGGGCGAGACCGAAGAAATGCTCACCGGCGCCCGCGGCGAGGACTATGCGCTGGTGCGCTCGGAGCTGGAGATGCTGCCGACGGGGGCCGGGCAGCAGACGGAAGCCGGCGACCGGCAACCTTAGCAGCGCTTGTGGGAGCGGCACGCTTGGAGACTGTGAAAGTAATTCGGTGTAGGTCGGCTTAGCGCAGCGTAACCCGACGACGGGCGCCCGTAAGCCATTGATTGTCGGATTACGCTATCGCTAACCCGACCTACCGCGCTGCCCGCGAGGCCGGAAGGCGTCAGAACCGCAGATCGAAGGTCGCCCCGGCGAAGGGCGCATCGTCCGCGTCGCTGCGCTCCAGCAGACCGCCGCCGGCGTCTTCCAGCCGCAGCGAGCCGTTCAGCTTCACGCCGGCCACGGCGCGCAGGGTGCCGATCTTGCCGAGCTTGCGCGACACGGCCATGTAGATGGGCGTGGACGTGAACTGGCCGATGCCCCCCGGCGCCACGCCGCGATCATCCAGCCGGAAACGGTCCTTTTGGTAGCGCCCGCCGAGGCTCACCGACCAGTTGTCGTTGGCCGCCCAGTTCAGCGTCAGCCCAGGGCCGCGGGACGACGCGAAGCCGGGGCCGGTGGTGAGGCTGAGCCGGTCCGTAATGCGCCAGTCAACGGCCAGGATCGGGAAGAAGTCCGTGTCCTGCTCAAGCTCCGAGAACACGCCGACGCCCGGGCCGATGGTGAGCCGGTCGCTGAACTTGTAGCTCGCCGCCGTCAGCAGACCCGCGATACGGCCGTCGTCCAACGACGCGCCCGTCTCGGCGTCCCAGCGCAGCGTCGGCACCGCGAACAGTTCCCAGCGGTCGGTGGGCTTCCAGAAGATCGAGCCGCTGAGGCGCACGTCGCGGATGTCGTCCCAGGGCCGAAGACCGCTGAAGTCCCCGGCACCCGTGAAGCGATAGCGCTGCTCGCCGAATCCGGTGCTAAGGCCGAGCCGCAAATCCGGTGTCAGCGCGTTGCGCCCGCCGAGCCGCACCGACCACTCGTCGATACTCACGTCCCCGCCATCGTTGAGCCCCGCATCGGCGCCGAACACGCCACCGCCCTCCAGCCGGAAGCCCCAGCCGCGCCCCGGCGGCTGCGCGAGCGCGCCGGTGGCAGTGGCCAGAAGCAGCACGGCCAGCAGCGGTAGGAGCGGTGGGTGGCGCATCACGACGGTACTCGGGTGGAATAAAGACGCAACAGGGCAGAAAAGACACAA
>NZ_JAJDNQ010000083.1 GCF_022340605.1 Thiohalocapsa sp.
GATACTCGCCAACGACAACGAAAGCAGGATTAGGAGAAACGCGCCGCCCTACGGCATCTCTACGATACCGAACTTCTCGCGCCGCTCAGGCTCCCCCTTGTCCGCATCGCGGCCTCGCAGCGCCAGCGGCAGGAGCACAACGAGCGCGGCGATCAGCAGCAGGATCTCCAGGGCGTAGACGACGCTGTAGCCCACTACCGGGCCGCTCCATTCGGCACCGAGACTGAGGTCGGCGAAGGGATTGAGCGCGGTGAAGACGTCCCTCAGCGCACCGCCGAGACCGACGGCAATGCCGTAGCAGGTGGCCTGGATCGCACCCCAGGCGCCGAGCGCGAGTCCGCTCTGGCCGCCGCGGGCCATGTCCATTGCCGCCGTCAGGGTACCTACCGAGAAGAGACCGCCGCCGAAGCCGATCAACAAGGCCCCGATGCGGAAAATCAAAGGCGAGCCCAACGGGTCGGCGGCGATGACGGCGACGAAGGCGATGATGCCGATCAGGGCGCCGTACAGCGCGATGCGATACGGCGCGGCCCCCTTCGACAACAGATGCGCGGTGAGGCCGAATGCAACCAGGCTACCGAAGGCCCAGATCGCGGTAAGGCGCGTCGTCTGCGACACGGTCAGGGACAGGACCTGGCCGCCGTAGGGCTCCAGCAGGATCTCCTGCATCGCGAAACCGGCGGTGCCGAGACCCAGCACGACCAGCAGCCGCGCCGCGTTACCACCGCTGAGGAACTGCCGCCAGGTGTCGATGAAACGCGGCTGCGGCGCGTGCGTCTCCTTTTCAGCGACGGAGCGCTCGGCGCGCTCCGTATTGATGGCCTCCTGCTTCCAGAGCGCCACCATATTGAAGGCGATCGTCACCAGCGCGACCCCCTGTAACACGCCGATCAAGCGCCCGTTGGCCGCCCCTGGACTCATGCTGTTGAAATCAGTCAGCAGCACGCCGTAGGCGAGTGCGGCCAGGAGCATGCTCACCTGGAGCATAACGAACAGCAGGGCCACCACGCGTGGGCGCGACTCCTCGGTCGCGAGGTCCGTCGCCAGCGCCAGACCGGCGGTCTGCGTCGTGTGCATGCCGGCACCGCCGATCAGGAAGGCCAAGCCGGCGGCAATCCAGCCGACCAAGTTGGGCACCTGCCCACCCTCCACGGACAGGATCAGCGCGAACGGCATGATGGCCAGCCCGCCGAACTGCATCAGGGTGCCGAACCAGATGAAGGGCACGCGGCGCCAGCCGAACGCCGAGCGGTGGATGTCGGACTTGAAGCCGATCAGGGCGCGGAACGGCGCCACCAGCACCGGCAACGCCACCATCAAGGAGATGAGCCAGGTCGGCACGCCCTTCTCCACCACCATCACCCGGTTCATGGTGCCGTAAAGCAGCACCATCATCATGCCGACCGAGGCCTGAAACAGCGACAGTCGGAGCAGCCGAGGCAGCGGGAGTTCCTTGGTGGCCGCGTCGGCGAAGGGAAGGATCTTCGGCAGAACTTCGCGCACCCACGCGCGCTTCAGTTCTTCCAGGGACGTGCCGCTCATCGGGTGCTCACCTCCACGACAACTTACATGAATCGCTTATGGGCCGGCACTGGGGGCCGGGGTCAAGCCTGCGCACGTTAGTGGGACCCCAAGGGCTCGTCAACTTTCTCTGACATCCAAACACGACCCTCCGACACCGGCCGGCGGTCGGCGGTCGGCGCCCGCCTGCTTTCCTTGGCGCCCAGCTTGACGGCACAGACCGGGGAGAACCCGCGCCGCCCGCACAGCACGGGCCCGGACAACCGGAGACCCGGGACCGTGGACCGGAGATCAGGCGCCTCGGACAGGCGCCGGAGCGGCCTCTTCCGATCTCGCGAGGGGCGTTGGAGGATAAACCACAAAAAAATCTGTACATCCCGCTTGACAACAATATCTGTCAAGCTACACTGACAGTCGTGGATCGCGACGGTCCACCCGGATTTGGGTACCAGTGCCACTGGCTCCCGGATTCAAGGGGTCTAACCACCCCATGAACACGCCGCGAGCGGCTCGCGGCACATTGCACGACCCGTACGGAGGGTAATTCGATGGCAGAACCCAAGAGCCTGTCCGGCCTGACGGCCGATCAAGCCCAAGAATTCCACGAGCAGTTCAAGGTCACCTACACCGCATTCGCCGGCATCGCGGCTCTGGCCCATCTGCTGGTCCTGGCCTGGAAGCCCTGGTTCTGAGTCTGACACGAGGTTATCGATATGTTCCAAGACGTCTTCAATTACAAGCCGAAAGAGCAGGACTATCGGATCTGGCTGGTCGTGAACCCGGCTACCTGGCTGATCCCGATCCTGTGCTCGGTCTTCGTGCTGGCGATCCTCATTCACGCGCTGCTGTTCACCGTTAGCCCCTATAACGGCTACTGGGGTGGCGACGCTGCGGCTGCACCCGCCGCCGAGGCTGCTGCACCTGCAGCACCCGCTGAATAATCCGACGCGCAGCAATCAGCAGCGCATTCGGCTCTCGCCAATGCCGCATCGGCTTGGCTTTCACCGCCGCGGCCTAACCGCCGCCAACCAAACCCGTACCGAGGTACAGAAGAATGGCTGACACTTCGATCTCCGGGCTCACCGTTGAGCAAGCCAAAGAGTTCCACGAGCAGTTCAAGGTGACCTACACCGCGTTCGCCGGCATCGCCGCGCTGGCACACTTCCTGGTCCTGGCCTGGAAGCCCTGGTTCTGAGCCGGCCCGCTCAGCAAGCCTCATCACATTCCACGATAGCGAGAGAGAAGACCAATGGCTGATATCCCGCGCCCGAAGAACCCGCAAGACGACTGGAAGATTTGGCTGGTCGTGAACCCCGCCACTTGGCTGATCCCGATCCTGATGTCCGTGTTCCTGCTCGGCATCCTGATCCACGCTCTGCTCTTCACCGTCAGCCCGTACGGCGCGTACTGGGGCGGCTGATCGCAGCAAGAGACGGTTGGGCATGCTGCATCGCCCGACCGCAGGGCTGACGCCATCCGGCTCGACGCCCTGAAAGATCGGCGCTGACGCAACGTCCGCCGACTCTACGCCGGCCTGACTCCCGGAGACCCGAACACATTCGGGCACGCCCGGGGGCAGGTCGGCGGTTCTTTTTGGGGTATCGGTGCCGCACCGCCCCGCAGCCAGCCTCCCCGCCAGATCCCCTGCCCCTGTTTCAGCTCAGTGCAGAAGCGATCTGCTGAGACTAAAGTCCAGGCTATCCGGACGAACCAGGCCGGGTCCGCGCAGCAGCGGATTCAGCAGTGCGGCTTGTCGCGCCCGGCACTATCGGGAGCGACAACGCGAGCGATTGAGAGCATGCAGCACCGCAATAGAGTCACGGTCATTGGGGCGGGCATCGGCGGGGTAGCGGCGGCCGTGGCGCTGGCTGCGCGCGGCTGCGACGTGACCCTGCTGGAACGCGGTGCCACGCCCGGCGGCAAGATGCGCGAGGTCGCCATCGGCGACACCCGCATCGATGCGGGTCCAACCGTTCTCACCATGCGCTGGGTTTTTGATGAACTGTTCGACCTCGCCGGCGCCTCGCTCGAGGCCGAGCTCGACTTCACCGCCGCCGAGATCCTCGCACGACACGCCTGGGACGACAGCGGCTATCTCGACCTGTTCGCGGACATGGAGCAATCCGCCGCAGCTATCGACGCCTTCAGCGGCCGCGGCGAGGGCAAGCGCTTCCTGGCATTCATGGCCGAAGCGCGCGACATTCATCGCACCCTCAAGGACTCCTTCATCCGCAACAGCAAGACGAATCTGCTTGGGCTCACCGGTCGCGTCGGGCGCGAGGGCAACCTGGGCGGCTGGCTGCGGCTGAATCCCTATGCGAGCCTTTGGCAGGCGCTGGGCAAGCACTTCCGTGACCCGCGTTTGCAGCAGTTGTTCGGCCGTTACGCCACCTATGCCGGCTCGTCACCTTTCCTGGCGCCGGCGACCTTGATGCTCATTGCGCACGTGGAGCAAGAGGGCGTTTGGCTGGTGGAAGGCGGCATGCACCGGCTCGCCGTGACGCTGGCCCGGCTTGCGGAACGACTCGGCGCAACCATTCGCTACGGTGCCGAGGTAACCGAGATCCTGACCACGCGCGGATGCACCGTCGGCGTCCGGCTCGGCGACGGCTCGCGCATCGACGCCGACGCCGTCGTGCTCAATGCCGACGTCAGCGCCCTCGGCAGCGGTTTGTTCGGCAAGGACGTGGCCCATGCCGTCCAGCCCACGGCGCGGGCGCATCGGTCCATGTCCGCGCTCACCTGGAACATGGTCGCGCACACGTCGGGCTTTCCGCTGGTGCGCCATTCGGTGTTCTTTTCCGACCGCTACCCGGCGGAATTCGACGACATCTTCAAGCACAGCCGCCTGCCGCAAGGACCGACGGTCTACATTTGCGCGCAGGATCGCGGCACGGATCATGCTGCGGCGGCCGCCCGTGTCGAGCAGGACCGCCTGCTGCTGCTGGTGAACGCACCGCCCATCGGCGACCGCCACGAATTCGGCCCTGAGGAAATCGCGCGCTCTTATGCCGCCGTGCTCGCGCTGCTCGAGCGCTGCGGTCTCACACTCCAGTCTGGCTCCGATGCGCCGGTGGCGACGTCACCGCGCCAGTTCGATCGGCTGTTCCCGGCGACCGGCGGCGCGCTCTATGGCCGTGCATCCCACGGCTGGCAAGCGTCCTTCAGTCGGCCCGGCGCGCGCAGCAAGGTGCCTGGTCTTTACCTCGCCGGCGGCAGCACCCACCCGGGTGCTGGCGTGCCTATGGCCGCGCTGTCGGGGCGACAGGCGGCCAACGCGGTGCTGGAGGACCTTGGCAAGCGCGGCCCCCACTGACCGTGCCCCGAGGCCTTGCAGACCAACATGCAGCAGCCGACAAGAACACCGTGCTCCCCTCATCGCACGATATCCGCCAAGGCATGTCTTGTCAGATGCTTCGACCATGACATGCGCCAATGCCAGCGCGACCAGATCCTGTTTGACTAACGGATCAACCCCGCAAAGAGGCGCGCCACCCAACCCCAGGCGTGCCCGCGAACCAGCGTATCGACTGGAGTTGACGAAATGCCCCTCATCACCTGTCCAGAATGCGGCGCCCAGGTCTCGGACGCCGCGCCTGCCTGCCCCAAGTGCGGCTATCCGGTGGCGGCAGCAGTGGCCGCGGCCGGCGCGGAGAGCGCGGTGGCAAACGTTAGGGCCACAGAGCCGCGCACGGACCCCGAGCCGCTGCCAACGGAGCGCAGCGCCGAACCCTTTACGTTCCAAGGGCGCCGCATTCCCATCGCCGGCCTTTTGTTCTGGGGTGGCATGGTGGTCGGCGTGATCCTGAAGTTCGGCGTTTTCGGCGGCGGCGAGGTGCCAAAGCAGTTGCGGTACATACCCTACTTCATGATCTTCAGCGGCATGCTCTGGTTCTCCGTCACCGAGCTTTACCTGCTGATCAGATACCGCATCCGCCGGCGCTGAGGGCCGTCCGCTTCGGCATCAACTCCGTCCACCCCGGCTCCGCCTGGGGGCCGCCCGAGGCTCCACACAAGTGTCCTATGATCCTACCGAGCTTGACCTGCAAGTCCTGCCGGGCGGCTACGCGTGGTGGTACGTGGATGGCCTAAGCGACGATGGCGAGTACGGCCTGACCCTCATCGCGTTCATCGGCAGCGTCTTCTCGCCCTACTACTTCAAGGGGCGTCGCCGCGGCCGTGACGACCCGCGGGAATACTGCTCGCTCAATGTCTGCCTGTACGGCCCAAAGCGCCGCTGGACCATGACCGAGCGCCGCACAGGCTCGCTGGATCAGTCGTCCGGAACGCTCGCCATCGGACCCAGCCGCCTGCGCTGGGACGACGACAGCCTCACCGTGGACATCGACGAGTTGGGCGCACCCATCCCGCAGCGTGTCCGCGGCCGCGTGCGCGTATGGCCACACTTCATCAACAATCGGGTATTCACGCTGGACGAGCCGGGCCGCCACCGGTGGCGTCCCGTGGCGCCCAGCGCCAGGATCGACGTCGACCTGCAACGACCGGAGCTGCGCTGGTCCGGCCATGCCTACTTCGACCGCAACTGGGGTGACGAGCCCATCGAGGACGGCTTCGTCTGCTGGGATTGGTCGCGCGCCGAAATCCCCGACACGGCGGGGCACGAGAGCGCCATCCTCTACAACATGGAGCGGCGCCAAGACGGCCATAAATCCCTCGCACTACGCTTCTCCGACACAGGCGTAGACGAGTTCGAGCCGCCGCCGGATCATAGGCTGCCGCGCACGCCCATCTGGAAGGTACCGCGAGGCAGCCAGGCGGACGCCGCGCATCCGCCACGGGTCACCAAGACCCTGGAGGACACGCCCTTCTACTCCCGCTCGGTGATCGAGACCCACCTCCTCGGGCGGCCATTGACTGCGATGCATGAGAGTCTGTCGCTGGATCGCTTCCGCTCACCCATCGTGCAGCGCATGCTGCCCTATCGCATGCGACGTCGCTCCCAATGACGCCAGATCCAGTAACGCCGCAGGGCACCGCAGACCGAACCTCCTGCCAAACGACAACGACCGGCGCTCAGCCGTCGATAGCGATGATCATACCGCGTCGGTCTGACGTGACACCTCGCTAGAGAGAGCAAGCTCGACGTCCGGACAAGAGCCAGCGGCGCTGTCACTGAACCCATGGAACACCCGACAGTCGTTCTGGGCGCGGCTTTTGCCGCCGCCTTCCGCTCCGGCATGATGATCGACCTCATCCTCCTGCTGGTCGGCATCGAGGCGCTGTTACTCCACTGGCTCCGCCGCCGCTTCGGCCGCGGTCCCGGACTGCGCGCGGTCTGGCCGACCATCCTCTCCGGCGCCCTGCTCATGCTCGCAGTCCGCGCCGCACTGACTCACGCCTGGTGGGGGTGGATCGGCCTGCTGCTGGCGCTCGGAGGGCTGGCTCACGTGCTGGATCTCATCCTGCGCGGACGCCAAGCCGCCGGCGCCAGGGCACCCTGAGCGCGCCGCCGGCTGCGCTGGTCGCGGCACCGAGAGTGCCGCTCCCACACGAACGCTCCCCAGGCCCGTGCGCACGGCCTGGCTACTTAGTGCAGCGCCGTGAAACGCTCAAGGCTTGCACGCGTCCCGCGCCTCGCGACTAAACGACCTGCATCTCCGGCCGACGCAGCCGGTCGGGCTCCACGTCCAGCGCCGCCATCTCCGCGCGCACCGCCTGCTCGATGCCGGCGGCGTCGAGCCCGCAGACGGCGAGCTGCTCGGCATGCGAGCCCTGCTCGATGCAGACGTCGGGCAGGCCCAAGTGCAGGCAGTGCACGGTAACGCCGTGCT
>NZ_JAJDNQ010000088.1 GCF_022340605.1 Thiohalocapsa sp.
CGGCAGACGGACTTCGTGCTGGCGGTGGGCGAGGCGGCGGCCGAATTCGATCGCACCGTCAACGTCAAGAAGGGCCAGTTCCTCGCGCCCTGGGATATGGCCAACGTGGTGGCCAAGCTCGAGTCCACCGGCTGCCGCAAGCTCGCCCTGGTGGAGCGCGGCGTCACCTTCGGCTATGGCAACCTGGTGGTGGACCCGCGCAGCCTCTACGAGATGGCCAAGACCGGCTATCCGGTCGTGATGGATGCCACCCACGCGGTACAGATGCCAGGGGCGCTCGGCAACGCCTCCGGCGGCAAGCGCGAGTACGTGCCCATCATCGCCCGGGCGGCGGTGGGCGTGGGCGTCGCGGCGCTGTTCCTGGAGGTGCACGACGACCCGGACAACGCCGCCAGCGACGGCCCGAACTCGGTGCGGCTGGAAGACCTGAAAGCCCTGCTGGCCGGGCTGGTGGCGCTGGACCGGGTGCGCAAGGCACCGGCATCCGAGCACTGAGCCCATGGGCCCGTTGGACGTTGCCCACCCGGCGGCGACAACGCCATTCACTGCCGGTCTGCCCCTTTCACGCCGCTGAGCGCAACAGCCGGCGCGATCCCTGGCCTATTGCGGCGCCGCACCCGGCTTCAGTTCAACAGAGCAGCAACTCAACAGATGGACTCCACAGCAACGGACGCCGAGCACATCGCCATCCTCGGCGCCGGCGCCTCCGGGCTGGCCCTCGGCTGGCTCCTGTCGCAAGCCGGCAAACGGGTGACCCTGTTCGAGGCGGCGCCGCACATCGGCGGCCTCGCGCGCACCTTCGACTGGCACGGCATCCCGTGCGACATCGCCCCGCACCGGCTGCACACCGGCGACATGGAAGTCCTCGATGCGGTCAGATCACTGGTGCCGCTCCGCGAGCATGAGCGGCGCAGCAGAATCCTCATGCGGGGCCGGCAGATCCGGGACCCCATCAATCCCATCGAGCTGGTGCTGCGCTTCCCGCCGCGCACCGGCTTTGCGCTGGTGTGGGGCTTCCTGAACCGGCCGAAGCTGCCGGAAACGTCGTTCGAAGGGCTGGCGCTGAACCGCTACGGCCGCGGCCTGTACGATTTCTTCTTCGCGCCCTACACCAAAAAGATGTTCGGCGTGTCGCCGGCGGAGATCTCCGTCACCTGGGGGCGGGAGAAGCTCCGCGCCTCGGGTCTGCTGGACACGCTGAAGCGTCAGTCCAAGACCTTCTTTCACAGCTTCTGGTATCCGGCGCAGGGCGGCTACCAGGCGATCCTGGATGCCATGCTGGCGCGCGTGCGGGGCGAGGTGCTGCTCAACGCCCCGGTGACCGGGCTGGAGACGGCAGACGGGCGCATCACCGCGGTGCGCTATCGCCGCGATGGCACGGAGCAACGCTTCGCCTGCGACCGGGTCTTCTCGACCATCCCCGCCACCGGGCTCGGACGCATGCTGGGCGAGGAGATTCCACTGCGCTTCAAACGCATCCAGCTCGTGTATCTGGACATCGCCAGGCCCGAGGTGATGCCCTACCAGTGGGTCTATTTCGGCGACGGCGACGTGGTGATCAACCGCATGGCCGAGTTCCAGCACTTCCATCCGGACCTGCCGCCTCGCGACCACAGCGTGCTTTGCGCCGAGGTGACCATGGACACCGACCGGCCTGTGGCGGACGTGCTCGAGGCCCTGGAGCGCTATGGCCTGGTGAGCCGCGAAGAGGTCAGGGACACCCTGGTGCTCACCGAGGATTGCGGCTATCCGGTCTACGACAAGGGCTTCGAGGCCGCCCGCGAGCAGGCGCAGGCGCTGTTCGGGCGCTTCGACAATCTGCACTGCGTCGGCCGCAACGCGGAGTTCCGCCACATCGAGACGGACGAGGACATCGCCTCCGCCGCCGCGTGCCTGCGGCGCATCTACGGGGACGCGTCCGTCGTGCTGCGGCCATGAAGCGCGTCGCGGGCCTCGCCGTTGCAGGCATCGTGACAGCGGCCACGCTGACCTACGCCATCTGGGGCGCCGACCTCGGGGCACTCTGGCGCACGCTGCTCAACGGCAGGCTCTGGGTCGTGGTGCCCTTCCTCGCGGTGCTCGCCGTGTTCTTTTTCAGCAATGCCCAGCGCTGGGGCTGGATGCTGCGGCCGTTCGGCCGGTTTTCGGCGTGGCAGCTGATGCCCTCCATGATGATCGGGTTCGCGGCCAACAACCTGTTGCCGCTGCGCGTTGGCGAGCTGATCCGCGCCTACCTGCTGGCCAAGGACGAGCGGCTGTCCAAGAGCGGGGTGCTGATGAACCTGGTGCTGGAGCGGCTCTTGGACCTGATCGGCATCCTGGTCATTTACGTGATGGCACTGGCGCTGGCGCCCGCGGCGCCACCCGGTTTTCGCACCAGCGCCTGGGTCGCCGCGGCGGCCGTGCTTGGGCTAGGGACCGTGCTCGCCGCCTTCGTCCTGCTGCCACGGACCATCGACCGGCTCTGGCGCGGGCTGTCGGCGCGGCTGCCGGCGACGCTCGGCGAGCGCGGCAGCATCTATCTGGCGCAGTTCGAGAAGGGCCTGTCCCCGATGCGCCAGCCCGGCCCCGCGGCGCTGTTGATCGGCTACTCCATCGGCCGCTGGCTGCTGGCGGTGGCGCTGGCCTGGCTGTCGATCTACGCCTACGCGGGCGCGGTGCCGCTGCCGGTGGCGATGATCACCATCGGCATCACGGCCTTCGCCGTGGCGCTGCCGAGCGCGCCCGGCTTTGTTGGGCCGATGCAGGCAGCCTTCGTGTTCGCGCTGACGCCGTTCGGGATCGAACACGAGGCGGCGCTGGCGGCAAGTGTGCTGTTCCTGCTTGGACACTGGATCCCGGTGACTGCGGTCGGCGCGCTGTTCCTGGCCTCCCGACACCTGTCGTTCCGCGAGGTGGCGGCGCGCGCCGAGGCGAATGCACCCCTACCGACCGGGCGCGCGCCGTGATGGGTGCCTGCAACGCGGCGCCGCGGCGGCCGAGCACCGGCGGCGCGCGGACCTTCATCGTGGCCGTGGCGGTGTTGCTGGCGTTGCGGCTGGGCCTGCTGGTGTTGCGGTGGGTGGTTGGCGGCGAGCCCTTGCAGCCCGACTCGCCCCTGTATCTGCAACTGGCAAGCGGTCTCGTGCAGCATGGCTGGTTCTCGTCCAGCCTGGAGGCGTATCGCCCGGAGGTGTTTCGCACGCCGGGCTATCCGGCCTATCTGGCGGTGTTCCAGTGGCTGGGGCTGGAAAGTACCTTCTGGCCGCTGCTGGTGCAGGAGCTCCTGTATCTCGGCACCGTCGCCGCATTCTTCTATGGCACACGGGCGCTGTTGGATGTCGGGCTCGCGCGCGCCGTGGTGCTGTTTCTGCTCATCGAGCCCGGCGGTATCGCGTATCCGAAGCTCATCCTGAGCGATACGCTGCATCTGGCGCTGATCGTGCCCGCGGTGCTCGCCCTGGGCTGGCATCTGAAGACCGGGCGCTGGCCGTGGCTCGTCGCTGCCGGCGTGCTGCTCGGCGCCGCCGCCTGGGTGCGGCCGGCCGCCTTCCTGCTGCCGGTGGTGTTCGCGCCGGTGCTGCTCGTCGCCGGCCGGTTCCGGGGCATCGCCTTCGCCAGGGCCGGCATGCTGATACTGGTGACGACGCTGGCCTTGAGCCCCTGGCTCGCCCGCAATCAGGTACTGTTCGGCATACCCTATCTGTCCGGTCAGGCCAGCAACATGCTCGTCAACTATCACCTCCCCTACGTGTGGGAGGTGACCCGCGGTCTGCCCTTTCAGCAGGGCCAGCGCGAGGCGGCGGCGCTCGGCGGGCGGGCCGTCGCCTCCGCGGAGCGCGAGCGGGGGCGACCACTGGACGTGGTCGAGCGCCTGGACGTGCAACAGCAAGCGGCCCTCGATGCGCTGCACCAGCATCCGCTCGCCTACGCGCAGCGCTGGGTCATCGGCATGTTGAAGACGCTGCTCGGCCCCGGTCTGCTGGACGCCTATGGCGCTTACGGCCACCAGGCGGACCGGGTGCGCTTCTCGACCATCGACGAGGCATCGTTCGTGCGCAAGGTGACGCTGTTCCTGAAGGGGCAGGATCTGTTCGTGCTCGGCGAGGTGCTGCTGCGCGGCGTCATGCTGTTGCTGGCCTTGGTGGGGGCGGTGGTGATCCTGCGCTCGGGTAATCCGTTCCTGTGGATCATCCTGCTGTTCAGCGCCTACACGGTGGCGATCCCCGGGCCCATGGGGCTGACGCGGCTGCGCTTCGCGGCGGAGGGCTTCTTGTTTCTGCAGGCGTGGCTCGGGCTGCGCTGTCTGCTCGACCTGCGCGCTGAGCGCCGATCCGCGACGCGGCATGATCGCGGGACAGCGTTGCTCGCCGACGACGAGCGGCCCGCGGCATGACGGGCGCTCACCCGCGGCGCTATCTCGTGACCGGCGCCAATGGCTTCGTCGGCAGGGCGTTGTGCACGTACCTCGGCCGCCGCGGCGACGCCGTGCGCGCGCTGGTGCGCCAACCGACCGATGGTCCCTGGGACGAGACGGTCGCGTGCGATCTGGGCACCGATCCGTTGCCCGGCGCGCTGATGAACGGCATCGATGGCGTCTTCCACCTGGCCGGTGTCGCGCACATGCAGGACATCGCCGCCGTGCCAGACGCCACCTACGAGCGCGTGAACGTCGCCGGCACCTCGGCACTGCTCGACGCTGCCGCGGCAGCCGGTGTGCGCCGGTTCGTCTACTTCAGCAGCATCAAGGCGGTGGCAGACCCCGGCGAGCAATGTGTAGACGAGCGCTGGGAAGCGCCGCCGACAGACGCTTACGGCCGATCGAAGCGGGAGGCGGAGCAACGGGTGCGCGACGCCGGCCGGCAACACGGCCTGCACGTGTGCAATCTGCGTCCCTGTCTGGTCTACGGGCCTGGCGTCAAGGGGAATCTGGCGCGCATGATCGACGCCATCGATCGTGGCCGCTTCCCGCCGCTACCGGACTTCCACAACCGGCGCTCGATGATCGGCGTCGACGATCTCCTGGACGCCGCGTGGCTCGCCATGCACAACGAGGCCGCGAACGGGCAGACCTTTATCGTCGCGGACGGCGTCGACTACTCCACGCGCGCGTTGTTTCTTGCCATCAGCGAGGCGCTCGGCAAGTCCGTCCCGGCGTGGACGCTGCCCCGCTCGCTGCTGTCCGCTGCAGCGCTGACCGGCGACCTGCTCGGCGCCGTATCCGGCCGCTCACCGCCCTTCAGCAGCGCCGTCCTGCACCGACTCCGCGGGTGGAACTGTTTCCGCGCCAGCCATCTCCGGGAAACGCTGGGATGGAGACCGCGGATGTGCTTTGCGGACGCGCTACCGGAGATGATTCGCGCCCGCCGCGAGACCTGACGCGAGCGTTTAGCGCGGCGCCCGCTCGGGGCGTGGGTGCTCAGGCGCCGCCGCCCGGACGGGGATGCGGATTTTCCCGTGTCGTCGGCAGCACTTGCCGATAGACCGCCAGCGTCGCGCTGGCAACCTCATCGATGCCGAATGCGCTCACGGCGAGCTGGCGCGAGCGCTCGCCGTAGCGCCGGCGCAACGCCGCGTCTTCAATCAGGCTGGCGAGCGCATCCGCCAGTCGCACACTGTCGCGGGCGGGCACCAGCAGCCCGTTGCTGCCGTGACGCACCACTTCGCGGCAGCCGGGAACGTCCGAAGCCACCAGTGGCAGTCCGGCGGCCGCAGCTTCGATGAGGATCGTCGGCAGGCCCTCGCGGTAAGACGGGAGGCAGACGATGTGCGCGTCGGCGAGCGTCGCCGACATATCGTCCCGATGCCCCCACCATTCAACCACGCCCTCCGCCTGCCAGGCACGCAGCCGTTCGACGGGCACCGCCGACGGGTTGCCCGTGTCGGGCTTGCCGACCAAGACGAGGCGTGCCCCAATGCCGCGCGCGGCGAGCAGCCGGGCGGCATCCACGAACTCTTGCACACCCTTGTCCCAAAGCATTCGGGACGCCAGGATCACGGTGACCGGGGGCGGCGGCTCGGGAGCCGGCCGGAAACGGCTCAGATCGACGCCGGCGCCGCGGATCAGGACCGGGGCGATGCCGGCCTCGTGCCTGAGCTGCTGCGCATCCTCCGGATTCTGCACGATAATCCGGACATGCTCGGCGCCGAGCAGCAGACGGTAAGCGGCGGTAACCAGAGGACGCAAAACACGCGCCTTGAGCGCCGCCGACGTGAACACGAATCCCATGCCGGCCAGGGTGCCGACGATTGCGCGCACCCCCGCCAGACGCGCGGCGAGCGTGCCGTACAGGACCGGCTTCTGCGCAATGGCATGAAACAAATCCGGCCGCTCCCGCCGCAGCAGGCGCCACAGCGTCGCCACGGAGCGCAGTTCCACGAGCGGATTGAGCCCCTTGCGGGACAAGCGCATCGGCAACAGGCGCAGACCGGCCGTTCGTATCCGGGCGGCACACCCGGCGTCCGTGACCTCGGTGATCACGGCGACATCGAATCCCTCCTCCCGCAACGCCTCGGCCAAGGGCAGCCAATGGAGGCAGAAGTACCAGTCCACAGCCACGCAGAGGGCGACGCGTTGTGCCGACCGGCGCTCTCCGGGGCCGGCGGACCCTCCGCCGCTTGCCGACGGCGTGACAGCAGATGGATTCACGCCTCTGATGTCACCGCTCCCGACTGATCGTGGGCGATGCTGGAGCCACTGAAAGCGACTCATAAAGTGCCTGATAGCGCTCGGCGATGACGCGCAGATCGAACCGCGCTTCGATGCGCACCCGCGCCGCCCGTCCGAGCGCCTGCCGCGCCTCCTCGCCGAGTGACAGCACCGACGTCATCGCATCGGCCAGCGCGACGGCATTCCTCGGTGGCACGACGCGACCCGTGTCCCCGACCATTTCCGCCGCGTCACCGACGTCGGTGACGACACATGGGACCCCCGCGCTCATCGCCTCGCCAACTGCGAGCGGGAATGCCTCGCCATACGCGGATGACAACACGCACAGGTCGAGCGCCTGCAGCAAGCGTGGTACGTCACCACGCAGCCCCAACAGATGGAAGCGGTTGCGATGCGGCCTGTGCGCGTCGAGCCAGCCGCCGAGCTCCGCGTTGTGCTCATCGCAGCCACGCCCGATCAACAGGAAATGCGCCGACGGAACGCGACCTGCAACCGCGGCGGCTGCGCGGACAAAATTCTCGTAATCCTTCTGCGGATCGAAGCGCGCGACCATGCCCACCAACAGCGCGTCGGGTGGAACCCCAAGCACGCGCCTGACCTCACTGCGGGCACCTGCTGCTGGCCGATACAGAGTCGTGTCGATGCCATTCGGAATGACCACGAACTTGCTCGCGTCGTAGCCTAACCCCGTATGCAGCTGTGCGGCGCGCTCGGAACAGGAGATGATCTTGCGCGGCAACCAATGCGACAAGCGTGCATTGACGCGCACGACCGCGCGCGTCGAGAGCTTGGTACGCCGCTTGTCCAGATCGCTATTATGCAGTCCCCAAACAACCGGCGCCTTGGTCGACAGCGCCGCAGCCAGGCCGCCAAGCAAGTCGGCATGATACATCCAGGTCTGGACAACGTCTGGGCGCGAGGCGCCGATCAACGGCCGCAAGCGCATCAAAGAGAGACCGGCTCGCAAGCCGGGCTGCACGCCAGCACTTTGGACCGGGACGTCCAAATCCCGCAATCGGCCGACCAGCTCACCTCCGTCCAATAACGACAAAACGGCCGGCTGCGCGCGGGATCGATCCGTTGCGGACAACAACGCACAGAGCATTGCTTCCGCGCCTCCAACGCTGAGATCGGTGATGACGTGAAGAATGCGCAACGTCCACCTCTACGTACTGGGCGATCCCCTGCCCTGGCCCGGCAGCGCAGAGTACGCCGTGGAGCACAATGGGTACCGGTGCCCAGCTTTACTCTCGATTGAGAAGCCATGCCAAGAAGGGCTGAAACAGCGCCTCGCGATACGCTTGCGAACCTGGGCTGCGATGCCTTGTCATATGTCTAGTCCACGCGCCCCTACCCTGAATGCGCACGTCTGCGCCCAGCCGGCACGCTTCCCTCTCCAACCACGTTCCCGAGGGAACCGCTATCTGCAAGCCATACCATACTGCCATCCACAGAAGACCGGACGTCTTGTGGCTGTATGCCGCCGCGTCATAGTCCAAACGGATGCTCCCGCTCCGACGCAATTCATGAACAAGGTCAGCGTCATCCAAGAATCCGTCAATCACCAAGACTCGCTCGTCGCGCGCTGCCGCACGCTCGATGTCCGCAATGGCTTTGCTTGCTCGCTTACCCACCTTCGCAGTCCGCACGAACTGGACCAAGAATACGTCGTCGCGTCGCGCCCTGCGAAGACTGCGACTGAGCACGTCCGGCACGCGAAAAAAGCCCTTCTCTTCCTTCACAATCCCCAAGTATAGAATGGCGCGGCGGCCCCCACTGAAATTCTGCGACGGCCCGTTGTGTCTATCAGCAACAACCGGGGCCTCTACATCCAAGACCAAACATGGGTGCACGGGCAACGGGGCGGGCAGGTCAAGAAGCCGGCGATAGCTCTCCGCATACTCATCGCACGACGCATACAAGCGCACCTCTTCCAGTTGATGCAAAGGCCAAAACGTTTGGAAGAAGCGCAGCCGCCTGGCCCCATCATAGGTGACCCCCTCAGGGTCTACGCCCGGTGCGTACATCAACAAACACTCATGCCGCATCACCGCGCCCCTCTCTCTTGCCATCTGAATCCCTAACGACAGGGCGGCCGCATGCTCGCATGAGAGGGTGTGGTGCAGTACCTGGACTCTGCTTGGATCGGTACTTGCCGCGATTTCCGCAAAAACCTTCGCGTACTCGCGGGCAAGCCCTTGAACCCAATTCCAATGCCGAGAAACACTAAACTCCTGCTTGATCAACTCGTAGGAATCGGTGGAAAAAGCGGCATGAAAGCCCGGGGGCAGGTGTTGCGACGGCGCGAAAGCGCCGCCCCCGGGTCGCTGCGAACCCCAAAATTCAACGCTGACGCTGGCGCGCCGCCCGCTCTGAGCCAGCAGTTTGGCGATGGAAAGGTGATGTACGCCACGGAATCCTAGCGCCGGGTCGACTACCGCGACATGTCGGTTCGTGGATACTGTCCGGACCATTAGAATATACGCATCGAGCTACCGTTGCGGCCCTGCAGCATCGTAATACGACGGTCCGCCCGCGTTCAATCTGTATTGGCGCAGAGCCGGCAGCACCTTGCGGCTCCAACATTTCCATGATGCTCAGCCCTTTGCGTATAAGCGAAAGGACATTGCGGCGGCGGTACCCCCACAGGCCTGGGGTCGCGCGACGGGAGGATAGCGAATCATCGAATACGTTGGGACTCGTGCCGACTATCTGCGAGCGACGCCCAGACACTGCCAGCGGACGGCGCATTCTTGCGCCATGCGCCGGCATCCGACGGCGGGATGCGGGCACTTGCCAGTGCCTTGTTATTGTGTAGCAACGCCGCCGCCGACATGACGACGAAATCCCTCACTTCGCCGGCATCGACAATGCCAGAATCATGGCCGCGATCTGATCGAGCTCAGCGCCCTCGTACGACAGGGGGGGTGCAGACGCGTGGCACTTAGCTGGGAATAAGCTTGGGCGATCGCTGAAAAACCGGCTGCGCACCCATTCGTCGGAATCGGCAAATTCCCGATCATAAGCCGCGTACAGCCAGCCAGGCATCCGGTACTTTTTGCCTCCATCGCAAAGATGCTGCTCAAGTAACGGGACAATGCGGTCACGCAAGGCTGCCCTTTCCCCCTTCGGAAGTTTACGCAATTCCCGATTCAAGCGCGCAAGCAATTCCGCGGCCAGGGGCGAAAAGGCGACGTTCCGCGCCATGTGAGGAGCAACATCCGATGTAATCGGATACCCGATCACATGACAAAAGTCACACAGCAAGGAGGAACTTCTCCAAGCGCTTCTGTCATAAAGACGGGCAACAATCGATGCAGCGCCGAACACGCGGCTGTAGCGCTCGAGCGTCGCGCGATGATTGCAGACATTGCGATAGTATGGCTCTGTCGGCCGCGGGGGGGCAAAGTTGGAATTGCCTTGGCGCAGAGACGTGGAGTATAGCGAGTTGGCGATTTCCGCAGGTCGGCGCAGGTACACTATGATCGTGAATGTTGTTGCGCCCACCCCAAGTAATATCTGGCGCAGTTTGTAAACCTCTTCATCGCTGGTGAGGCGTGATTGAATCTGTTCCGACGAGCATAACAGCTTGGTGATCTTGTGGGCCTCTGCTTTAGCGGAAATCTCCGAGTGGAAATTGTGGAGGATTTGCCGCTGATGATCAGCAAGCGCGACGTCCGAGTCGATACCCATTCGCCGTGTGTAATCGTCGCGCCGCTCCAACGAGTACGCGGCAACTGGCAAAGCCCGATTGTTCGGCCGGCCGACAGACTCGGGAAACAAAATCCCCTTGGCCAGAAGCGGACCACGGTGGTCGCAAAGAAAGGACTGGATACTTGTCGTCCCGGTCTTCTCGGTGCCTATGTGGAGGAAGCAATGCATGATATCCGGTGAATCAGAGCAACTATCGGGTAGGGTGGCGGAGAGTCACGACGTACTGTGGACAGTGTAGCCACGTGCAATCCAACCGCCTGCCGGTACGCTGTTATCCGAGACACCTTCTCGGCGTGCCAGTACTCGGGCGGGGGAAATCATTGTCCGTGAAACGACGTGTCGCTGAAGCGCTCGCGCCGCGGCGATGTGAGCGTGGCGTTGTCGCAGGGCCGGACGCAGGCAACGGTGAGCCCCACGCTCCAGGGTCTGGATGCGAGAACGTCAAAGGCGACTACCGGGTCCGCATCATAACGCGGTCAGTTTCACTTGAAGGTGCCCCATATGACGTTGAGCGGCCCGACACTGAAGCCCCGCGGCAATACGATTTGGCTCGGACACGACACTCATTGAGTATCAAAAGTCCTTGCCGCTCAGCTCGACCCGCGGCGACTCCTCAGCCAAGCGCATCGCCAGTTCCGAAAATGAGCTCCAGTTGCTGCCGAGCAGAATCCGGCTCCTGCCCAACAAGATGGCATCCGCCAACGCGTACTGGAGTTGTTCCGCAGACCGGTCGAACCGGGAACGCGGCAGGAATGCCACGCGATCCGGGTAGCGTTCGCGAAATACTTCATAGGTCTTTGGCATATCTGCGGCAACAAACACGTGCTGCGCCACCCCCTCCGCGATCAGGGCATCAAGTCTAGTCATGAATCGCTCATAATGGCTCGCCGAGCGCCATTTTTGGATCGTTTCATGATCGCTCGCAGACCAGTTATCCCGGGAATCATACGCCTGATGATCCGTACCAGGGGCACCCTCCATTCTCACGTGCAGGCTGACGTCATTGGGATGACGAACGCGGGCTACCAGTTCTCGAACCCCCGCGACCGGCGTCAACCGCCGCAAGTACTCGTTTTCGTCCGCCCAAGATGTCAGTGGGCAGTTCAGCACGTATGCGGAACGCACGTAAATGTCACGCGGCACGCCGGGGTCAATAACCCTGTTCTTCTCGCTGTTCGGCTCGATCTCCATATAGTTGTAGATCGGCATCCCAAGCTCCTCCGCCTGGCTCAGTGAGAAGCTGTCGGTGACGCTTCCATCGAACTCGAACAGATCGCTAACCGTGCATTGACAGTGTACGTCTGGCCGCCAAACGACGACCAATTCCCTACCGGACTTTTCCGCGATAACGGCTGCGGAGGCTATCGCGCGCAGGCGATTCCCCAGACCATGCTGGGCGTCGATGTAGAGCTTCGGCTTGATCCTGGCATCCTTGGGGCGCGAATCGCTTCTCATTGTGACTGGGTGTGCGCACTCACAGCCTGCATTCGTGACCACGGGATCAGTCTGCCTATACTGCGACAGCCCCGCAGAGAGCATAGCATGATCGACATGAGGCAACTCGTCCAGGCAGCACGTGCAAGGGATGACAGCAAGGCCGCGCGAACTGGCAAGCCGTGCCCAGCATGAATCGCTCGGCGCTTGCACCACCAACTCGCGTCCATGAGTCGCGGCAGCGTTCAGGTACCAGGCCAGCGCCCCCCGCGCGGCGTCTTCAGTCGCGTTGTCTATATCGCCACAACAGTCCACCACGAGATACCCGTTTCGCATGTGCGCAACCGAGCCGCCGTGCATCACGACTTCGGCATCTAGTGCCGTCAAGTCCTGCATCGCCTTGTTTCCAAGAATTGTAATATGGTCGTCTTCCAAGTAAAGCGCGACCGATCCGATGCTCCACGACAGGACCTCCAGATACGCGTACCGGGCGGCGTCATCGCGAACACGAGGAGGGACGCAATGAACCGCCGGACCGGAACGGGCCAGACGTACCACTTCGTCCCGCTTTTCCAGGATGCGGAAAGGCAAATGCTCTTGTCGGGACGACCACGGCGGCATGATGTTGGCGATGAAGCGATTGCTGCGTATCAGAAATTGCGGCTGCGACGCCAGGCCAGAAAATCCATCGGCGACCGCAGCGGCTTCAGACGCAGTTGCTTCGCCACACGCCTCTACCCGCAGTTGGTCGTCGTGACGGATATGGTTGACGGTGCTCAACTGAATGTCCATGCGGATCAAACCCGTATCTATAAGACGAGCATACAGATCTTCGTCGTCCCAGCCGTAGCTCGTAATATACTCGTTGAACCCGCCAACGACCGCGAGGTCGCGCTTGTAGATATAAAATAGCCCGTTGACGAATTCCTGCCCTTCGGGCGCCACCCTCCAGTTCCCCGCATAAAAAGCGCCTGGTCGCAACGGATTCGCCCGGAAGAAGTTGGAAGCGATGACGATATCCGCGTCGGCCTTCACTACCCGCTCGCGGGTTGCCGCGCGAAAGCCCACGTTGAAGGCAGGGCTCAAAACCCATCGACGTTCGCCGTCCACTCGCAACAACTTAATTCGTTCGTCCGCGATGCCGGCTATAGCGAGCGACTGACTCACCGGCAGCTCAGACGACCAGTCGACCACTACTATTTCGCGCACCTCGGGAAGCTCCAGCCAGGAGCGTAGAGCGACCAACAGGTTCTCCGCGCGATTCATCGAACAGGTCACGAGAGACACGCCCGGCAAGGCCGGCTGCTCAGTAATCCTTGCGGCAAGCTTGGAGCCGCGACGCAGGTAGGGAAAGCCGCCCGCCACCGGCTCCACCTCGTTTGCACCAGACGCGAGATGCGCCAGGCGCGAGAGAATATCGCGCCTCTTGGCGGATCTCTTGTCGGAGCCCATGCACTCCGCATGCAATGATCGAAGCAAGCTCAGGCAGGCGCCGTTATCGCCGGACTCGAAAAGCTCCCGTGCGTGAGAGAAGCGCTTCCAGAATTTTGCCTCGTTAATCATCATCGTACCCCGCAGCTTCCGCGTTCTGAAGGACGTGTACGCTCATTGCATTACTGGAGCGCCAGCACCTCGGGGACGCCGGAATCCCTAGGCTCCACTAGACGACGCCCAAACCGCTCATCCAGATCGGCGAGCGAATGATGGGCAAGAAGCTCCAACAGCCGGACTTTGTCGATCAAAACTGGCTCCAGCCCGTAGCGGCGTGACAGCCACTCCAAAACCACATAGTAATTGGCGTCTTCCATAATCCAGGCAGGGGCTTCAGACTCCTGGGGAGTACCCAGGCGAACCAAGCGCAAGCGAGCGCCATCGGCTTTGACCAGAAAAGGAGACATCGGCAAAGCGCGGCCCCAACGGGGCAGGACGTTGGCAATAAAGCGGTTGCGCTTGATCGCCACGCTGGGGTCGTGCAACAGTGCGTGCAGCGCGGTGTGCGCGACGGGGGGGCCGAGCCGCTCCGCGTCAGTGTGGTCCAGGTGCCGCACCGTGGCGGGATCGACACTGAGGCGTCTCAGACGTCGGGCATCCAAGCGACTGTAAAGGTCAGAGTCGTCCCATCCGTAGGACTTGATGAACTCGTTGAACCCATTCACCGCGAAAAGATCATCGCGGTGTACGTAGACGATTCCATTAATGTATTCCTGTCCGGCTCTCGCTTTGCGCCAGTCGCCGGCAACAAAGGTTCCCCATCGCAATCTGTTCCGCTCAAAAAAGTGCGGTTCAACCATTAAGTCAGCATCGAGTTTGAGGATACGGCTGAACCGGGAAAGGCGAAAGGCGGCGTTGAATGCGACCGTCAAAATCCAGCGTCGCTCATTGTCGATGCGTGCAACAGTTACGCGGTCATCAGTGAGGCCCGCGGCGGTGATTGAATCTTCTACTGGTCGCGCACTGCTCCAGTCGAGGATGACGACTTCATCCACCATGCGCAGCGCCAGCCAACTGCGAAGGGCGCGCACAAGGTTCTCGTTGCGATTCATGCAGCAGGTTACAATCGAGACTCCATCGCGAACATCGTGCACGTAATTGTCGAGTTCGTTAACCGTGCTGCGCTGGGGCGTATCAGCAGGGGCAGTGAGACCATACCGTTGCATGACTTCCGCAAGCAGTGACATTCGTCCAGAAGCGCGCTTGAGGTTGGTGTCCGCGCGGACAAGAGAACAGAGTGCCGCAAGAAGCTCGTCAGCGTCGTGCTTGTCTCCCGCCCGTGCCTTTCGCCGCAACTCGTCAAAGGCCCGAAAGAAGAGCGTTGGGTCGGATGTTTTATTCACGAGCAAAAGCCACCTAGGTTCCGGTGCGTTTTCAGCGTTACGGGCTTCCTATGTATCGCTGGCAGACGCCCAAGCGGTACAGGTTTAAAGATGCGATAAAGCTCAACGCGGGAGACCGTTCGCTGAACAGAGACTCTTGGCTCGAATGGGAGAGTTATCTGGGCACACATTTGGCCGGCTCGAGTGCGCGGCGCCAAGCCCAGCGCCCCACCTGCACAGGCAGAGCGCTACGCGCGGTACCCCAGTCGCGTCAACAATGCAGCATAATGCGCGCTATGCTGTGCTTGTTCACGGACGTCGTCGGGGCAGTTGCGCCGCGGTCTCGGCTCTATGGTATTACCTCCTCTCCCGCTGTCACCTGATAGTGAGATGCACTGAAAGATGTTGAGAAAGTTAGGCGAGTATTCCAAAAGCAACTGTGAGCACATGCGCGCCACGGTCGCCTGCGGATAGGAGACGAATTCTTCATAACGAAAAATGGGCACAGTCGCATACCGGTCAAGGAATGCATGATATCGACGGGCGTACTCGTCGAGCCCGTCCGGCTGGAAGTGTAGCCACGCGTTCTTGCGCAGGCTCAAATAGGAATCCATTGGATGACGTACGGTAAGGACACATCGTGTATCGTAGTCCGACGCTACGATCTCCCGCAGGGAGGGGCGCTCGGCGACGGACGCGCCATGACAGAAGTGCCCGTGGGCATGATCGCGCAACACCAGCCGCAGCCCGTTCCTGAGAGAGTCGGCATACATCGCGGCCATGCCTCGGCGGAAGACGTCGAGGTCGCAGTTGCGGTCACCGCCCCGTACCCCGAAGCGCGAGAGCGCAATCAAATCCGTCGGCGCAAATGGGCCCTGCGGAAATGGGCTTAATGGATCTGCTTCACTGAGGAGTCGAACATTGGGAAGCGCGGCAATGCACTTGCTGATTAATGTTCCGCCGGTACATGCGAAGTGGTGAATCAGCCGAACTGTTGCGTGGCCTGGCTCGGCCTTGTCGCGCAGGCTGGCGAGCCGACCGCGCAGCGTTTGGATCTCGGCGGAGAGCCTACGCCCCGCAGAGTCTGAACCCCATCCGATGCGCGTACGCGACAGTTGGTCAACGAGCTGCTGTGCTCGGGCGACAGTTGTGATCTTGGACGAATTCATTGGACCTGGAAATTTCGGCCAGGCGACGCCACGCGGCAGCAACCCGGCTTGAAGCTGGCGGCATTGGCGAAGCGGAGACTGCGCGTTATACCTACCGCGCAGAACCAGCGCCGGCTACCCCCACCAAGCGCAGCATTTCCTCCAGGAGCGCCTCGAGTTGATTGCGCTCCTCGACAATTTTTCCATATCGGCGCTGTAAATCCCGAAGATCATCAGCCCGCATTTGGGCCAACCTGCGCGCCAAGGCCAGATCTCCGCCGCATTCTTCGGGTCCGATCGAGGCATGGAACCGCTTCGCCGCATCGGTCTCGAGGGCATAACGCGAAAGTCTGGCCTCGCGCGCAGCGAACGCTCCATCCAAGGGCGAATCCTCCATATTCGCCCCACTTGCGGCGGAGTCGCGGTCAACCAGTGATTCACCCGAGAAAGCTCCTGCGCGGACCGCCGCGCCATCGCCAGCGCTGGGGAGCGCTGCCCCGCGTCCGGCTCTACCGAGGGGCGCTTGGCGCGCAAGCATGCAGCAGGGGATGTCGTAGTCTCTACTGGAATCTATGGCGACGACACTGAAGCCGCGACTTTCCAGCAGAGCTATGGTTTCCTCGATATGGCGCGAGCCTTCGTATAACGGACGGCGCCCGCAGTGCACCCAGCAATAGGAGAATCGCTCGATATGGTGGCTGTCGGCAAGCGAGGTAACGATAGAATACTCTTCGCCGGGCGCGTCCAGGACCAACCAGTTGTTGTCGAAGTCGAGCGATAGCTCTCCGATGAGGTCAGCGGGCGGCAATACGGCTACGGGCCGAACATGTTTGAGACTCAAGCCCGGATACAGATCTGACAGCCCAGTGGCAGGTCGCAGACTGGTGACCGCGGCATGGTTGAATACATGAAGCGAACGTCGCGTGGGATCATCGGACACCGCGAGTTCGTAGACCGATATATCTGGGAAACGTTGAGCGGCCAGCCGCAAGCCGCGAGCGAGAACCGGGTTCGGCTCCACTAAGACAACCCTGTTGGGGTTGGCGTCCAAAAAGGCGTCCAATTCCGAGCAGCGTCCCGCGCCAATGTGGAGTATGGTATCCGGTCTGCCGGCTTGGATAGACCCAACGGGCAAGCGGCGACGACGCGATTCGTCAGTACTCAATTCCACCTCGCAACTCTGCATTGACCGGAATTAAAGTGACCTTTCATAGAGGGCCGCGGCCGGGAAGGCTGCATTGGAGCGCTCCGTCAGGCGAAACGCCGATCCATCTGCGACTCCCGCACGGGGCAGAATACCCCACCATTTTTTAAGCGCCCACCAACCAGAACATGAAGGAACCCGGAAAGCGGGCGGCTTCTGAGCGGGTTCGACCTCCGTGCCGATGGCGCCGCGGAAGGCCAATAATCAGTATTTCCCCAGTGCCGCGCAGACGCGTATCGGCATGTCGGCAGGATTATGCCACGACCGATGTGCGCCGGGGCACCGCGGCAATCGGCTGGGTCTTCTACGCCCGCCGTGAAGTCGACGACCGCATGCCTCGCACAAGACCTACCATCGCGCGCAGAGGCACAGTGACACGCCACGACGTGGAGCGGTAGACTGCGTCTAACTCTCTGCGGCAGCGCAGCCGCTCCTTTTCTGATGTCTTGTGATATTCCTCCATTTCAGCCTGCATTTGCTTCAACTGGAGCATCAGCAGGTCACGTTCGCCCGAAAGTTCCGCGAGCTTTTGCTTCCCTGGTTCAGAGTTCTCTTCACAGAGCTGCTTGCACGCCAACAGCTCAGCGTCCCTTTCCGCGAGTTGCTGCTGCGCGGCGCGTGCCGTTTGCAGCGCGTCGCGAAGCTCTTGGTAGTCCAAGAACAATTTGTCGCTGTCGAGCGCATCTATCCATGCCGGGTGCGGAAATAGTGGGATAGCAGACGCTTCAAGTTCGCCAGACAGAGCGACTACATCCTCCGCCGCGCATGTCTGCGCCGCGAGCAAGGCGAGCAAGTCCGGCGAGGGATCCTGCGGCAGCGGTGGGGGCGGCTGTCGAGATAGGCGAAGGCCTAGCGCGCTGTCCACGGCATCATAAAAGCCATCGGGATTGCGCACGATGGAGTCGGCACGAAACAAGACGGACCGCTCGCGATTGTTCCGGAAGACGTCCAACTGCGCTTCGGCGGCGCGCTTCCAGTTGGCAAGTTCATCGTTTGGAGCAGCGCCCAGATGCATCGCCTTTGTCAAGGCGCGTTCCGGCGTGCAATACAGAAGCAGCCATTTCGCGTCCTGCGGGCTAGCGGCGCCCTGCTCATCGACGTTGCCGGTTGATCCCGCTGCGAGGGTCTCGCTGATTGGGCTGGGACCCGTGGAGTGAACGTAATCAACACGCCCGAGCAGGGGCTTTATGTCAGCAAGTTCTACGCCGGGGGTGGTGAGAAGTGTCAGGGCCATCGGTAGCTGTGCTCGGAGTTTACGCCCTCAAGTGGGCATGCTCGCTGCTGTTGCGGAGCGTAGTGTCGAGAAAGTTCATGATCCCGGGCAGGGTTGTGACGCCGGACCTGAATTCGCCCAGTTGAATGTGCAGGCCCAGCTTAATACAAAGAGCCGACAGTTGTAAGTCCCCCATCCAACGACGGTGAGCGAGGTCGGGCCGAAGTTTTTTCAGCGATTCCAGACGCGCCGGAGCACCCTCCATGAGGCCGGAGATAAAAATGGCGGCACCGAGTGGCTGTAGTGACCATCGCCCCCACAGCATCACCAGATGCGAAGGGCCGTCCGTCGCAACGGCCAGGCGCGCCAGGTCGGGATTGTGCAGGACCAATGGCTGGCTGTCCAACTGCTCGTTGATAAATTCGAGGTTCGCTGACAGGGCGTCGACGTAACTCATCTCCCGGGAGTTCGTAGCGGCCAAGCGCAGCGGCTGAATGAAGTCGGCGCTGACGCGAGACGGCAGCAACGCCTGGGATGACGGGCTGCAGTCGGCACATGCACTTGGCGGTACGTACGACCAGATACGCTCGAGGAGGCTGGAGCGTAGGTTTGCCCAGTTCTTGGCGTCGGGGGGGATACCGTCACCGGCACCGCAGATCAGGCAGCGGAATTGGTCGACTTCGAACGAGGCGATGATCGAGGGGGCGCAGATGGCACCAGGCGCAACGAGGTCGAACAGCTGGGACTGGTGGTCGGCGCGTTTCGCCTGGGCGGGGGTATAAATGTAAACACGAAAGCGATTCGGACGGCGTTCGCCCCGAGGGCCCACAAGAATATCGAGAGCGTAGATGCCCGGCGAGGGGGAGTCTGTCCAGATGGATTCAATAGCGCCGGGTGCTGATGCAGTTTGCCCCAAGTACTGTGCCGCGAGTTCGAGCACGCGCCCCCGGGGAAAGGCATCAAAAATGCGCGTAACCCAGATTTTCTGGGAATTATCTAAAGGTTCCTGACTACTGAAGACCAGACGGTCGATGACCTCTTGGCGCGACCGGAGCGATATCACGTCTCGTGCGATGTGGTCCATCGACATGATCACTTGGCGCGCCACCAGGATGCTGAGTACGCCAATAATCACGTTGGACTCGGCACCGCGGACATACGGAACAAGGATCACCAGGAAGCCGCCGAAGAAGACAACCGTGGCGATAACATTGACATACTCGCGATGCTTGGAAACGATCCAAACCTGCAGAGGGCTTCGGCCGGTGCCGCGATCCTTCAAGAGCAACGCCGTGACGCCGAGCGCCAATAGCGCTGCAAGAGGGAGGAACAGAAGTAGTGATGGATTCGCGAGAAAGAGAAGGGCTCCCGCGAGCAAGATAAACAGCAAAGCCGCCGCAATCTTGCAGAGGTCGACAAATGTCTTCTGGAGCTGAAACAGACGTCCGGCGTCCAAGCCGGATGGGTAAAGGCGTCGTGCCAGAGCTGTAACGGCGCGGCCCGATGCACGTTCGGCTGTATGGTTGAGGTAGACTGTGAAGGTGTAAAACAGCAAAGCGCCTAAGGTTAGGAGGGCGATACCGGCGTTCTTATGCGCTGGCGGAATGAATGGCAGGTAGGCTGGAACCCCCGGGTGGCTGGCCAATATGATGATTTTCAGAGGGAGCAGCAGCGCGAGGATTCTGGCGACGTCGGCTGTCGCCGTACTCCACACGACGAATGCGGTTCGTCCCGGACTGGCGCTGAAGAACTGGCGGAAGACGCTGTAAGCCCAAACAAAGGACGCTAGAGTCGAATGTAAGAATTGCACAGGGCGTGGCATCCGAGGCATTAGCTGAGGGAGAATAGCATGTTGCAAGGGCCGGAGCCAAAGGACGAGGCATGCCGATGGACGGCGGCGGTCACTGGCGCGCCGCGACCGACTGGCACGCTGCGCGGCCCGAGAACTGCTCGCCGGCGGTATGCATCCCCGGCCTGACGGCGGCAAGTTAAAGGCGTCAGCGGCGAAGGAAACCGCGATTCCAGATATGCGCGATGGCGCCGGGACATCGTGGAAACGCCGCAACGCGTGCGCGTGCGAGGTTGGGCGGGCGCTCTCGCTGCCGGCGGTCGAGGCAGAGTCCCGTCTCACAGCGAGCATCTTCAATCCGTTAGCATACAACGCGGTTTCCGTGACGAGACAACAGCGTGTCCGCCAACTCTCGCCGCAGGGCGCTCTGATCCCGGTGTTGAGCGGGGCAGAAGCGTGCGCCGTGTGGGGCAAGACCCGCCCGGCGTCCTCGGGTCCGGACGCGAACGCCCACAAGCCAACGTGCGTTCTGGTGCGGTCGTCCTCGATCGGACTGGCCGGGTGGCCGACAAGGCGTTGTTGAGTCCGGTCGCGAGCGCAACCCGGGCGCGATCGTGATCGGCCCGCACGTCGATTCTACCGGGGCGAGGTCGGATGCCCGGAGCTGGCCAGCCGGCTCCGGGCCGTGCTTAGCGCTCTTGCAGGATCTGTCACCGCAATAGACGTTGGGACTCAGAGCGTGGTCAAAATCGCGCTATCATCCGCGCGCAATCGGGTGTCTGGGCTGGCCAAGGCGCGTTCGCAGCGGCTTCAGTAACGCCCCCGCGTGCGCTCACGTGTGGACACCTTCCAGGCCCGGCGCCCCCCTCGCCTGGCACGCGCAAAGCCGTCGACGAACCGGGGCGTCAGACGTGCTGCTGCGCCCTCAACATGGCGCTCCATACCGAGGCGCCCCCTAACCCGACCGACTGATTCCGCGAGATGCCCAAGTCCTTGGTTTTCGTGCTGCCGCGGCTGACAGAGGCGCTGTTGGTACGCGCTACCACGCTGCGCCGACGCCTTCAGCGGCGCTGGTCCGTCCGATCTCGACAACTGCAACAAGCGTTGCGACGGTGGGCTGCGCCGTCGGAACAGCGACTGCGCGCCGAGTATGCTGCGTCCGCCATATCCCGGGAGCCGGACGAGTTCGTGCTCTATCGCATCATTGGGAACGATCTCTACCCGCGCCACGCCATTGGGCAGTCTCGCACCAATGTGGAGTTCATTCTGAGGCACGAGCCAAAGTTGGAACGCTGCACCCGGCGGTGGATATTGAACCGAATCGTAGACCAAGACGAGGAAGACCGCATCGTCGCCCTGCTGGAAGCGCACGGCGAAACATATCTTCGCCTGCCTTTTTCTTGGCTTGAGTACGATCGCTCGGAATGGGACTGGAGTTGCCTGCCGCGTCCGGATTTTCTGTATCGCAATGTGGCGCGTCGTCTCTGTGAGGAAGAGTGGAAGCAGATTTATACCGCGCTCTACCGGCAAAAGAATCTGCTGTTGATGAACAACAACGGAGCACGCAACGTCGCCCTGAACGACGGACGCAACAAGGCGAAATGGATCCTTCCCTGGGACGGCAATTGCTTCCTGACCGAGTCTGGCTGGGAATCGCTGTTGCAGGCGGTCGACGCCGCGCCGCACGCGAAGTTTTTTGTCGTTCCGATGCATCGGGCGCAAAGCCACGATGAAGTCCTGTCCGCGGGCTTCGTGCCAAATCCGACCGAAGAACCTCAGCTCGTCTTCCGTCGCGACACGGTCTCGACCTTCGACGAGCGCATTCCGTACGGCCGCCGCCCAAAGGTTGATCTGCTTTGGCGTCTCGGCGTTCCTGGCCCCTGGGATCAATGGGCGGAGGAGGCTTGGGACGTTGCGCGCAGGCCGCTTTCGAGCGAGTTTGGCCAATGGCGCCAGGCCGGCTGGGTAACGCGTCTCTTTTCCGGCCACAAGCACCTCGAGCAGCCCACCAAGAAGAGTTCCAAGAGCCGTGGCGTCATCCGACAGCGCGCAATTGCGGAAACGCTCAATCATGTTGCGGTGCTCGGCGCCGGCAGAAATCCGCATCGCCGTGGCGGAGCCCTTTTTTCCATGGAAGCCTTGCAAGAATCGCGTACGGAGCTCGCTCGCGGCATTGACACCCCGCGGGCCGCGGCGGCCAGGCGAATCCTCGGGGATGCGGAGCAGGCGCTCCAGCGCGAGACTCACGTGGCGGCGCGGAAAGAGTCACCGGCGTCGATTAGCGATCGGCGGGACTACAATCATTCCGCCCCGCAGCATTGGCCCAGCGCGGATGCTGCTGATGGACTTCCCAATGTCGAGAAGGAGGGGCAGTGCGTTGCGGGTACGCGGAGGTACGAGGAAGAGAGGCGCGGCTTCGACCGTACGCGCTGGCGGAGGTTTGTCGATGACACGACGACACTCGCGCTAGCGACTTCCGTCAGCGAGGACGGCTCGCGCTACGCCGAGCATGCGCTGCGACTGGTCCACGCATGGCTCTGCGACGCGGCCGACGGCCTGTATCCGCAAGTCGAATATCCGCAGATCGGGGCCGGTCGTGACAACGAACGGAACCCCAGCTGGGATATCATCGAATTCCGGGACTTGTATTACTTGCTGGACGCGTTGCAGGTGCTGGAGCACGTCGGCGGTCTGCCGCAACGCCACAAAGCCAGCTTGAGTGCGTGGCTGAGCGAGCACTTGAACTGGCTGCGGTGCAGCCCCGCGGGTCGCGCGGCACAAGCCCAACACAACAGCCATGCCACCTACTACGACCTGCAAATGGCGGCGATTTGCGCCTACACCGGGCGCGAGGAAGAATTCGAGCAAACGGTGCTGCGGGCCGCATCGCGCCTCCCGGAGCATTTCGCCACCGATGGCACCCAGCCAATCGAATTGCAAAGCGCGACGCCGAAGCACGCCTGCTGCTCCAACCTGCAAGGTTGGCTGAACCTGATGTTATTGGCGGAGCGCAATGGCATGTTGCTGGTCTCAGCCGCGGGGCCGGATCGGACGCGCATCGCGCGTGCCGTCGAGTGGGCACTGCGCGAAATACCGAGACTCGGCGGAGAAGATAGCTTCGATGATGAGCGTCTGGTGCCCCTGCTCGCCGCGGCGCGGCGTGCGGGGCTCTCGCTGGATACCAGCGTCATACTCCCCGCGCCGGCCGACGTTAACGCCCGCTTCGATCCCGACAGCGGGATTCATCCATACTGGCAACTCACCACCTGAGTAACCGCTCCGGTCCACGGCGCCGGGCGCTTTGTCGGGACCCCTTTAGGTGGAATACAGATCTCGGTACTTGGCAATGCTCGCCTGCCGGGACAGGTGCTCGCGATAGAAGCCGGCGACACGCTGTCGCTCCCCGTTCGACAACGGAACGATGCTTTCGCCACCGGCATCGGCGTCGGCGTCACGAAAGTTCCTGGCCTCGCGGGCGAGCGCTGCATAGTCCTTGTTGACGGTGTTCATGATCACCGGCAAGCCGGCGAGGCCATACTCCGCGAACTTGACCGGTGAGCCCACTCGATCGCGACGGCTGCCGTGCAAGAGCAGGATCGCGGTGTCCGCGGCATTCAGATAGTCGTTGACGCGTTCCAGTGCGACACCGTGAACTTGAAAGGTGCCCGCAGGCGCTGCCGCGAGCAGGCGCATCGCCTCGTCCGTGTGCGGCGTCAACACCAGCAGGTGCCAACGCGGATCGGCACGGTGCAGCGACAGGAAGCGGTCGATGATGTCACCGAAGCGCTGGAAAATGTTGATGCTGCCGCAATAGACCAGGACGCGTTGCGCGGGCGCGATACCCAAGTCGCGGCGCATCCGCTCCCTGAGGGCGGCGTCGAAATAGAACAGCGTCTCAGCGGCGACGCTCGGAATGACGTGCACCTCACCGGCGGTGACCAGCCCGCGCTTGATCCTCGCCATGCCTTGGCTGACGAAGATCGCCTTGGTGCACCGGGCGCCGGCCAGACGCTGCTCTGCAATGGTTTGGCCCAGACGTCGCAGCACCAGCGGACGCAGCCAAGGTGCCGTGTTCCGATGCCGCACCACGAACTCGGATACGCACTCACCGCGGACATCCCAAATCAGTCCCCGGCGGCGTTTCGGATCGGCATGGGCACAGACTGCCGCGGCATAATCCGTGCGCGCGTGCCAGAGCGCGAATTTCTTGCCACGGCGCCACACCAGGAAGCGCAGCATCATCGCATTCAGCGTGACCGACAGCGGAATCGCCGGGCGCAGCGCGGGAAACACGCGCACCCGTGACGCCGACAGTTGTTCTGCATGAGCCTGCTTGGCGAGGGATTCCCGGTACAGCCGCGGCGTTGGCGCAAACGACCAGACCTCGATGTCGCAGATGTCGTGCTCGCGCATGGTCCGCGCATGCACCAGCACCTGCGAATCGATCACCGTGGACGCGAGCCCTTCAAAGACGACGAGTAGAACTTTCTGCATGGTCTCGCGGTGGGGTTGTAGCCGAGATGACGCGCTGGATACCCGCGTCGAGCCAGTGACCTGCACGCGCTCGTTGCATCAGCGCACGGGGCGCCCGCCGACACTCAGGCGCAGGGCCTCGTAGAGGTCGACACACCGCATCGCCATTTCGACGGCGAAGATTCTGAGCTTATCCAACGACGGCAGATCGGTGCGATCGCGCAGGGCGCGGACGTAGCGGATCGGCGGGCGGAGACTGCCCGCGGCCGTCAGCAGCAGGTGGCGGCGATCGACGCCCGGCCGGTCCGACGCATTGCGGCAGCGCCCACCAAGCAGGCGCCGCCGCTTATTGATCAGCGCGCTCAGCCGGTGTCGCGCCGGATGCTCGACGATCGCGTCAGCCGCGTAGACGATCGGGTGGCCGGCGCTCCGCGCCCGCCGCCCCCATTCCTTGTCGCCGCTGGAGAGCAGCGACGCGTCGAACAGGCCCACCTGCATGAGCACGTCCTTGCGCACGAACAGATTGGCGGTCACGCTGAATCCCTCTTGCGCCACGTAACGTGCGTTGTCGAGCGACGTGAACCGGTCATAAAGCTCGATCGCGCTCGGCTTGTGCCGCGCCCTGGCGACGACCTCGACCCGGCCGCCGACGACGCTCGACGGTGCGGCGCAGAGGCGAGCGACACCGGATTCCAGCCAGCCCGGGTGCGGCACGCAGTCCGAGTCGGTGAAAGCCAGCACGTCTCCACCGGCGGCCCTGATGCCGGCGTTGCGCGCCGAGTACGCGCCGGGCTCGGGATGGAACAGGTACCGCGCGCGCGGCCAAGCTGCGACGACCGCCCGCAACGGCTCGTCAGAGCCGTTGTCGACGACCACGATCTCATAGCGGTCATGGCGATAGCTTTGGTTGCCCAGCGCCTCGAGGCACACCGCGAGGCGCGACGCCTGGTTGTAGGCTGGAACGATGATCGAGACCAAGGGCGGCTCAATGTCACTTCCGCCGCTGCACGTCGTAGGTATCGCTCGTTCCATCTGTCTGCTCGCGGGCTCGCCACGCTGGCGGGTTGGCGCGGTCGGGCAGTCGGTTGTCCACCCCCGTCCGGTGTTCGCGGCACGGCATCGTAGCAGCCCGCCGAGCGGGGTGCGCGGACCTTTTTTCAGTCTCCGAGGGTTGTTGCGACCAGCGGCACCAAGAAACGGTCTGGCAAAACATTGACATCGCCAGACGAACGCTCGTGCACCCATCATATTGGGCAGATTGGGGCGAGATCGACGTGGACGCGGTGAACGAATAGAGCGTTTGGTCTTGTCAATCCTTGGTGAGGTATACGGTCAAGTTACCTTCTGCATCGACGAAGCTCGTCCCGCCGGAGAAGCCCACCCGCCCCGATCGAGCCAGCCAGTCCTTGACAATGCCCGTATGCAACTCGGCGTCGCCCTGGGGAACTGCGCGGACGCGGCACGCGGAGGAGCGGCACTCGGTTTCCACGACTGCGATTTCTGTTGCTCCTGTCGCCTGGAAAGCCCTATCGAGGCTTTCTGTCAGTTTTTCGTCATCCCGAGAAGCGGGGCGCTTCGCGAATTCTTTCGCCATCGCGATTTGCTCCTCCTCGATCAGGGATTCTTGCTCCAGGAGTTCCGCCGGCAGCTCCGGTTGCTTTGCATCGACCATCTCTTCTTCCGCTGCCGCCTGGTCCTGCTGTCCAGCGCCCATGCCGTTCGAGCGATGCTCTAGCCGGTCTAATCGTTGCAAAATCAGCCTCACCGTTTCCGGCGGCAAAGACTGCGGCGCTTCGCTGTTCGCCGTCCGTTGCAGAGCCAATTCTCGAACGCCAAGTTCGCCCGCGTCGAGGCTCGGCCCTTGCTGGGTTGCTGCTGCCCGCTGCACCGGCTTCGAGCTCACGGAATCGTCGTGGCGCATGCCAGACAGCCGCGCGCCGCCCAGCCCTATGCCCAAACCCAGCGCAAAAGCAATGATTGCAGCCCCAAGGGCAAAACTGAGTCGCATGCTTAAGTCCAAATTGTTGCGACAATTGCTAAACAAAGACTCGATGCCGGCAGCGCCGGCATCGATATCTTGGTGCAACAGGAGGTTAGATCGCGGATGCCGTGGCGATCACCACTCATTGAGGAAAACGGAGCGAATCTGGGAGTAGGGGGGGACCCAACACTCGAGCGTGTAAGCCCCGGTGGGTCGGCTCCAGCTCAGGTCGAGATTCAATGTGCGATAACCGGTTCCATAGGTCGACCCGCTACTCCATGAGCAAGAGTTGCCGCTCGAATAGCAGGTATTGAAGGCGCACCAGAAATTGTAGCTGTAGCTTCCGTCATAAAGGTAGGCAAGTACGCTTTTCGTGCCGCTGGTGTTCCAAGCGTTGTCGCGCGGAATAGCACAGAAAACGTGGGTGTATGCTGACGTGGAGTTCTTTACGCCTGATTCCGTGTAGTCCAGACGCCATTGATCTCTTCCATCTGCGGCAATGCATGTGGCGGGGCTGACTTGCTTTGCATCTGAGCCCATTACCTGCATCGGTATGATCAAGACAAAGCCGGTGAAAACAGCGATAGCAAATCGGGTGAACATGTGCGCTTCCTCATCCAAAGGTTATGTCCGCCTCATCACAGCGAGGGCGGAGGCCAAGCCATCAAGGCTGCCTTCGGCAAGTATAGTGGGGGTATGACTTATAGCAAGCTGGGGGAAAGTTTCTCAGGCTGCTGGGGAAAAGCGGAAGTGGCCCAGACGCAACGGAAGGGGTGCTCGCCAAAGCCAATCTCGCCCAGCTGCGGCGAGAAACCGAGCGACGGACTGCGACATATTGGCGGCGAACGGCGTTATTACGGCAATGTTACAAACCAAGCGAACGACTAGGCTTTAGCTTCAAAGAGCCGTTGTAGTGCCACGGCACCAAACGCCAGCTAGCCGATCGGAGGAACCGCCGTGCACCCGTACATCGCCTACCTCGTCATCACCAGCCCGGCCAACCGACGGCCGCGGCCGGACGAATGCTGCCTCCCGTTGCGCCATCTGTTAGCGCGGCTTTGGCGGCGCGTTCAGTCGAGCGCCGCGTCCCGGTGCTAGCGGTCGTGCACCGGCCCGTCGCGAGGCCATAAGCAATCCGCCCGCATCTCGTCAGCGCCGCGGCCGGCGCGCGCCCGCATCCGCCCGCGCCGGCACCTGGCGCGCCGCGGCCCTGCTCGCGCGCTGCTCCGCCAGCAGCCGCTCCAGCAGCAACGCCCAGAGTCCCACCACGGCAACCGTCATCAGCGCCATGATGGCCTGCGAGCTCGTGCGCACCTCGCGCGGGATCAGGTCATCGAGGGTCAGCGCCAGCACCGCCAGCACCAGCACTGCCGCCAATCGCGTGGCGTTGCGGGCACGCGGGTCGAGCACCGCATCGCGCAGCAGCACCAGCGCCGCTGGCAGCAGCATCACCAGGTGATGGGTCCAGCTTGCCGGCGCGGCCAGGAACACCCAGACCGACAACACCGACAGCTCCAGGTCCACGGCCACCGGGCCCGCGCTGCCGTCGCCTTCCGCGCAGCGTCGTGCCCGCAGCCGCAGGGATCGGAGCACCGCCCAGCCGGTGGCCAGCGCGAGCGCCATCACCAGCGCGGCGCTGATCCATGCGGCCGCCGTAGGGCTCGCGGCGACGACCTGGCTGAATTTGTTGGGCACCAGCCAGCGCGCCACCTCGCCGGCGATACTGCGGTTCCAAGGCGCGGCGATGCTGCTGTGCCCGGGCGGCAGGGCCGTGAAGCCGGTCGTGCCCAGGATCTGTTGCATCCACGCGGTCCAGCTGCCGGCCGGCGCCAGCGCCAGGCTGAGCCAGAGCAGCGCGGCACCGCCGAGCGCGGCACCGAGCAATAGCCAAAGCCCCGGCCCGGGCCGCCGGCCGCGCCGCAGGCAGCCGAGGGCGCCGAGGCCCAACAGCCCGTAGTGCGGCTTCGCAACGCTGCCGAGCGCCAATGCCGCGCCGGCGCCAAGCCGGCTCAGCACGGCCCGCGGCGACCCGGTCGGGGGCGCCGGCCCGGCACGGCGCAGCACCCGCCAGAAGCCCCACAGGCACAGCAACAGCAGCAAGTTGATCTGCTGGAAGTGCAGCGTGAGATACAGGCCGCCGAAGCAGGCGATGTAGAGCGGCCCCCAGACCCGCAGCCGGCGTCCGGCGACCGTCGCTGCCGGGGCGTTGACCGTGCGCGCCAGGTCCCATGGCAGCAGCACCATTAGGACCGGCGCGAGGACGAGGTTCAGCGTCCACAGCCATGCCCCGGCCTGCGCCAAACCGTGTCCCGCAAGCGGCCAGAGCAGTAAGAAGGCCGTCGGCGGGTAGGTGAACGGCAGGCCCGTCGCGTTCGGGCGCGTGTAGGGCTCCACGCCGTCCACGAAGACCCGCTGCGCCGCGTGCCAATAGACGCTGAGGTCCAGATCGCGCAGCACCAGCAGGGACGCGATAAAGCCGAACAGGGCCAGGGCCGCCGCCAGCGGGAGGTACGCTCGCACCGACTTGAATAAGGTGGCCGGCCGGAGACCGGACACGCGGACGGTGGGCAGCCGGGCGCTACGGCGCGGTCTCGGCACGCTGCACCGCCGCGTCATCGACGATGGCGTTGTCGGCGCGGAAGCGGTAGGCCTCGCGGATCAGCGCGAGCCGCGCCCGGTCCTCGCCCCAGCGCCGGCGCAGCGCCTGTGACGGCTCGCCGCCGTCGCGCCAGATGCGCCAGAGCATCGCGGCGTTCTCCCAGTAGGCGCCGGCGACGTAGTGGCCGTCGGGGCTGAACACCGCCGCCGCGACGCCACCCAGGCTCGCCTGCAGCGGCAAGAACTCCTCCTGTACCACGGGCGCGCCGTCTTCGCCGAGCCGTACCGCCGGGGTGCGCCAGAGCCGGATGCTGCCATCCCGTGAGGCGGTCAGCATCCAGCGCCCGTCCGGGCTGTAGACGGCGCGATAGATGCGGTCCTGGTGGCCTTCGAGGATGGCCAGCGGGACGCCGTCGCGGCTCCAGACCCGGGCGGTCTTGTCCAGTGAGCCGGTGAGCACCTGCTGACCGTCCGGTGCGATGGCGACGCTGTAGACCCGCCCGACGTGTCCGATCAACCGCCGGCGCACGGCGCAGCCGCCGGTCTCGGGGTCCAGGTCCAGCAATGCGGCGCTTGCCGCCGCGCCGGCGACGGCGGCGAGCCGGCCCTCCGCGTCGAGCGCGATGTCGCCGATGGCGCCCACCTGGGGCGCCAGCTCGCAGCCCTTGTGCCAGACGCCGTCGGCGTCCCGCAGAAACAGCCTGAACTGCCCCGCGTCGTCGCCGGTGGCCACCAGGGTGCGGTCGCCGACGACCAGCAGTTCGGCCGCTTCGACCGGCGCCTTGCCGTGGGCCAGGTTCGGCGTCTCGGCCAGCGCCGCGCACTGTGGCACCGAGAACAGGCGCACGGGCTGCACGGGGTCGTTGGAGGTGGTCAGCAGCCAGGTCTCGTCCGGGCCGAACAGGGCGTTGTAGACCTGGCCATCGGCCGCGTCCGCGACCTTCAGCTGGCAGCTCCGCTCGGTGACCAGGTCGTCCACCTGCGCGGTGCCGTCGTAGGCGGCAGAGGCCAGGCGCCGCCCGGAGGCGCTGAAGCTCACCTGGCGCACACGCGCGGTGTGCCCGCTGAGCAGGCGCAGCGACTCGGGCGCCGGGCGCTCCAGGGTGCGCTGGTAGCGCCACACGCGCACGCCGCCGTCGAAGCCCGCGGTGGCGAGCAGCAACGCCCCGCCGTTCGGTGCCAGCGCCTGCGGCGCCGCGGCCATGGCGACGTCCCAGACGTGGTCGGAATGGCGCAGCTCGAAGCCGAGCCGGGTCACCGGGTCCACGCTCCACAGCCGCACCGTGCCGTCGCGGCTGGAAAAGGTGGCGAGGCGCTGGCCGTCGTCGTCGAAGCGCACCGCGGTGACCGCGCCATCGTGGCCGAGCACCGCCACGGGTTTGCCGGTCTCGAGGCTCCACAACCGGGCGGTCCCGTCCAGCGACCCCGTGAGTACCAGGTACTGGCCCTCCAGTTGCGGGGCCGGCTTCGGCGCGATCTCGACATCGCTGACACTGAGCTCGTGGCTGCCGAGCACCACCGCCTGGTGGCTGCCGTCCAGCGACCAGCGCACCACCTGGCCCTCGTCGTCCACCGCCACCAGGAAGTCGCCGCGGGGCGCGAAGGCCACATCGCGCACGGCGGTGCGATGCACCTTCACCACCGAGCCGCCGATGCGGCTCTTGGACAGCTCACCGAGCGGGGTGCCGTCGTCGCCCCGAAACAGCCGCACGCGCTCGTCCGCCGCGGCGATGGCGATGCGCTCGCCGGCGGCATCGAACACCGCGGCATTGAACGGCCGGCCCAGCGGTCCGTCCGCCGGCAGCGACAGCAGGCGCCGCCCGGCCGCCACGTCGAACACGTGGCTGCGCCCGGCGGCGGAGGCGGTGATGAGCCGATCGCCATCCGGCGCGAAGGCGAGGCCGCGGATCTCCCCCTCGCCCAGCATCCGGTGCAGCAGCACCTTGCCGGGCAGCGCCAGGTCCAGCACGCAGATACCGTCGTTGCCGTGCGCGTCCGCCACCGCGATGGCCAGCCGGCGCCGGTTCGGACTCAGCGTGAAGGCGCTGCCCGCGCGGGTGCCGCAAACATAGAGCGGAGTGGCGTCCGCGGCCGCCGGCAGTCGCCAGACGCCGTCTCTGCCGATGCCGACGATCTGGTCCTCATCCCCGATCACCAGGCTATGGATGCGGAGCCCATCGCCACCGAGATCGCGGTCCGGCAGGTAGCGCCCGCGATCCAGCCGCCATAGCACCGGCCCCTGGTCCGGCGTCACGGTCGCCAATTGCTCGCCGTCGGCGGCGATGGCCGGGATGCGCACGTCGTCCGGGTTAGGCCCCGCGGACGGCGCCATGGCAAGCAGCCGGTTGCCGGCGAAGGCGAGGCCGAGCTTGCGGACCGCCTGCTCGGGCAGGTCGGCGCCGGCGTCGATGGCATTGATGATCGCCTGCGGCGTGTTGCCGCGGGCGATGTGCAGCTCCGCCTCCTTGAGCAGGCTCTTGTTCAGATTGACCCGCGCGGTGCGCGATGCCTCCCAGGCGAAACCGGCGGCGAGCACGGCGCCCAGCAGCAGCGACACCAGCACCAGCCCGGTGACGCGCACCAGACGGTTGCGGCGGCGCAGGAAGGCCAGGTTGGCGGCGGCGGCGGCGAGAAACTCCCGCTCCAGCGGCTCCAGCTCGTCCGGGTGTGTCCGGGCAAAGGTGTCCGCGGCGGCGAAGACGGTCTCACCATAGAGATATTCGCGGTTGCAGTCGGTGCGCTTCCACAGCCGCGCCTGGCGGCTGAGCTGGGTGCGCAGGGCCAGGGTGCGGCGGTTGCCCGGCGCGGCGAGCCAGTCGCCGACCGGCGCCCAGTCGGTCAGCAGCGCCGGATGCGCGAAGCTGGCCACGGCGCGCAGCGCCTGCCAGTGAGCCTGGGGCTGCGCGGACGCGCTCGCATCTTCGCCGGCGTCTTGCTCGGCAGTGTCGGCGTGCTGCAGGTCGGCGGTGGCCGCGTCGGCGAGCGCGTCGGCCCCGCCCTTGCGCCGCCGCAGCCGACGCAGGGGCCACTCTTCGCGGCCCTGCCGCCAGACCCCGCGCAGCAGCGTCGCAAGCCGCAGGTCCGGGGCGCCGCAGCGGCTCAGCAGGGCGGGATCTTCGCTGCCCTCGGTGACCACCAGTCGGGCGTCCACCATGGCGTCGATGAGGCGCCGACAGCCCGGCTCCGCGCGCAGCACATCGAGATCGCCCTGGCGCGCGTCGGGCTGCGCGCCGCGGGCACCGTCCACGGCGATGAGAGCGCGGCAGAGCCGTGGCAGCGCGGCGCGGGCGTCCGCATCCAATCGCGCCCACAGGGCGTCGGCGCGCGCGAGCACGATGCCGGTGAGTCCGCCCGCGGCCCGCAGGTGCTCCGCGGTCAGCCGCACCTCGCCGGACTGGACCGCGGCGGCGTGCTCGTAGGCGGCCTGGAGCAGGGCCTGCACCGGCGGCGCCCAGTCCCGCAGCGCAACGGCCTCGGACTCCAGCCGCTCCACCAGGCTGCGGCCCTCGCCGACGGCACCGGCATCCAGCTCGATGCCGGCGACCCGGGCGGGGATCTCGATCACCTGGCGGATGCGCGCCGTCGGCGGCGGCTCCAGCGCCAGCACCTGCTCCGCGGTAGACCGCGCCGGGTCCAGCAGCCGCTCGGCCAGCGGCGTCAGATGCCGCAGGGCGTTGCTGCGCAGCGCCGCGATCACCCAGATGGCCGGATGGCCGGAGAGCCCGCGGAGAGCCTTGAGCAGTGCGTCGCGCGCGGCCGCCTCCGCCGCCAGCGCCGGGTCCAGCGGGTCGACGATGACCGCGAGTCGCGCCTGCGCCTCGGCATCGTTGCCCTTGGCGAGCTGTGCCAGCGCGCTGGCGAGCTGGCCGGCGGCGAGTTCGGGCTCACTGGCGAGCAGGCGCTCCAGTGCCCCGGCGGAGAGCCCGAGCTCGGCCAGCGGTACGCCCAACACGTCCGGTGCGTGCAGGCGTGCCGCCAGTGCCGCCAGCGGCGACGGCCCGTCGCTGCCCGGGTCCACCAGCGCGCAACGCACGGTGGCGATATGCTCGAACAGGAACGGCCGCGTCAGCCGCGGCACCAGCCCGGCGCGCAGCAGCGAGGTCTTGCCGCTGCCGCTCGGGCCGCTCAGCAGCAACAGGCCGGCGCTGCCGGGGGGGCGCTGTTCCAGGCGCTGCAAGAGCGCGCGCGTCTCCTGCTCACGGCCGGTGAACACCCGCTCGTCGCCGATATCAAAGGGGCGGTCCGCCCGGAAAGGACTGCCCTGCCACTGGGCGATGCCGGCGGAGGCGCGCCGCTCCGCGCTGATGCGCCGGTTGAGCAGCTTGCGCAGTTGCGTCTCCACCAGCTCGCGGAACGCCGCATCGCCGTCGAAGACCCGGAACGCGCGCCGGAATGTATTGTCTTCGTTGAAGAAGTGGGTGCGGAAGAACTCGTCCAGGCGGCGCCGGTCCTCCACCGCCTCGCGTGCGGTGGCGGCGTCGGTGATGTCCACCAGCTTGGGTGCGGTCTTCTTGTAGACCAGCACCTCCGGCGTCCCGGCGCGGGCGGAGGCCTCCACCGCGTTGACGAACTCCCACTCCGTGCCGGTCATGCCGCGGTAGGGCTCCTCCGGCAGCGGCGAGCCGAGCCGCGTCCACAGGATCACCAGCACGATGTCGCAGTCCTCGGGCTGGGTCAGGCCCGCCTGGAAGGTGCGGTCCGCGGTGAGTGCCTCCTCCTCCCAGAGCACGGCCTGGAGCTGAAAGTAGGGCAGATACTCACGTCCGAGCCGCTCGATGATGTCCTTCACCGCCGCACGCTCGTGCTCCACGTCCGAGGGTGACGAGACGAAGATTTTGATGCGCGCGTCGCGGGCTCGTTGGTTCATCCGGGTGGCGCCGACAGGGCGGAGGCGAAGCTCGGCGCATCATACCGGCGTGGCCGGGCGGCTGCGCATTACACCGGCGGTCCATTCTCGACAGAGGCACATGCCGACGCGATACAATCAGGATACATCGGCCGATGCCGCATGCCAGTCGCGCGCGGGCGCGACGAGTGGGGATGCAATGACAGAGCAAGCGCAGTCGAAATCCATGAGCATGGACGAGCTCCTCAGCGAAGCGGTCGGCACCATCCTCCGCGATCCCGACGCCGAGCACTTCCTGCGCTGGGGACGCACCCGCATCCCGCAGATGCTGGCCGACGTCGAATCCCTCGATGCCGCCGACGAGCGCCGCCTCGCCGCCCTGCTGGCCCAGGCCATCTGGAACGCCATGCCGCGCCCGGACCTCGGCTTTCGCGCGCTGCCCATGCCGGAGCCCGCGCCATCCGATCCTTGTCGCTGCGGCTCGGGCGTCGCCTACGGGGACTGCTGCCAGGCCGCCGGCGACGTCCCCGATCTGCCGCCGGAGATCCTCTGGGACCCGCTGCTGGATCAGCTCAGCGAGGCACAACTGCAGGCCGCCGTGCACAGCGGCGCCGTGCCCCAGCCGCTGCTCGCCAAGGTGGCGGACCGCTGGCTGGCGCTGGAGCGCCCGGGCCGCGCCGTCGCGCTGCTGGAGCCGCTGTTCACAGGGGACCTCGCCGCCGTGGACGAGGTGTTCGAGCCAGCGCTGGACGTCCTCTGCGACGCATACGATGCGCTGGATCACTGGAAGAAGAAGCAGGCGTTCCTGTTGCGCGTCACCGATGACGCCAGCCCGACGCTCAAGTCCGCGGCCTGGCAGCGCCTGAGCGTCATGTTCATCGACGAGGGCGACTTCGACTACGCCACCGAGGCATTCGCCCAGGCGCAGCGCCACGGCCCCGAGCATCCCGGCACCGCGCTCCTGGAGATCACGCTGCTCGCCGCCCGCCATCGCGACGACCACGCCCGCGCGCGGGCCCATTTCTGGCAGCACCAGCTGCGCCGTGCCGGCCACGAGGGCAGCGGCATTTACGAGTTCCTGGAGCGTGCCCGCGAAGACCCGCAGCAGGCGCTGATGATGAGCCAGGCGGCGGCCATGGACCCGTCGCTGCTGCGCGTGCGCGACTGGCTGGCCGGTCTGCCGGACCGCCCGCTGCCGAGCCTGCCGCTGGAGGTCATCGAGGACCCGCTCCACTGCGCCGACGACCGCCAGCTACCGCTGTTCGATCCGGAGATGCTGCCGCTGCCGCCGGCGGCCAGGGGTGGTGGCGGCTGCTGCGCCCTCACGCCGACACGTGCGCTGGCCGCGGTGGAGCGCGCCTGGCACCGCGTGTTCCCGGCGGACAAGCCCTTGTCCACGCTACTCTCCGGTGCGGAGCACGAGCAGGTGTGGCAAAGCTACGACTGGCTCGCCTATCTGGAGACCAGCCCGTTGGCCGCGGACAGCCTGGACATCCTGGACGACGTCGCCACCGCCCTCTACGCGCACCCCGAAAGCAGCCTGCCCTGGGTGTCGCGGGTCATGCTCGACCCGGTGCTGGCGCGCGCCGAGGCCATCCTGCGTCACAACATCGGCGCGCGGCAGCTCGGCGCCCTGCCCTGGATCGATCCGCGCAACCGCCCCGCGCTGCGGCTGTTGTTCCGCTGCTATCGCCGCCACGCGGAGGCCGGCGACGACGCCGCCGCCGTGGCGCTGATGGAATTGCTGCTGGAGCTGAACCCGCGCGACAACCACGGCGTGCGTGCCGAGCTGATGAATCATTACCTGCGCGTGCACGAGGACGAGAAGGCCCTGGCCCTGGCGCGGCGCTTCCCCATCGACGCCCTGGCCGACACGGCCTATGGCGAAGTGCTCGCGCTGTACCGGCTCGGCCATCAGGAGCGCGCCGCGCTGGTGCTGCACGAGGCCGTGGGCCGCCTGCCGCGGGTGCCGCGCTTCCTGCTGCGCAAGCGGGTGCGGCGGCCCCAGCTGCATCAGAACGGCTTCGTCGCCGGCGGCGACGACCAGGCCTGGCTCTACCGTCAGGCCATGCGCGACGTCTGGGCGGCGGAGCCGGGGCTTCTGGCCTGGATGAAGAAGCTCACCGCCTGAGGCGGCGACCGGGCACATGCGGCTGGACAAGTCTTCCGTGTAGGTCGGGTTAGCGCAGCGTAACCCGACGACGGGTGTCCGTAAGCCCTTGATTGTGGGGTTACGCTATCGCTAACCCGACCTACGATCCGCTCGATTTCGGCGTTGCGAGCAATACTTGCCCGATCTCACGTCCCCGGGCGCGCGTCCAACGGGCGGCCACGAGCGACCACTGTGCGCCCGCGTGGCGCCCGCGGAGGCTGGCCGGATGCACCGCTGCCCGCTAAGCTGCGCGCCTCTGCGACAGCAATCACACCAGCGGCGGCCGCTTGGCTGCCACCATGCCGAGATCCGCGACTGTCCGACGACCGTGGCCCGCGCGGCTCGTGCCGGGTCCGAGCGGCCGCGCTGACACAGGAGAACAGCATCATGAGTGGGTTCCATCAGGTGGTCTTCACCGGCGAGCTGAGGCCTGGCGTCAATGCCGAGCAGGCAGCACGGGATTTCGCGGCGGTATTCAAGATCCCGCAAGAGAAGGCCTGGCGACTGATCCTGGACAAGCGCGAGCACGTGCTCAAGCACGAGGTGAACGACGTCAATGCCGAGCGCTACCGGGAGGTGCTGGAGGAGATCGGCCTCGCGGTGCGCATCGAGCCTGCCGGCACGCCGTTGGGCAGAGACGGCGCCGCGGATGAGCTGCCCGGGTCCGTCGCGCCTGCGGGTGCGGGCGCCGATGCGACGCAGGCGGCACCGGGTGCCACCGCGCCGCACGCCGACCCAAGCAACCCCTATGCGCCGCCGCGCGCGGATCTGCGGCCGCCCGTCACCGACGAAGAAGGCCCCATGACCGGCCCGCAGTCGGTGCCGACCGGTCATGGCTGGCTCTGGATCAAGGATGCCTATGCGCTGTTCCGCGCCAAGCCGCGCGCGTGGCTCGGCGCCATCGTGACCCTCTACCTGATCAATTTCGTCGTCGGCCTGGTGCCCGTCGTGGGCGGCCTGGTGGGCTTCGTGCTGGGGCCGATTTTCGGCGGCGGGCTGATGTCGGGCGCCCGGGATCTCGACCGGCGCGGCACCGCCCGCAGCGGCATGGTCTTCGACGGCTTCTCCGGGCCCGCCCTCCAGCTCGCATTGCTGGGACTGCTCTATCTGGCCGGCTTCCTGGTGGCAGCGATGGGGGCCGGCATCGTGATGTTGGCGGGCGGGGCCCTTTCCGCCGGGAGTCTCGGCAGCCTGTCGCTCAGCGATCCGCAGGCGGTCGCCGCCGCCCTGCCGGCAAGCGCGGCGGCGCTGATGCTGCTCACCTTCCTGGCGCTGGTGGTGCCCGTGCTGATGGCCTACTGGTTTGCCCCGGCGCTGGTCATGCTGGAGGGCATGAGCGCGGTGGAGGCCATGCAGACGAGCTTTCGCGGTTGCTGGAAGAACATGCTGCCCTTCCTGGTGTACGGACTTGCGATGCTCGGCATCCTGCTGGTCTTCTCGCTCGCGGTGGGCCTCCTGGCGGGGCTGGCGGCGGCGGCGCTCGGACCCATGGCGCCGTACGCCGGTCTGATCGGGATCGTGCTGGCGGTGCCCGTGCTCCTGGCGTTCGCCGCCGTGGGCTTCGTCTCGCAGTACACCGGCTACCGCGACATCTTCCGCCACATCGGCTGACGTGCTCCGCTGGCTGCTCATCGCGCTGATCGCCCTGGCGCTGCTCGCCGCGGCGGCGGCGGGCGGTGTGGTCTGGCTCGGTAAGCGCGCGGAGCCCAGCTATCAAGGCGAGATCGCGCTCGCGGGCCTCGCGGCGCCGGTGAGCCTGCGCTTCAGCCCCCACGCGGTACCCACTATCGAAGCCGCGTCGCTGGACGACGTGCTCTTCGCCCAGGGCTACATCATCGCCGCCGAGCGCATGTGGCAGATGGACATGCTGCGGCGGCTGGCCGGCGGCCGGCTCGCCGAGGTGCTCGGCGCGGGTGCGCTGCCGGCGGATCGCTTCTATCGCACCATGGGCCTGCCGCTGGCCGCCCGCGAGGCGCTGGCGGCGCTGGAGCCGGAATACCGCCGGCAGCTCGAGCGCTACGCCGCCGGCGTCAATGCCTATCTGCGCCATGCCGCCGGCCGCCTGCCGCTGGAATACCGCATCGCGGGCTTCCAGCCCGCCCCCTGGCGGCCGGAGGACAGCCTGGTCATCGGCGAGTACATGGCCTGGATCAACAGCGTCAACCTGCGCGAGGAGCTGACCTTCCTGCGGCTCGCCGTGCGCTTCGGCAACGCCCGGGCGCTGGAGCTGTTTCCCGTGGACGTGGGCGTGCCGGCCCCCGCGGAACTGAGGCAGTTGCCGGACTATCGCGAGCTGGCGCGCGCGCGGGCACCCGCGGCCGCCGCACCGCTCGCCGCCTCCGGCGCGCGGCGCATCGTCCCCGTGCTGGCAGGTGGCGCCAGCAACGCTTGGGCGGTCAACGGCCCGAGCGTTGCCGGCGGCGCCGCAATGTTGGCCAACGACCCGCACCTGTCCCCATCGGCACCGGCCATCTGGTACGAGCTGGAGCTCATCGCACCCGGACTGCATGTGGCGGGCCTGGCGCTGCCCGGCGTGCCGCTGGTGCTGCTGGGCCACAACGAGGACCTCGCCTGGGGCATGACCACGGTGACCGCCGACACCCAGGACATCTTCGTCGAGCGCCTGAACGACGCCGGCGACGCGGCGCTACGCGCGGACGGCCGTTGGGAGCCCGTCAGCACCCGCACCGAGCAGATTGCGGTCAAAGGCGCAAAGGCCCGGACGCTCACTATCAGCTCCACCAGCCACGGCGTGCTCATCGACGGCGTCATCGGCCCCGACAATCCGGAGGGGCTGCCGACGGTGCGCGTCGGCGACGCCTTGGCGTTGCGGCGCAACCTGGACGTACCGGGCCGCGCCGTGGTGGCGCTCTGGCGGCTCGATACCGCCACCACCATCGCCGCGGCCCGCGCCGCCGGCGAAGATCTGCGGCACGTCTCGGAGAACCTGCTCATCGCCCACCGCGATGGCAGCATCGGCTGGCAGGTGACCGGCACCCTGCCGCGGCGCGGCCGCGGCAGCGGCATGCTGCCGGCACCGGGCTGGGAGGCGGGTTATGGCTGGGTGGGCTGGCAGCCCTTCGCCAACAATCCGGGCGTGACGAATCCGCCCGATGGGCGCCTGGTGAGCGCCAACAACCGCAGCCTGCCGCTGGAGCAGGCCGATGCGGTGGGCCATAGCTGGATCGCACCGTACCGCGCGGAGCGCATCCTTGAGCTGCTGGACGACGCGAGCGCGCTCACCGCCGCGGACCTCGCGCACATGCAGGCGGACCGCGACAGCATCCGCGCGCGCGTGTTTATGGCCTCGCTGCGCCGGGTGCTGCCGGAGCTCAAGGTCCTGGAGCCTGCCGCCGCGCGCGCCGCCGAGCGCGACCTGTTGCACTGGAGCGGTGACTTTCCGCCCGACAGCCACGCCGGCGCGCTGTTCGGGCTTCTGGTGCCCGCGCTCTACCAAGCCCTGTACGGCGACGAGCTCGGCGAGGACCTGCCGGCACTGATGATGCTGGACGCCGACACCTACGGCCCCATGGACGAGGCCCTGCGCAGCGGCCATTCGAGCTTCTGGGACGACATTCGCACGCCGACGGTGCAGGAGGGGCCGGCGGAGGTCTGGCGCGCCGCCCTGTTGGCCGCCCGCTCGCGCCTGAACGACCTGATGCCGAAGGGGCCGCAGCGGCTGGACCGCCTGCGTGCGGTGACCTTCCGGCATGCCTTTGCCGGTCAGCCCTGGGTGGGGAAGTGGTTCAGCGTCGGTCCCATCGGCATCGGCGGGGACACCGCCACGGTCAACGTCGCCAACGCCTCGCTGCTGGCACCCCGGCGCATCGGCTACATCCCGTCCATGCGCGCCGTCTACACACCGGCCGATTGGTCGCGCACCCGCGGCACCATCACCCTCGGGCAATCCGGGCACCGGTTCTCGCGCTTTCGCACCGATCAGCTCGAGGACTGGCTCGCGGCGGACACGCACCCCTGGCCCTGGAACGGGCCAGCCCCCGGCACCGGGATCGGCGAGCTGCGGCTGCTACCGGCGGCCTCGGACTGACCGCCAGCAGGGCCATCCTGCCGCGCGGCGGTTCCGGCCGCCCGCGCGGGCGCTGGCATGGTGCAGGCGAAACACCTATGCTCGTGCGCAGGTATTCCTCCACTGGAGTTGCCGCCGGCATGCACCCCATCCGCGCCATTCGCTGCTCGATTCGCCGCTCCCTTCGCCGCTGCAGCAGCCGCCACGGCGTTTGCCGCCTGCTCGCCGCCACCGCGCTGCTGGCCACGCCCGAGGCCCGCGCGAGCGTGGTGGCCGGTGTCACCTTCGACCCCGCCAACGCAGTTACCACCGCGGAGGTGACGAGCCTCGGCTACTGGACGCCCTTCGGCGACGCCGCCCTGCCCAGCGATACCTCGGCGGACTGGTCCGTCGGCGCCTCCCTCGGCAACCTGTTCCTGCGGCCACCCTTCCAGGACGGCTATTCACCAACAACGCCCGTCTACGGCGCGCCGGGCACCGCGGTAACCCTGGGGCAGGAACCGAGCTACCCGCTGAGCGGCAACGTCCGCGAGACCATCCGCCTCACCTGGGGCGGCAGCCTCGGACTGCCGGACGGCGACAACGGCAGCAACGGCAGCGCCGATGACCTGGTCATCTTCGAGCAAGCCACCAGCGAGGCCTTCGCCATCAGCGTGCACGTGGCCAGCGGCGGCAGCGTCGGCTGGAGCAAGTGGTTCTACGTGCCCTACGAGAACGCGTACGACAGCGCCAACGACGCGACGCCGACGCTGATCGACCTCGACCTGGATCTCGGTCTCCCCGGCGTGACCATCAATGCGCTGGAGATCGCGAGCCTGGCGCCCGCGGATACGGTGGCGGAGCAGATCGCCGGTGCCGATGTCGGGCTGGGCCGGGGACAGGTGACCTTCGGCGGCGCATCGGGTGGGCTCACGCCCGCGCGCTGGAGCAGCTCGCAGGGCAAATGGGTCCCCTTCGAGTCCTACAAGCTCGACCCGGACATCCAGTTCGTCGCCGGCCTGCAAGACCTCGTGGCCGGCGATTTCGGCACCATCAGCGCCGTCAGTACCGCCGCGGACGGCTCGGCGCCGGACCGCGCGCCGCCCACGGGCACCCCGGCGGCGGCACCCGTGGTGGCTCCGCTGCCGTTGTTGCTGACGGGGCTGTCACTGCTCGGGGTGCTGCGCGGCACCACCTGGCCGCGCCGCCGGCGGTTGCCACGCCCGCGCGACCTGGCCCTGGCTGCGGCCGGGTCGCCGGTTCGGGCCGATACTCAGCAGGAGTGGCAGTAGTAGGTCGGCAGGCCGGCAATGCGGCAGGCCTGTTTGCAGCCGCCGGACGGGAAGAGGCCCTCCAGGCTCTTGCGCGTACAAGGGGTGAACCGCGACACCTGGTCGCCGATCGCGCGGATGATCACCTTCGGCGACGGCGGAATTTCATGATATGCGTAGTACTCGCGCAGAAAGTTGATCACCGTCCAGTGGCAATCGGTGAGCTTGAGCCCGTCCGCGGCGGCCAGCGCCTCCGCGAGGGCGTTGTCCCAGTCCAGAAAGCTCGCCAGATGGCCTTGTTTATTGAACTCCACCTCGCGGCCGGCGATCTCTAAGGCAGTCATCGCGTGTCTCCTCCGCCTGCCGGTGGTCGATGCGCGCGTCTGTCGGCGCAGCGCCGGCATTGATAGGTTTATTAGAAAATTTGCAAGTCGTGGAACAGGTGATTCACCACCTGTCAAGGAAATATAGCGTACCGCGACCTCGTGACGCGTCGTCCCGCATAGACCTGCGTCAATCGTTCGCCGCCCTCTTTGCCGTATCAATCGCCGACTGCGAACGCCCATGTCAGCGTGCCAACGTTACTCACGACAAGCCCTTGCCATCGCTGCGAGAATCGGCAAAAAGCCAAGCCTCGCGCCGAATCCGGGAGAGAGCCCATGCCCAGACTCATCTACCAGCCCACCGTCGTCCCCGCCGCCGGCGACAAGCCGAAGCGCATCGAGGAGTACGCCGGCCGCGTCGCCAGCGGCAACGAACAAGTGTCCGTCGCGCGCATGCGCGCACCAACCGGCTGGCAGGAGCCCGGCCAGCGGCCGGAATTCATGGAGATCACCGTCGTGCTCGACGGCATGCTGCGGGTGGAGCACGAAGGCGGCGTGCTGGACGTCCACTCCAGCCAGGCGGTGATCACCGAGCCCGGCGAGTGGGTGCGCTACAGCACCCCTGCGCGGGGCGGCGCCGAGTACATCGCCATCTGCCTGCCGGCGTTCTCGCCGGAGACCGTGCACCGGGATGACTAGAGCAGTCGCGCGCAAATGCCGCGGCCGTTCTTGCCACAGCCCTCCACGTGTCGCCCCGGATGGCGACACGAATAAGCTCTCTCCACGAGCCCCCAAGACCTCCCCCACGCGCTCGCTGAGATCACCCGCGTCCTGAAGGCGCTCCAGCCGCGGTATCCGGCGCGACGAGCACCCGCCGCCCGATCGCGGCGACGACGCCGCTCCCACAACGCCGCCGCAGATTGGGCCACCCCGAGAGGTGCAACGATCAGCCCATCCTGCGCCGGCACGGAAAGATCGCGATCGGCTCAGCTCGCGGCGTCTGGCCAGAAATGGTCGTCCAACATATCGGCGATGCCGAAGGGACACCGATCGGGGAAGGTCGTCTCCGGCAGTCCGGTTTGCTTCTCCGCCTCGATGACGGCAAGACGATAAGCGCGGGCGATGGCCTCGTCGAGATAGGACTTGAGGCTCGGATTGTCCCCCAGGTGCGACGCGAGGCGGATGCGCTGCTCTTTGATCGAGAGCCGCCAGGAATTGCCACGCAGCGCCGGCTGGTAGCGCCACTTGAGCAGATGGAGCATCAAGACCACGAGCCGGTTGACCAGTTCCCTGCGCTCGCTACGCGCCATGCTCTCGATTTCCTCGATCAGATGCGCCACATCGACATCGCTCCATTTGCCGGCGCGCAGCAAGGATGCTTGCTCGTCTGCCCAAGCGCTGAAATCGCGGTCGTACAGGTTTGACAAGGCTCGCACCTCCTCCAGCGGGAGACGGTATCGTCCCATGAGGATGGCGGTGGCGCCAAGGCGCACAGCCCGATGGCTCGGCTGGGCATGCGGCGGTGCCCGCCGTGGGAGCGCCGTCCCCGGCGCGACGAGTGCCAGTGCGAAAGATCGCGCAGCAAGTCACTTCCACACGTGCACGATTGGGTAGGCGCGCGGTGTCGAGCTTCGTTCCTCAGCCCGACCTACGCCTGGCGGGACCGCGTGGGAGCGCCGTCCCCGGCGCGATGGGCTTCGGCTTGGCCGATCGCGGCGGGGACGCCGCGCCCAAATACATCGCGGCGGGGACGCCGCTCCCACGTCCGCAAGCCTTACTCGGCCGCGGCGCGCGCCCGCTCCAGCCAGCCGTCGACCTTCTTGCGGTTGGCGGCGATCCACGCATCGGCGTGGCGCTCGATGTCCTTCTCGCTGTCCTCGCCGTCGCGCATCGCCAGGTTCTCGGCGCTGATGTCGTTGTTGCTCACCTGCATGATGGCGAACAGCTTGGCCGCCGCGGGGTTGGCCTCGGCCCACTTGCGGTTGGCGACGATGCGCTGGTCGTTGGCCTGGAAGCCGTAGTTGGAGCCGTCCGGCAGCGTGGTATCCACGCCCGCACGCTCGCCGGGCAGGGCGCTGAAGGGCACCTGCAGCCAGACCACGTCCTTGCCCGGCACCAGCACGCCGCTGACCCAGTAGGGCGTCCAGGTGTAGTAGAGGATGGGCTTGCCCTGCTTATAGCGCGTGATGGTGTCGGCGATGATGGCCGAATAACTGCCCTGGTTGTGGGTCACCGTGTCGCGCAGGCCGTAGGCGTCCAGGTGGTGCTCGATGACCTTCTCGCAGCCCCAGCCGGGGGTGCAGCCGGCGAGGTCGGCCTTGCCGTCGCCGTCGGCGTCGAACAGCTTGGCGATCTTCGGGTCCTTGAGCTGCTCGATGTTGGTGATGCCGTATTTCTCGGCGGTCTTCTTGTCGATCAGGTAGCCCTGCAGGGCGCCGGGGGAATAAACGCCCTCGCGATAGAGCTTCTTGTCACCGCCCGCGGCCGCGTAGAAGTCGGCATGCAGCGGGTCCCAATGGTCGGCCATGAAGGTGGCATCGCCGTTGGCGATGGCCACGTGGCCGGCGGCGTATTCGATTTCTTTGAAGGGCTTCACGTCATAGCCCAGTTCCTCCAGCGCCTTCATCACCAGCAGGGTCTGGAAGGACTCTTCGGCGATGGACGACTTGATGGGCTGGACCTCGACGCCTTCGCCGGGCTTCTCCACTGCCAGGGCGCCGGCTGCAACGACGCTCAGCGCCAAGAGCAGCGCGCCGCGGGCGCAGGTTTTGAGGTCGAATCTCGCTAGCATGGGCTTATCCTCTCTGTGGGTCGGGTGGGTGATTGTTGGTGCGGGCGCGCACCGGCCGACGCTGGTGGCCCGCAGGATGCCCGATGGGTCGGCGGCGGCGCTCAGCCCGCGCCGCGCACGAACAGACCCCGCACCAGGCCGACCGGGCCGGCCTCGTACCAGTGACGGGTGGGCTTGTCGCGGTCGGCTTGGCCGACCGCCTGGGTCATGCGATCCAGGATGATGGCCAGCAGCACGATGCCGACGCCGCCAATGGTGGCGAGCCCCATGTCGAGCCGGCCGATGCCGCGCAGCACCATCTGGCCAAGACCGCCGACGGCGATCATGGAGGCGATGACCACCATGGACAGGGCCAGCATCAGCGTCTGGTTGACGCCGGCCATAATGGTCGGCATGGCCAGCGGCAGCTGCACCTTGAACAGCAACTGCCGCTTGGATGCGCCGAAGGAGCGCGCCGCCTCCACCAGGTCCGCCGGCACCTGGCGAATCCCTAAGTTGGTGAGCCGGATCAGCGGCGGCAGCGCGAAAATGATGGTGACCACCACGCCCGGCACGTTGCCGATGCCGAACAGCATCACCACCGGCACCAGGTAGACAAAAGCCGGCGTGGTCTGCATGGCGTCCAGCACCGGGCGCACCGCGGCCGCGGCACGGTCGCTGCGGGCGAGCCAGATGCCGATGGGCAGCCCGATGATGACGCAGAAAAAGACGGAGGTGATCACCAGCGCCAGGGTCACCATGGCTTGCGACCAGGCGCCGATGAGACCGACGGCCAGCAGCGACATCACGGCGCCGATGCCAAGACGCCGGCCGCCCGCCTGCCAGGCGAGCAGACCGATGATGATGACCATCAGCACGTCCGGCACCGCCTGAAGGGAGGTCTGAATACCGGTCAGGGTGGCGTCGATGGGCCAGCGCACGGCCTGGAACACCGGGCGGAAATTGGCCACCAGCCAGTCCAGGCCGTTCTCGACCCAATGCCCCAAGGGGATCACCGCATCGTGGAAGGGGTGCAGCCAGTCGATGCCGCCGCTGGCCTGATCGCCGGCGCCGCTGTGGGCGAGCCAATCGCCCGGCGTGGGCGGCGCACCACCCACATCGGGCGACGGTGCACCCCAGGGGTTCGCCGCGCCAGCAGGCTCCGGCGGCGTGCCGGTGGCGGGCACGGGCGGCTGCGCGCCGGCATTGAGCCAGGCGTTGTCGGGGGCTTGGGGCGCGCTCGGGGTCGCCCAGGGGTTGGATTGATCTGCCATAGTGTGGGTCGTCGTTGCAAAGTGCGCGGTGCGCAGTGCGTTCCCGCGTGCGTCTCAGCGCACTCCGCACTCCGCACCAAATTCAGCTCGTCTCCCGATCCAGGGTCTCCAACAACCCCGCTTTGCTGATGACACCGCGGTACCGGCGCTGCTCGTCCACCACCGGCACACCGCACGGGGTGGCGGCGACTGTGCCGAGCAGGTCGCTCACCGCGGTATCGGCAGGGAGCTCGGGCACGTCGGAGAGGAAGGCGCGATGCAGGCTCGGCTCCGCCTCGCGCAGCTCGCGCTGCAGCGAGTCCACCGAGACGACACCGTGGAAGCGCTGGCCCTTGTCCACCACGTAGCCGAACTCGCGGTCGTGCTCGTGCAGCCGGGTCAGCGCGGCACGGATGCCGTCGTCGTGGCGCTCGATGACGGTCACCTGGGTCTTGCGGGCGATGTCGCCGGCCTTGAACACGGCGGCCACGTCGACGCCGCGGAAGAAGGAGCGCACGTAGTCGTCGGCGGGGTTCTTCAGGATCTCGTCCGGCGTGCCCACCTGCACCACGCGCCCGCCTTCCATGATGGCGATGCGGTCGCCGATACGCATGGCCTCATCGAGGTCATGGGAGATGAAGACGATGGTGCGCTCGCTGTGCTCCTGGAGCTTGAGCAGCTCCTCCTGCATCTCGCTGCGGATCAGCGGGTCCAGCGCCGAGAAGGCCTCGTCCATCAGCATCACGGACGGATCGTTGGCGAGCGCCCGCGCCAGGCCGACGCGCTGCTGCATGCCGCCGGAGAGCTCGTCCGGATAGCTGTCGGCCCAGGCACGCAGGCCCACCTGGTCCAGCGCCGCGAGCGCGCGCTCCTCGCGCTTGTCCTGATCGACGCCGGCCAGCTCCAGGCCGAAGGCGGCGTTCTGGCCGACGGTCAGGTGTGGCATCAGCGCGAACGACTGGAACACCATGCTCATGTCGCGCCGGCGCAGCTCCATGAGCTCCTTGTCGCTCATGGCGGCGATATCGCGGCCGTCCACCAGCACCTTGCCGGCGCTGGGCTCGATGAGCCGGTTCAGCAGCCGCACCAGCGTGGACTTGCCGGAGCCGGACAGGCCCATGATGACGAAGATCTCGCCCTTACGGATCGAGAAGCTGGCATCGCAGACGCCCACGGTCTGGCCAGTGCGGTCGAATATCTCGTTCTTGTCCACGCCCTGCTCGAGCAGGCGCAGGGCCGTCTGGGGTTGCTCGCCGAAAACCTTGTACAGGTGCTCGACGACGACTTTGTCTTGCATGCTGGGTCGTTCGCAGCCCGGGACAGCGGGGATGCGCTCCGGTTGGTGGCGATGGGCGGCGCAGAGGCGCGCGGCGAGTGTTTGCGGGTTGCCGCCGGCACCGGGCAGTGTCGGCGCTGCCCGTCAGGGCAGGCACGCAACACCCCGTTGCACGGGGAAATGGTTAGGGTGCCGAGGGAATAGTTAGGGCTCTAAAGGATAGACAAGGCTAGAACGGGGCGGGGAGCGCTGTCAAACCGGCGGTTACGGCAAGCGCCGCGTCGGGCTTTGTCCCTCAGCCCGACCGTGGGAGCGGCACTCTCGGTGCCGCGACCGGCGGCAAGGCAGCACACCACGCCCCGAGTCACTGCCAAGCGGCGGGCAGGCAGCACGCGGCCGCCATCGCGCCACAAAAGGCAGTGGCGCTCCCACGGTGCCGGCGCGCACGGAGCAGCCGTTATGAGAGGTCGGGCCACCGCAGGCGGCCCGAGCATCCAGCGGTTACAGCATCGTAGGTCGGGCCGACGCCAGGAGGCCCGACGCGGCGCTGATGGCAAGCGCCTTCAGAAGTAATAGCCAAAGTTGATGTTCAGCCGGTAATTCCACTTGTTGTTGCCGGTCGCACCCCAGTCGTTGACGCCGCCATCGGCGGTGTAGATGTTGGTGTACGGCTGGGCAACGCCGAGGTGATTCTCGCTACCGACGAAGTTGTTGCCGTTGGCGTAGGCCAGGTCGGTGTAGATATACCAGCCGCCGCGCGCCCACGCGGCACCGAGGACCCACATCGCGCTGTTGTTGAAGTCACTGTCCTGCTTGATGATGTTGCTGTACTCGAGGTACGGCCGCACCGAGTCGAGCCAGGGAATCTGATTGGCCTCCCACAGATAGCTCAGGGACGCCGCCGGAATCCAGGCATCCGTGGCCGCCGGCCAGCCGAAGTTCCAGGCCCCCATCGGCACAAGCTGGTCGGTGTTCAGCGGATTGTCCCGATGCACGTTGATCTTGTACCGGGTGAGCTGGGTCGCGAGCAGCCAGTTGTGCCACTCGTTCTTCATGTGGATGGACGCCGCCCAATGATCGCCGTCGCGGTTGCGCCGGCCCTTGAGCTGGCCCCACTCCAGCGACGTGCCCAGTTCCGTCGGTATCGCGATGTCGTCGAAGTTGTAGACGGCGCGCAGGTTGAACTGGTTGCGCTCCTCCCAGCCGTTAGCCGGCGCGCTGAAGTCCACGGTGCCATCCGGCGCGACGGCGTAGGTCCAGGGCACAATGTCATAGCTGTAGCGCGTGCTGTCGAGGCTCGTGCCCTGACCGTTCCATTCGCTGCGGTTGTAGTAGGCGAGATCCAGGTTCAGGTTGCCGAGGCTCGTGATGTACTTGATGCCCAAGTCCTCGTCGTCGGCGAGGCCGACGTAGTAGTGCTGGTCGAAGAACCAGCTCTGCGACACGCCGTAGGGACCCGGTCCGAACGGCACCCGGTTCACGCCGACCTGCACCTGGCTGCCGTCGTCGAACTCCCAGCCGAGCCAACCGGTATGCAGAAAACTGTAGCCGGAGTAAGTGCGTGGCCTGCCTGACCCAGGGTTGAACGGGTCCGGATACCAGCGGTACTCGAGCTTGCCGATGAGGTTCTCGTACTTGAGATCCATGTTGATGCGGAAGGTGTCCAGCGCGAAGGTGCCGCCGTTGCCGCCGCGGGTTGGGCCGCTACCGCCGTCGGGATAGCTGCCCAGGATGTAGTTGGCCCGCATCGCACCGCCGATGGTGAGCGGACCCAATTTGATCTTGTCGGCGGTCGGCGGGCCTTGCTTGGCGACCTGTTCCTCGGCCTCGGCCGCTTTCTTGTAGGCTTGCTCGCTTTCCTGCTTGGACTCGATGAGCTCCTGGCGGGCCTCGTCGAGCTGGCGCTCGAGCTCCGCAACGCGCCGCTCCAGCGCGGCCGTGTTGGCCGCAAAGGCGCCGGGTGCGGCCAGGAGCGGCAGCAGGGCGGCGATGGAGACGGCGAGGGGACTCAGACGGCGCTTGGCCGATCCGGTGCTGTGCGCGTGGGTGGACATGAGACACCTGTAAAGGGGTTGAGTGTTGCACGAACGCGACGAAAATTACTTTCGACACGACACATTACAGGGTAGTCATGATGTCGCACGCGCGCAACGCAAATTGTTGCGCAGACGCAATACTCAGTCGCAGAAGTGCACTGTTCCGGCGAATTGGCCGTGCAGCCGGAACGACACGCGCCGTTGTTGCACTGGGGAGCCCGTGAACCTGGGCACGAGACGGTATCGTGGGGGCAGCGGCACGGCCGACCCCGTGCATAGGGCGCTGTAGGTCGGGTTAACGCAACGTAACCCGACGATGGGCGTCGGTAAGCCCTTGATTGTCGGATTACGCTATCGCTAACTCGACCTAAAATCCTAAAGCCTCCAGCCGCCGGTTACGTCAATGCAAGACCCCGGGATCACCGCCACCACCGCGCTGCTGCGCTTCATGGACAAGCTGACGTCCAATTACTGGCAGCTGCTGCTCGCGGCACTGGCACTGTTCCTGCTCTGGCGTATCGGCACGCGGGTGGTGGGCGAGCGGCCGCTGTTCGACCACTTTCCGCGCATCACCGCGGCGCTGGACGTCGTGGTGCTGCCGTTCGGTTGGATCATCGGCGGCTCGCTGCTGCGGGCGGCCAACCGTACGATCGGGCTTCCCCCACTGGACAAGCCCATCAAGTGGATCACCGCGTTGGCAGCCTACCTCGCCGCGGGCTGGGCGCTGGCCCGGCTCGTCGAGGTTCAGCTCCTGCTGCGCGCGGAACAACGCGACGGCGAGCGCGTGCCGCAGCTCGTCATCGGGCTCCTCTATATCCTGCTGATGCTGGTGGGGCTCGGGCTGTTCATGTACCAGAAGGGCTACGCCCTATCCGGCGTCTGGGTCTCCACCGGCGTCGCCGCCGCGGTGCTGGGACTGGCGCTGCAAAAGACCTTGGGCGACCTGTTCTCGGGCATCGCGCTCGGCGTTGAGCGCCCGTTCCGCATCGGCGACTGGCTGGAGCTGGCGGACGGCCGCGTCGGCGAGGTCGCGGACATGAACTGGCGCGCCACGCGCCTGCGCGGCTGGGACAACACCACCCTGGTGATCCCGAACTCCAGCCTCGCCGGCCAGAGCTTCAAGAACCTGCACGGCGACAACCACATCTACGCGCCCTGGTACTTCGTCAAGGTGCCGGCGGAGGTGGACCCGCGCTACGCCTCGGAGCTGCTGCTGGAGGCGGCCATGCGCTGCGAGAGCGTGCTCAAGCTGCCGCCGCCGGTGGTGCGCCTCGCCGACGCCAGCAGCCTGCCCTACAGCTACATGGTCTGGGTGCACATCAAGAACTACCCGGCGATGTTCCGCGCCCGCGAGGAGCTGTTCCGCGAGATCCACAAGTCACTGCTGAGCTCGGGCATCGAGGTAGCACCGCAGGTGCAGGAGATCCGCACCCGCCGAGCCCACCTGTCCAACGCCGAGCCGCCCACCCTGGCGCTGGCGCTCAAGTCGCTGGAGTTCGCCGGCGACCTCACCGACGAAGAGATCGAGCACATCGCCGCCGAGAGCGAGTACCGCTACCACAACACCGGGCATGTGCTACTGGCGGAGGGCAGCGTCAGCGACGCCTTTTACGTCATCGCCGGCGGTCTGGTGGAGAGTGCGATGCGGCTGCCGGACGGCTCGCGCAAGCCGCTGGAGACCTTTGGCCCAGGCAGCTACTTCGGCCTCACGGCCATGCTCACCACGGAGCCGAGCTTCGAGGAGTTCATCGCCAAGAGCGACGTGACGCTGATCCGCATCGACCTCGAGTGCCTGCGCGGCGTCGTCAACGCCCGCCCGGAGCTGAAGGACAAGCTGGTGGCGCTGCTGAAGACCCGCCTCGACACGGTCGAGTCCGCCCGCGCCGCCAGCCGCCGACGCACGCGCCGCCTCACCATGCGCGACATCCGCCTCGGCCTGGAGCGGCGACTGCGGCATCCGCGGGTCTAGATCAGTCTTGCAGTCTAGGCGGGACCAACACGGGGCGCGCCCCTTGCATTTCGCCGCCCGCACGGTTCTCATCCGTGCCGGGAATCAATCAGCGGAGAGATGACCATGCGTAAGCTGCTTCACGAAACCCGACTGACGGCGGCACTGATCGCCGTTGCCCTCGCCGGCCCGGCCGCCGCCGGCTGGACCATGGACCCGACGCGCTCGCACCTCGCCTTCGTCTCCATCAAGGCGGAGGACGTGGCCGAGGTGAACACCTTCAAGGAGATGAGCGGCACCATCAGCGACGACGGCAACGTGACCGTCACGATGGCCCTGGACAGCGTCGAGACCCTGGTGCCGATCCGCAACGAGCGGATGCGCCAGTTCCTGTTCGACACCGCCGACTACAAGGACGCAACCCTGACAGCCAAGGTGGAGCCGGCCGTCATCGCCGACATGCAGCCCGGTCAGATCAGCACGATCACCGCCGAAGGCAACCTCTCACTGCACGGCACGACGCAGCCGATGGTCATCAAGATGCAGGCCGCGAAGCTCGACGACGGCACCGTGATGGTGGCCAGCATCGAGCCGCTCATCGTCGACGCCACCAAGTTCGGCTTGAGCGAGGGGATCGAGAAGCTGCGGGAGATCGCGGGGCTTTCGAGCATCAGCCATGCGGTGCCCGTCACATTCGTGATGACCTTCGTGGCGGGAGAGTGAGCCCGGTGGGAGCGGCGTCCCCGCCGCGATTTCACGCCGGCATCGCGCCGGGGACGGCGCTCCCACGGCTTGCAGCCCGCAGCCCGCAGGGCAAATGAGCGCGGAGACTGGGCACGTATTCATGGTCCGCGCCGGAATACGGTCTGCGGTAGGTCGGGTTAGCGATAGCGCAACGCGACAATCAACGGGTTACCCCACCGCAACGTCGGGTTACGCTGTGCTAACCCGACTTCCCATAACGGCTGCTCTAAATGCTCCGGCGTGGGAGCGCGACTACCTCTTGTGGCGCGACGACGGCTGGTAGGCTGCTTGCCGCTTGGCAGTTGCTCGGGCGTGGTGTGCTGACTTACCGCCGGTCGCGGCACCAAGAGTGCCGCTCCCACGAGAGCTGCTGCGCCGAACACGTCGCGGCACCACCGAACTGGGCGTCGGCGTCCAGCTCCATCAGGTTCAGCGTGGCCCAGGCGGGAAAGGACACCAGCGTGGCCAGAACAATCGCGAGGCCGAAGGGCCACAGCACCCGACAGTTCTTGCGGTTGCTCACTCGGCAATGGGCGCAAACAGCTCGTCGAGGTCCTCGGCCGTGAAGGCGGGTCCGCCCTCGCCCGCGCCCTCCCGGTAGATGCCCTCCGCGAGCGCCTGCTTCTTCTGCTGCATCGCGAGGATCTTTTCCTCGACAGTCTGCTCCGTCAACAGCTTGTAGACGAACACGGGCTTGTCCTGACCGATGCGGTGCGCCCGGTCCGCCGCCTGCGCCTCCACCGCCGGATTCCACCAGGGGTCGTAGAGGATCACGGTGTCGGCCTCCGTCAGGTTGAGCCCGAGCCCACCCGCCTTGAGGCTTATTAGGAACAGGTCCACCGCGCCGCCACGGAACTGATCGATGACCTCATCGCGCTTCTTGGTGCGGCCGGTGAGCTTGGCGTAGCGGATGCCGCGCTTGTCCAGCTCCGGCTCGATGAGCGCCAGCATGCTGGTGAACTGGCTGAACAGCAGGATGCGCCGGCCCTCGTCGAGCTGCTCCGGCAGCAGGTCCATCAAGAGCTCCAGCTTGGCCGAGTGCTTGACCCGCCGTGCCGCCGGCAGGTTCAGCAAGCGCGGGTCGCAGCAGGTCTGGCGCAGCTTCAGCAGCGCGTCCAGGATGGTGATGCGGCTGCGCGCCATGCCGTGCACCGCGATGGCCTCGCGCACGCGCTTCTCCATAGAGAGCCGGATGCCCTCGTACAGCGATGCCTGCGCCTCGCCGAGGGCGACGCTGCGCACGATCTCGGTCTTCGGCGGCAGCTCGGTCAGCACGTCCTGCTTGCGCCGGCGCAGCAGGAACGGCGCCACGCGGCGCGCCAGGCGCTCGCGCCGGTCGCCGTCGCCGTGCTGCTCGATGGGCGTACGCCAGTGCCGCTTGAAGCGCTGCTGATCGCCCAGAAACCCCGGCAGCAGGAAGTCGAACAGCGCCCACAGCTCGCCCAAGTGGTTCTCCATGGGCGTGCCGGTGAGGCACAGCCGGTGGCGCGCGTTGAGCTCCCGCACCACCTGCGCCGCCTGCGCGCGCGGGTTCTTGATGCTCTGCGCCTCGTCCAGGATTACTAGATGCAACGGCTCCTCGCGCAGGCGCACGCGGTCGCGCGGCAGCAGCGGGTAGGTGGTGAGCACGAGGTCGTGCGCGGGGATGTCCGCGAAGCGCAGGTGCCGCTCGTTGCCGTGCAGCACCAGCACCCGCAGGTCGGGCGTGAAGCGCTGCGCCTCGCGGCGCCAATTGCCGATGAGGCTCGTCGGCGCCACCACCAGCGCCGGGTGGTCGAGGCGGCCGGCTTCCTTTTCCAGCAGCACATGGGCCAGGGTCTGTACGGTCTTGCCGAGGCCCATGTCGTCGGCCAGGATGCCGCCGAGGTCGAAGGCGCGCAGGAATTGCAGCCAGCTCAGCCCGTGCCGCTGGTAGGACCGAAGCTCGATGGTGAGACCCGCCGGCGGCTCCACGGCGGGAATCTGGGACAAGTCCCGCAACCGCTTCGCCAGGTCCCGCAGCCGCCGGCCGCCGGCCAGCGCGATGCCGCGGGCGGCGAGGTCGTCGAGCGTGGGCGCATCGAAGCGCGACAGGCGGAGGCTGCCGTCGCCCGCCGGTACCTCGTCGCCGAACAGCTCCCGCAGCGTCTCCAGCACCGGACGGATGCGCTCGCCCGGCAGATCCACGTAGCGGTGCGTGCCATCGCCGCCGTCCGCCGGCAGCGGCACGCTGACGATGGCCGGCAGCTCGGTCTCCGGCCCCAGCGCCAGGAGCGGCGCGACGATGGGCACCAGCGGCAGCCGGCGACCGTCCACCTGCAGGTCGAAGCGCAGCCCAAACCAGTCGTTGCGGCCGGTCTCGTCCTCGTCGACGGCCGCCTCCCAGTCGCCGGACTCGAAGCGCAGCCGGAAGCTATCGTCGAAGCCCACCTGCCAGCCCTGCGCCCGCAGATCGTCCAGTCCATCGCGCAGCAGCGCGGACCAATGGCCGGCGCGGATGAGGGCATCGTCGCCGACGGCGGCCAGCGCCAGCGAACCACGGGCGGGCTGCTCCGCCGTCGGCGCAAAACCCAGCGCCGCGAGCGCGGCCACGGCCGCGGCCTCCGCGGCCAGATCGCGCGTCACATCGGCGAGGCCGGCCTCGGTGTCAATGACAGTGCGGGGCTCCGCCGGCAGCGCCGGGAGCCGATGACCGGCGTAGGCAAACTCCAGGCGCAGCCGGTGCGCATCGGCGCCGCCGCGCCCAGCGGCCTGCCCACCAGCCTGCCCAGCGGCCTGCCCACCAGCCTGCCCAGCGGCCTGCCCAGCGGCCTGCCCGCCAAACAGGGTCACGCACGGCACGGTCGGGGCTCCGGCGACGTCCAGCAGCTCCACCGGCGTCGGCGTCGGCAGCGGCAGGCCCGGAAACTCCTTCAGCAACAGCCGCGAGACGGACTCCGCGCGGTCCGGCGGCAGCCGCGGCGCCCGGCGCAGTTCCTTGAGCTGCGCGGTCCTGAGGCCGTGGGTGGCCAGCTCGCCCGCAACGTGGCGGGCCGGGTCCACGTAACTCGGCGGATCGGTCAGCAGAATCTCGCTGTCCGGACCCGCGGGGCCGCCCAGCTCGTCCGCGCCCACGGCGAAGGTCAGGTTCAGAAAGCCGTCCGCATCCGGCAGCCAGGCGATGTCCAGTGGCCGGGTCACGTCCCAGGTGAGCGCGGGCTCGTCCTGCTGCTGCCAATGGCAGCGCCCGCTGGCCATCATGCGCTGCAGCGCCAGGTGCCCCAGCGCACCCGTCAGCACCGGCACCATGGGCCAGCTACCGCTGCTGATGCTGCGCAGCAGCTTCAGGATCTCGGCGTCACCGGGCTGCATGTAGGCGGGCTCGGCATGGCTCTCCGCCAGGTTGCCCAGCACCAGCGGCCGGCCCTTGGACAGCCGCCCGCTGGTCTTGAGCGGACGCACGATGCGCAGTTCCACCTCGACGCCGCGGGTCGCGGGCTTGAGCAGGTACACCAGCCGCTCCTGCCCTGGTTGCGGCGCCTCCCGGCCGGCGGCGGCCACCCGTGTCAGCCAGCTCTTGGCCAGGTCGCCGTTGGCGCCGTGCAGCACCCGCTCCGGCGCCGCCGCAAACTCCAGCAGCGCCGCCGCCACATGCTTGCAGTTGTAGCCCACCGGGCAGTCGCAGTCCCCGTCCACCGACGCCCCATAGGGCTCCCAGCGGATGGCGATGGTCTGCCGGTACACCCGCCCGCCGCTGCCCAGCACCTGCGCGCGCAGCCGCACGCCATGCTCATCCGCGCGCACCGGCTCCACGGCAAGCACGCGGCCCTGCTCGAAATAACCGAGCCCACGGGTGTAATACGTCGAGCCGACATAGGCACGGATGTCGGCGCGGGTCAGACGGGGTTGGTCGGGCATGCTCCCGGGGCGTGCGGCGGGTACAACCTTCGCAGCTTACGCAAACCAGGCCCGCATCGAAAGCCACGGCGACTATTGCGTGACCGCCAAAGCCATGCGCCGGGGCCGCCGACTTGCAGTCGGCCTGCCCAGGGCCGCCGACTTGCAGTCGGCCTTCCTGGGAGCGCCGACTTGCAGTCGGCCGCGCCCGCCGCGGGCTCGATGCCCGCGGCGGGCGCTCTGCCGCGGCAAACGAAGGCACCGTTGCTGTACCGCCGCAACGCCGCCGGCGCGGCATCGAGCCGCAACGCCGCCGTGCCGAGTGCAACTCGGCGCCCCCAGGCGGGCAGACTGTCAGGCATATCCCCAGAGCTTGTAGGAAATTGCCCCGAACCGATGTTGCAAGGTTGCAATGCGACGAATGGTTGCTGTACTGGTGTACAGGATGTGGATCTCATGAAACACCGCCATCGAACCGCCGCCGACCATGCCTGAGCCCGCCCGCCTGCCCGCCGCCGCGACTTACGTCGTGTTCCCGCAGCTCTGCCGCCTGCGCTTCGGCTTCCACGCCGAGCAACCGCTGCGGCTGCCGGGCTACACCGGCTCCGCCTGGCACGGCGTGCTGGGCCATGCCCTGCGCCGCGCCGTCTGCGTCACCGGCCAGCGCACCTGCGCGGGCTGCCTGTTGACGGGCAGTTGCGCCTACGCGGTGCTGTTCGAGTCGCCACCGGCAGACCCGGCGCTTGCCAGGCGCTACAGCGCTCTGCCCCATCCCTATGTCCTGGAAATCGATCCCCCGGCGGCACCCCGCGAGCTGCCGGAAGGCGCGGGGTTTGACTTGGGCGTCACTCTCATCGGCGCGGCGACAGGCTTCGTGCCGCACCTCGTGCATGCGCTGCGCGGCGCCGGCGCGCACGGCTTCGGCGAGGCGCGCGCCCGCTTCGCGCTCGCCGAGGTGACGCAGGAGCAAACCCTGGGCGCGGGCGACTGGACGGCCATCTACACCGGCGGCGCGCTGGCGCCCATCACCACCGCCATCCCGCCCCTGCCGCCAAGCCCGGCGCAGGTGGGCTTGCAGCTCCAGACCCCGCTGCGGCTCAAGGCACGCGGGCACTTCCTGAACGCCGACACGCTCACCGGCGCGGACCTCATCCGCGCCCTGGGCCAGCGCGCCGAGCTACTGCTGCGCCTCTACGCCCCGCCCGAAGACCCGGCCGACGCCCGCTGGACCGACGCCCGCAACGCGCTGGCCGGCGTGCACATCACCGCAAGCGATCTGCGCTGGCACGACTGGACGCGCGTCTCCAACCGCCAGGACACCCGCATGCAGCTCGGCGGGGTGCTCGGCGCGCTGACCCTCGGCGGACCGGCGCTGCCCGCGGCGTGGCCCCTGCTCTGGTTCGGCCAATGGCTGCACGCCGGCAAGAACACCGCCTTCGGACTGGGGCGCTACCGCATCACCGACAGCACCGGCAGCGCAAGCCGGGCCGCCGTCACGCGCCGTGCCACGGAATCTGGCCAACCACCGCCGGCACGGCTGCCAACGCGTGGCTGAACCAGTCAGGCCAGGCAAATGTGCCCTCGGAACCAGTCGCCGGCGCTTCCCCCGCAGGTCGGGCCGAAGCAGGAGGCCCGACGGCCCGGCCCATCAAGGTGCATTCGCGACGCGACGCGTCCCAGCCCCCAAGCCTGCAACCTTGCAAAACCGCACACGCGCGCGCCACGACCGCACACTGCATCGCGAACCGGCAAGGCCCAACGGAATACGCCAACGGACGGCACCGGCCAGGGAGCAGGAAAGCAAGGACCACCGGTTCTTCCCCGACCGATGCAACACCCAGGGCAGCAACTCAGGAGCCGACCATGACGGACACCCAACGCGCCCCGCACGACTATCCCCGCCGCGTGCTGCTCGCCGTCGCCGGCCTCTCGCCGCAGATCGTCACCGAGACCCTCTACGCGTTGGCAGTGCGCGGCGCGCCCCGCTTCATCCCCACCGAGGTGCACCTCATCACCACCACCGAGGGCGCCGAGCGCGCCAAGCTGAGCCTGCTCTCCGCCGACCCCGGCTGGTTCGAGCGGCTGCGCGCCGACTACGGCCTGCCGTCCATCGCCTTCGACCATGACAACATCCATGTCGTCACCGACGCCGCCGGCGCGCCGCTCGCGGACATCCGCACCGCCGCCGACAACGAGCGGGTGGCGGACCAGGTCGCCGAGCGCATCCGCGCCCTCACCGCGGACCCCGACTGCGCCCTGCACGTCTCCATCGCCGGCGGCCGCAAGACCATGGGCTACTACGCCGGCTACGCCCTGTCGCTGTTCGGCCGCGCCCAGGACCGCCTCTCCCACGTGCTCGTCTCCGAGCCCTACGAGCAGAGCTGGCAGTTCTTCTACCCCAGCCCCGCGTCGCGCGTCATCGAGACCCGCGACCACAAGCTCGTCGACACCAACAACGCCCGCGTCACACTCGCCCAGATCCCCTTCGTGCGCCTGCGCCACGGCCTGCCCGACCCCCTGCTGAACGGCCACGCCGGCTTCATGCAGACCGTCGACGCCGCCCAACGCGCCCAGCAGCCGCCCCAGCTCATCATCGACCTGCAAGGCAAGCGCCTCCAGGCCGCCGGCCAGATCGTGCCCATGACCTGCGCCAACCTCGCCTTCTACACCGTCTTCGCCCACCGCCTCCTGCGCGGCCAAGGCCCCGCCCGCCACGACACCGAAGGCTTCACCGAGCACTACCTCGACGAGCTGCGCCACATCAGCGGCGAGCACGCCGGCAACGTCGCCAACGCCGAGGAAACCTATGCCCAGGGCATGGACGACGAGCAGTTCCAAGTGCGCAAGAGCCGCACCAACGGCGCCCTGCGCGAGGCCCTCGGGCCACAGCTCGCGGCGGCGTAT